>JAQYWF010000054.1 GCA_030145105.1 Desulfosarcina sp.
GAAATACTTCCTTGAGTTTTTCATTGATGCGGCTGAAGGTGTCCAGAAACCGTTCTTGGGTGATGCGGTTGATCTTACGGATCACCTTGTGCAAGCCATCGATGGCTTTGACGAGATCGTCCCGCTGTTCGCAAAGGAAATCGTAGCGCTCCTTTTGTTCCTCGAATTCACGGATCGCCTCCAGGTTGACGTCGCCGATATTGATGATTTTTTGGCGGATGGTGGCCAGGGTTGTTTCAAGTTCCTCGGGGTTTTGCTTGGCGGTTTCATCCGGCTCTTCATCGGTTTTGCCGAGTTCGGCGATGGTACAGTGGTAGTATTCCTGGCAGCGGTTTTCCAGATTTTCCCGCTTGATTCGTTTTTCAGCCAAATCCATTTCCAGCATGCGGATTTTCTGATGAAGCGCCTCGCGCTGGTTTTGGATCTGGGAAATCTGTGCGTCATTTTTCTTCAATCGTGCATCGATGTCACCAAACACCTTTTCATCTGCACCCAATCGGCCGTCTATCTGCTTAAGCGCGTCGTAATGGGCGGCAAGATCCCGGCCGGTGATTTCGTTACGTTGTTCGGTTGCTATGATCTTTTCGGTTTTTACGGTAATGTCAAAGGAGAGCTGTTCGAGGCGTCGGATCCCGTCTGCCTGGAAATCTTTCAGGCGGCGAAGCGTACCGGTGCTATTGTCCAGGTTGGCGCTGGCGGAGGTGAGTTTGAGCTTCAGCTCCACGATTCGCTGATTGAAGGCTTCCAGCTTCGAGGCGGTTTCATCGATCTGGGCCGATGTACGGGCCACATGTTCCTGGGCTTCGGTGACGTTGCGGGCCATGGCTTCCAGCAGGTCATGGTAGCGCTCGATCTCTTCGTCAAGGTCCATCTCTTCGCCCATGAGTTGTTCTTGCTCCAGCCGGACAATCTCAAGGTGTCGCCGGGCGTTTTTCAGGTCTTCGTCGGCTCGGTAGAGGGCCTTTTCCGCCTCCATGGCGTCTTGGGCGGCGCTGCTTTTTTCGGTGATGGTTTCCTGCAGCTGCTTTTCAAGGCTGCGGACCTGAATTTCCATTTCCGTCTGACGGCTGTGAGCCTCCTCCATCCGGGTTTCAAGCTGGTCGCACTGCACGTCCAGAGATTTGATTTCCTGCTTTTTGGCCAAAATGCCCGACAGCTTATCCGGGCTGCCCCCGATCATCACCCCCTGGTAGGAGAGCAGGTCGCCACCCCGTGTGACCACGGTCTGCGTCTTGCCGTTGCGGTTGAAAATTTCCCGGGCCGTTTCCAGCGTGTCGGCGACCACCACATGCCCAAGCAAGGCGCCGGCCACCGATTCGAAACCATCCTTGACGCGGACGTAATTCAGCAGGCGGTGGTCGGATTCCGGTTGTTTAATCGGTCGATCGTCCACGGCTCGCATGCCGCCCACAGGGATGAATCCGCACCGTCCGGCCTGAGCTTGCTGCAGATAGCCGATGGCATCGGCGCCTGAAGGCTGGTCCTGAACAAGGATATATTGGAGGGATTCGCCCAAGGCCGCCTCGACAGCGGTTTCATAGGTGGGGGTCGGATCGATCACGTCGGCCAGAAGGCCGACGATACCGGTGGGCCGGGTGGACTCCGATTGCGGCGTTTCCTGTCTGGCGGCTTTGAAGACGGCTTTGACTCCGTCCCGATACCAGTCCAGGTTTGCTTCCATCTTTTTCAGGGTGGCCAGGCTGCTGCGGGCCTTGTTGCGCTCCATATCGAGGGTCTGGGTGGTTTTGACCTGGGCGGACAAAGACGCAATGCCAGCATCCAATTCCTTTTTCAGGGACGCAATCCGACCCTCCAGGTCCCGGATTTCGTTTTTTATTAAGCTCAGTCCGGCATCTGCAGCCTCGCGGCGACTGGAGACTTCTCGTACGGTTTTTTCGGCCAATACCGCTTCTTCGTCAGTGCGTTTGAGTCGACGCTTGAGATTGTCGCGGTTGTTGGCGGCATTCTGGTGAGTGTTTTTTACCCGGGCCTCCTCGGCCACCATTTTCATCAGATCGTTTTTGCTGGTTTCCAACGCCCGATTCAACGTGTCGATGCGTCCACGCAGGCCGGAAGAATCGTTATTTTCCAGCGCGATGGTCTCTTTCATTTCACTGATTTGGGATTGCAGCAACTGGTGCTGACGCTGGACCCCCTCGATCTCCGAGACGATCGTACTGTTCTTGGCCGATAGATCCGTCTTGGCGGCATCGAGTTCGGTGACTTCGTGCATCAGCCGCTCCCGGTCCGTTCTCATGTGGGCCAGGTCGGCCTCCATGCGGTCGATCTTGCGCTGAATCTCGAACTTGCTGGACTTCTGTGAGGCGATCTCCCGATCTTTTTCAGAGCGTCGAAGTTTGATGGCTTGGATAGCCGCGTCGATCTGTTGAAGTCGGGTGTTCTGGCCGATGTCTTCGTCTTTGAGTGATTTGAGTAATTTGCCGGCTTCGTCCATCTGACGGCCCAGGTTAGAATCGCGGTGGCGGATGAGCCGGATGTCGACCTCCCGAGCCTCGGCCTTAAGTTTCTTGAATCGCTCGGCCCTCTGGGCCTGGCGTTTGAGTCCGGCCATCTGTCGGTCGATTTCGGTGATGATGTCCTTCACCCGCAGCAGGTTCTGGTTGGTGGCGTTCAGCTTTCTCAGGGCTTCGGTTTTGCGCATCTTGTAGCGGGTGACGCCGGCCGCCTCCTCGATGAAGACCCGTCTTTCGTCGGGGCCGGCGTCAGTAATGGCGCCGATGTTTCCCTGCTGAATTACCGCGTAGGTGCGGGCGCCCACGCCGCTGCCCATGAAGATGTTGTGGATGTCTTTGAGACGGCAGGCCTGCTTGTTGATCAGGTAGGCGCTTTCGCCACTGCGGTAAAGCCGGCGGGTCACCATCACCTCGCTGAAATCCCTGAAAGCTTCAGGCATGCTGCCGTTGTCGTTGACCAGGGTCAGGGATACTTCGGCCAGGTTCAACGGTGGCTTGCCGCTGGCGCCCGAAAAGATAATGTCTTCTCTGTCCTTGCCCCGAAGCTGCTTGATGCTCTGTTCGCCCATGACCCAGCGGAGGGCATCCACCACATTGCTTTTGCCGCAGCCATTGGGTCCAACCACCGCACAGATGCCTGGGGGGAAGGCGATGCTGGCCTTTTCGAAAAATGATTTAAACCCGACAATGTCCAGCTTTTTAAGTTTCATCGTTACCTGCTCCTGCTTGCCGGTCCAGCGATCAACGCTCGATTAGGCTCAGCAACAGCCGTTGCGTCCGAAGACGAAATAGCAATGGATTATGTTGGTTACCATTGAAATACCCGAAGCAGCCGCCGGAGTGGGCGATTACTGGTATGGTGATACCATCACGGCCGATGGTTGTAAAGTAGAAAGCACAATTTGGGGGGTTGTAAGATGATTTGCGCCACTATATGTGGTGTAAACATTTACAGCGTGGCTATATGCTGCGGAGGGTCATTTTTATACGAAAAAACATTTAATGAAGATGTGCTGCATTTGCTTCAAAAGTGTCTATCTAAAAATGGTAGATTGTGGTTCAGGCCAAGGCCGCAGCATTTTCGCACCCGCAGGCGTAGCAGCGCTGCGTCGAGGATAGCGCTGAAGCTTCACTACGTGCGTGAAAATGTGAGAACGCCGGGCTGGGCCGCAAGATGCCGTTTCTGGACGGACACGAACTAATCTTTTTTCAATAGCAGGTACAGCAGCGCCATACGGATGTAAAGGCCGTTCATGGCTTGCTGAAAATAGCGTGCCCGGGGATCGTCGTCCACGTCCTTGGGGATTTCGTCCACCCGGGGCAGCGGATGCATGATGATGGCGTCCGGCTTCATGGTCTGAACCCGTTCCGGAGTAAGGATAAATTTGCCGGCGGCCGTTTTGTAGTCTTCAGGGTCATGGAACCGCTCCTTTTGGATGCGGGTCATATAGACGCAGTCCACCTCCGGGGCAACTTTGGCCAGGTCTATCTCTTCGCGCCACGGAACGTTGTTTTTATCTAGGTAGGCTTTGATGTCTCCCTCCATCTTACAAACCGGAGGCGAAACGAAGGTGATCTCCACGTTCTCATACTTGGTCAACAGGTAAGACAAAGACCTTACCGTTCGCCCGTAGCGCAGGTCACCCACCATGGCGATTTTGAGGCTGTTTTTTCCCGGGAAGGCGTCCACGATGGTATACATGTCCAGCAGGGCCTGGGTCGGATGCTGGCCGGCGCCGTCGCCGGCATTGATTACCGGGATACAGGAAATTTCCGAAGCCCGTGCCGCGCTGCCTGCCTCATTGTGGCGCATGACGATTACGTCGGCATAGCCGTTCATGATGCGTGTGGAGTCGGAGAGGCTTTCCCCCTTGGCCGCGCTGGAGAACTCCCGGGCGTTTTCCGTCGTGATCACCGATCCCCCCAGACGCAGCATGGCGCTTTCAAAAGAAAAACGGGTACGGGTGGAGGGTTCGTAAAACAGGGAGGCCATGATTCTGCCCTCCAGTGACCTGGCAAAGCGGCGTTCACCATAAAGGTCTGCCTTCATCTGGTCGGCGGTGTGGAAAACAACTTCCAGCAGTTCCCGGTCGAACTGCTGGGACTCAATCACGTGCGCCAACGGAAAAGCTGCCATGGGAGCGTCCTCCTTAATTATTAATGAATTCAGTTCCGGCCGTTCCGGCCACCGCATCGACGATGCGGTCGACCCGGGTAATTATCGCCCGTTTCCCTCCGCTGTCGACGAACTGCATGGCTGCTTCCACTTTAGGCAGCATGGCGCCGGCGGAAAAATGGCCATCGATGATAAATTTGGCTGATTCCGCCAGACTGACGGAGGTCAGATAGCGTTCATCTGGCTTACCGAAATTCAGGGCCACGCCACCCACATCCGTGGCCATGACGAACAGGTCAACACCCACCTCTTCGGCCAGGCGGGCACTGGCCAGATCCTTATCGATAACGGCATCCACTCCGTCGAATGTGCGTCCGGCGCGTACCACCGGAATACCGCCGCCGCCGCAACAGATCACGATGAATTCCGCACCAATCAAGGTCCTGATCTCCCGCTTTTCAACAATGGTCACCGGTTTGGGAGAAACCACGACGCGCCGGTAGCCTTTGGGGGTTTTGATCGTGGGATAGGGCAGGGTGGCGGCCTTTTCTTTGGTGAATGCGGGCCCCACCGGCTTGGAGGGCGATTTGAAGGCTTTGTCGGTTTCGTCCACCACCACATAGCTGATCAGACTGACCAACGGCTGGTTGTTGATGCCCATTGCCATCAGGGCTTCGTCCAGGGTCGATTCAATCATGTAGCCGATTTGTCCCTGGGTCTGGGCTACGAGAATCTCCAGTGGCAGCCGTGGAACGGTGTCGCAGCATTCCTGCTGAAGCAGCAGGTTGCCCACCTGGGGACCGTTGCCGTGGGTGATGATGACCCGGTAGTCCCTTGACAACCTGGCGATCTGGTTCATTGGGACCTTCAGGTTGTCGAACTGTTCCTCCACGCTGCCGGCCTGCCCCTTCTGAATCATGGCGTTTCCGCCCAGGGCGACCAGCAATACGGGCCTCTGATTGGCTTTTTTCTTCATCAGGCTTTTCTGCAAATTTTCAGGAGGATGGCATTTTGGGCATGCATTCGGTTTTCCGCTTCGTCGAAGATGATCGACGCCTTGGATTCGAGAACCGAGTCGGTGGTTTCCACGCCGCGTTCGGCAGGCAGGCAGTGCATGAACAGGCTGGCCTTGCCGGTGGCGGCCATCAGTTCATCATTGACCTGGAACCCCTGGAAACGCGCTTTGCGCGTTTCGGCTTCATCTTTTTGTCCCATGGAGGCCCACACATCCGTATAGACGATATCGGCATTCTTGACGGCTGCTTTGGGATCGTGGCTGATTTCTATCTCCGACAGGCCAGCCTGTCGGGCGTCGGCAATGGTCTGTGCGTCGGGTGCATAGTCGTCCGGACAGGCGCAGACAAAGTGGAAGGGCAAGCGTTGAGCCAGGCGCAGCCAGGAGTGCACGATGTTGTTGCCATCGCCCACGTAGGCCACCTTCAGGTCATTGAGGTGGCCGCGGTGTTCCAAAATAGTGAACATATCCGCCATGATCTGGCAGGGGTGGTTGTAGTCGGTCAGACCGTTGATCACCGGTACCGATGCGTATTCGGCCAGTTCCAGTACATGCTGGTGGGCGAAGAGCCGGGCCATGATCACGTCGTTGTAACGGGCCACCACCCGGGCGATATCCTTGACCGCCTCACGCTTGCCGATGGAGATGTCCGAAGGGCCCAGGTAGAGAGCGTGGCCGCCCAAGCGGAAAAAACCCGTTTCAAAGGAGATGCGCGTGCGGGCGGACGGCTTGGCGAAGATCATGGCCATGCTGTGGTCCTTGAACGGTTTATAGTCCTCCCGGCGTTCGAGACGTGCCTTGACCTCTTTGGCCAGGGCGAAGGTTGCCTGGATTTCATCGGCGCTAAAATCGGTGACATGCAGAAAATCGCGTTTCACGGGTTTTCCTCCTTTATGCTTTCATCACCGCATCGATCTGTTCCAGTGCCCAGTCCACTTCCTCTTTTTTGATAACCAGGGGCGGGGCGAAGCGGATCGTGTTTTCATGGGTTTCCTTGCACAGGATGCCCCGGTCGGCCAGCTTGTAGCAGAACGGTCGGGCGCCACCCGTTTCGGGAAAAAGCTCCATGGCGATCATCAGGCCGCGGCCGCGCACCTCCTTGATGTGCGGGCTCTGGATCTTTTCCAGGCCGACAAGAAAATAGTCGCCCATTTGGCTGGCGTTTTCAATCATTTTTTCTTCTTTGAGCACTCGGATGGCGGTGCGGGCGATGGCGCAGGCCAGCGGGTTGCCACCAAAGGTCGATCCGTGTTCGCCGGGCTGCAGTACATCCATGACCTCTTTATTGGACAGGACGGCAGACACTGGATAATAACCGCCGGACAGAGCTTTGCCCACCAGGGTCAGGTCGGCCTCGATGCCTTCGTGCTCTTCGGCCAAGAGCCGTCCGGTGCGTCCCAGACCGGTCTGGATTTCGTCGAGGATCAGCACCATGTTGTGACGATCGCAGATCTCGCGGGCGGCCTTGAGATAGCCGGCTTTTGGTATGATGACGCCGGCTTCACCCTGGATGGGCTCCACCAGGAATCCGGCGGTGTTTGGGGTGATGGCCGCTTCCAGGGCATCGGCATCGCCGAAGGGGATGACTTTGAAACCCGGGGTGAATGGGCCGAATCCGCTGCGGGCCGTCGGGTCGGTGGAAAATCCCACGATGGTGATGGTACGGCCATGAAAGTTGTTGGCGCAGACGATGATCTCGGCCTGATCCTCGGGGATGCCTTTGACCTGGTAGCCCCATTTTCGCACCGCCTTGATCACGGTTTCCACCGCTTCGGCGCCGCTGTTCATGGGCAGCACTTTGTGGGAGCGGGTCATTTCGCAGATCTCTTTATAAAAATGCCCCAGCTGGTCGTTGCGGAAAGCCCGGGAGGTGAGGGTCAGTTTCTGGGCCTGGGCCAGCATGGTTTTCATAATTGCCGGGTGGCAGTGGCCCTGGTTGACCGCACTGTAAGCAGCCAGGCAGTCCAGGTATCGTTTGCCGTCTACATCCCATACCCAAACGCCTTCACCCTTTGTCAGGACGACGTCCAGGGGTTTGTAGTTGTGGGCGCCATATTCGTTTTCCAGATCGAGATATTCTTGGGTGTTCATGGGTTGCCTCCTTGGCTGTTCATATATCTGTTGAAACGCCTTACGTGACTTTGCATGAGTGAGCGCACGGCCGTGGACTGCTGTTTTTCCAGTGCAGTGACAATATCGCACAGATCCTGATAGTTTTCCTGCATGATCGGCTGGTCTTTCAGGGGGTGGGCCTCATAGTACTGCTGGATGTTATCGTGGACCATGCGCAGGACGAATTCGTATACCCGGTTGCCAGCGGCTTTGGCAATGGCCACGTGGATGCGATTGTCCACCTGGCAAAACCGTTCCCACGCCTCGATACCTTCACCTACTTGTTTTTTGGCCTGTTTCAGCAGTGATTTGAGTTGCCGGATATCAGCCGGCGTGGCTCGCTGGGCGGCGATGGCGGCCACGCTGCCTTCGACCCCCTCCCGGAATTCGGAGAGCTCTGCCAGGGTGATTTCGCGGTGGCGGATCAAAAGGCCCAGGCTTTCCGCCACCGGTGCCATGCCGGGCTGCTTGACCACCGCCCCGCCGCGAACACCGCGCTTGATTTCCAGAAGCCCTTTTTGCTCCAAGACACGCAAGGCCTCGCGAAGGGGCCCCCGGCTGGTTTGAAACATATCGACGAGGTCCCGTTGGGCCGGCAGCTTGTCGCCGGTTTTTAGGCGACCATCGAGAATGGCCCCTTCGATCTGAGCGACCAGGTCTTCGAAAATGCGTTGCTGGTTTGTTTTTTTAAACATGGTTTGCCTATATTGGATCTCTCTTCAGCCAAAAGAAAAAAAAGTAGGTTACGTGGCATTTAATGTTAATGGGTAACCCATTTAATAAAATGATTGGCCAAATGTCAATCAAAATTATACGTTGTGGTGTCCGGATGCCGATCATTTATCCGCTGATGAAAATGGCAGCGGCCGACCCGGATTTTTTTATGGACTTGATCATAGTGCGGATTGAGAAAAACCAATAAAGCTTACTATTTCGGTGAGATAATTTCCAGCAACTCCTGGGACGTGTCACGAAGATGCAGGCTCAGCAGTCGAGCGATCGACCTCAGGATTTTAACACCGATTTTCGGGTGTTCATCGCAGATCTGATCGAAGCGTCTACGCGGCAGGGTGAGCAGAGTGACATCGGTGCGTGATTTGACTGTGGCGGTACGGGAAAAGTTGCCGATGACGGCCATTTCCCCTAAGGAACCGCCCGGTGCTTTAACGGCGATCTTCCGTTCAACCTTTCCGTCATACAATTTCAATACGTCCAGTGTGCCGTCAACCACAAAGCACACTTCGTCGCCCGGGTCGCCTTCACTAAAGACGAGATCGCCTGCTTCAAACCGCGACACATGCATGTGGTCGCTGATCGTGTTCAGTTCAGCGGGATCCAGGTCAGCGAAAATTGGGATGCTGGACAGGCAGTTGATGATGGCTTCTTTAAGTATATTCTTAGATTTTGTTGGTTTCACTTGCAGTATGGCCTCAGCGTAAACGCGTGTCTTTTTTAATCTGCCCCGGAAGATGCAACATCCTAAACGAAAAATCCTTGGACTGGTTATCCCAAGACACCACATGATGTCAAATGCCAATGCAGGCTTTGATGAAACATCAAAAACCACCCCTCACCCTGTCCCTCTCCCCAAAGGGGCGAGGGGACGATGGAACTACCTTTATCCCACGAGTCAGGATTCTTTACTTTAAAAATGGTGTTTGATATATCAGGCATCTGTATATTGGAAACGCAGTGCCTTTTTCCTGATGATGGATGTCAACAAGCATAAAAGGAGCATTGAGTGGACGAATCATTGTCGCATGTCCTGGATTACGGCGTGGATGAGATGGTCGGAGGCGACAGGGATCACCTGTGGCATCACATCAAACCCCACAAATGTTTTCAGAGCCAAGAGCAGATGATCATCGTGGCGGGCAAAGGATTGATGGTCACGGATATCCGCGGACGGGAATACTTAGATGCGACTTCCGGCGGCGTGTGGTGCGTCAATGTGGGCTACGGCCGCGACAGCATTGCCGATGCCGTGGCCGCCCAGATGAAGAAGATGCCATACTTCGCAGGTAGCGTCGGCACGATCCCTTCCATCAAACTTTCCAGTAAATTAATCGAGCTGTTGCCGACAATGGGTAAAGTCTATTATTCCAACAGCGGGTCCGAGGCCAACGAAAAAAGCTACAAGATCATCCGCCAAGCCACCACCATCGATCCGGCTCGCAAAGGTAAATATAAGATTTTATATCGGGACCGGGACTATCACGGTACCACCATTGCCGTGCTGGCCTCCTCCGGACAGGCCGAGCGCAAAAAGGCCTTCGGTCCCTTTCCGGAGGGTTTCGTGCAGATACCACACTGCCTGTGCTACCGCTGTCCTTTCGACAAAAGCTACCCGAACTGTGACATCCAGTGCGCCAGCGTCGTCGAGGAGATCATTCTGAAAGAGGGGCCTGAGCGTGTGGGCGGATTGATCGTGGAGCCGATCACTGCCGGCGGCGGCATCATCGTCCCGGTGGATGAGTATTTTCCCATTCTCCAGGAGATATGCAAAAAATACGGTGTGTTTATGGTCATCGACGAGGTGGTGGCCGGGTTTGGGAGAACCGGCACGTTTTTCGGGCACCAGCATTTCGATGTGGACCCGGACATGATCACCCTGGCCAAGGGCATGGCCAGCGCCTATGAGCCCATTTCCGCCACGGTGGTCAAGCAGCACGTTTACGATCTGTTTCTCAACGATCCGGCCGACCCGGACAAACGCATGCATTTTTTTCGAGACATCTCCACCTACGGCGGTTGTGCCGGCGCCATGGCGGCGTCGCTGGAGAACATCCGCATCATGGAAACTGAAAATCTGGTCGAAAACAGCCGGGTAATGGGGGACTACCTGCTCGGCAGACTCGGGGAACTGCTGGACCACCCCGCCGTCGGCGACGTTCGCGGCAAAGGCCTTTTCTGCGGTGTGGAACTGGTGGCCAATAAACAGGGCAAACAGCCGCCCAGCGAGGCACAGATCGGTGCTGTGGTCGATGCCGTCAAGTCAGAGGGAGTACTGCTCGGAAGAACCAACAGCAGCCTGCCTGGACTCAACACCACGCTCTACTACGCCCCGGCGCTGGTGATCACTAAAGATGAGGCGGATCGGATGGTCCAGGCCACCCAAAAAGGTATCGAAAAGGTCTTCGGATGAGAAAAGCGATTGCTTTCACCCACAGATAACAAAAACGTCAACCCCTTTGAGCTGCGTTCGCTGCGGGAGCAGGTTTACCAGTATTTACGCACTGAGATGCTCAACGGCCGCATTGTCCCTGGTGAGTATATCCGGCTCAATGAGATGAGTGAACGGCTGGGGATCAGCAAAACCCCCCTGCGCGACGCGATCATCCAGTTAGAGTGCGAAGGCTTTGTCACCATCCTGCCGCGTCGGGGGGTACTGATGAACCGCCTGTCCCTGCGGGACGTCAAAGACGCATACGACATTGTGGGTGCGCTAGAGGCCTCTGTGCTGGTTGACGTCTGCAGTCGGTTCACCGACGAACGCCTTGATGCCATGACCGCTATCAATGGCAACATGAAGGAGATGATCGAACGGGATGATTTCGACGATCGTTATGCCGAATTTTTCGGATTCAACCTTGCCTTCCACAACCACTTTCTTGACATGTCTGACAATCGACAGGTCAAAAAAATTGTTACCCCCTTTAAACAAAGGCTCTATGATTTTCCCCGTCGCCGTTTTATTCGCGAATGGGAACGCCAAAATTGCCGGGAACACGACGAGCTTGTTGAACTGATCCGCACCGGAGATGGCAAAACGGCTGCCGACCTACTGACAAATCGGCATTGGTCCTTTTCCTATTGTGAGGATTTTATCCGTCAGTTTTATGAAGCCTGATCCCGCAATGACCAAGGATGAAGCGTAACACAGATATCGGACTTCTTCTAAAGAAACGTCCCCCAATCAAGGTCGGTTTTTCGTAGGCGCGGCTTCCAGCCGCGAGCACATGGGTATGATCGCGGTTGGAAGCCGCGCCTACGTCATCCCGTTTCCTTGCGCATATATGGCCGCGCGTGGCCTGAATCAGCTTTTTAAGGAACGGTCAATTTGGGAGGTGCACATGTACAGTATCACCAGGTATACGTTGCTGCTCTGCCTGTTGCTAAGTGCCGGATGTGCCGGACTCAATCGTTACCAGACCGATGGCACCCTTGTCTTAAAAGGCATCGATGCGCCTGTAAAAGTGGTGCGGGATGAAAAAGGAATGGCCTATATCCACGCCGATACCCTGGATGACGCCATGCGGGCCTTGGGATATGTTACCGCCCAGGATCGGTTGTTTCAGATGACCCAGACCCGGCTTTTTGCCGAAGGGCGAATCTGTGAACTGGCCGGAGAGAAAGCCAGGGCACTGGATATCAGGCACCGAACCATCGGCTTCCACCGCCAGGCGATAAAGCATTCCCGCATACTTGATGAGAAAACCCGAGTTTTTTTTCAAAATTATGTCGACGGAATCAATGCATACATCCAAACCGGCGAGGGTTCTTTTCCCCTTGAGTTCAAACTTGCGGGAATATCACCTGAACCCTGGACGATAAATGATGCGTTGGCAATTTATTACCTGATGAGCTGGGATATGTCGGCGAATCTGAAAACGGAAGTCGTTGCCCAGATGCTCGTGGAGAAGCTTGGCGAGACAAAGGCCAGAGAGATATTTCCACTGAATATAAACCCGGATGATGAAGGCCTTTCCATACGAAGTGCCTCTCGAACACCGGGCGCCACTGCGGTGGATGTGGCGGCAGACTCAAAAACCATGGAATTTTTAAAAGATGGCGCGCTCGAAGTAGGCAGCAACAACTGGGTGGTCGGGCCGGCCATGTCTTCTGGTGGGAAGCCCGTCTTGTGTGATGATCCGCACATGAAGACCGGAATCCTTCCGGGGCCATTCTACCCGGTAGGTATCGTTACACCGGATTTCAGGGTTGTCGGTGTGGCTGTACCCGGGCTTGCCGGACTGCCGATTTTTCGCAGCGACCACATTGCCGTAGGTTTGGCCAATGCATATATTGACATTCAGGATCTTTATGTTGAAACCATTGATCCGACTGACGCTGATCATTTCCTTGAAGGAACCGTTTCCATTCCTTTTACGGTCATAGAGGAAGAAATCAGGATCAAGGACGGGAAGGCTGAAGATGGTTTCCGAAACGAACGTGTTAAGATCCGCTTGACCAAACGAGGACCGGTAGTATCAGATGTCATCAAAGGGCTTGAATCCGACAAGGTCCTTTCCCTCCGATGGGCAGCTTATGAGACCATGACACCTACAATCGGTTTTGTGCCCTTGCTGACCGCCCCTACCGTTGACTCAGCGGTATCGGCAATTGAGAAAATAAATACCATTTCCTTCAACTTCGTCATTGCTGATACGCAGGGAAACATCGGCTGGCAGGTCTCCGGGCGGCTACCCATCCGATCCAACGGAGATGGAACCGTCCCGTATCCCGTGACCGACGGCAGGGACAACTGGCGCGGGTTTGTCCCTTTCGAACAGATGCCCCACGCCTATAACCCGGATAAGGGATGGGTGGGTACCTGCAACCATCACACGGTGACGCAAGGCTACCCCTATTACTACTCGTCCCACCAGTCCCCCTCTTATCGATACAGGCGGCTTAAAGGGCTGATGAACACCCCCGGCGAGAAAACCGTCGATGATCACTGGCGCTACCAGCGGGATACCCGCAACCTGATGGCGGAAAAACTGGTGCCATATATGGTCGCGGTTCTGGCTGCCTCCCCCCAAACATTGGACCTGGCAGAGATACTGGACCAATGGGACCTGCATGACGATATCGACGCTGTCGGTGCCACCGTGTTTCATACCATTTACGAGCGTTTCGCATGGCTTACCTTTTCCGATGAACTGCGAGACGATCTGGCAGCAAAGATGCTGAAGGTCTGGTATTTCTGGCAGGAACGGTTTCAGCAAATGGTGTTGACCGACCATCTGGGGCAGTGGTTCGATGATACGACATCTGACGAGACTGTTGAAGAAAAGCGGGATATCCTGATCCGGGCGGCCATGGACGCCCGGGTCAAGTTGTCCGAATCTCTGGGCCGCAACCCGGGACGGTGGCATTGGGGAAAGGTTCACCGGCACACCTTCGTCAGCCCCATCCGGAGAAACGGCTTTGGCAAAGGCTTTCTGGGGGGCGGTACCCAACCGGCAGCCGGCTCCGTGGAGGTGCTGTACCGGGGGCTGTACGAATACGACGACCCCTATTCAGTAAGCGTCTCCGCGGCGCTTCGCATGGTGGCCGATCTGTCCGATGAAGACAAGGTCCTGGCGGTGGTGTCCGGCGGTGTGGCCGGGCGGATTTTTCATCCCCATGCCACAGATCAGATTGAGGCGTTCATGAATGGTGAGAAGATGTACTGGTGGTTCAGCGACCGGGAGATCGCCAAGCACACCCGTTCGGTTCTGACGTTGACACCCGAAACGACGCCCCCCTTAAATTGAGTATGTATCGCTTTTACCTTCCGGTTAAACGCATTTGCTGCAGGCCAAGCGTTCTGCTTCTTGCGATACTGCTGGTTGGTGGTATCGTGGCCTGCGAGCGGCCAATTGGAAAGCAGCCTTCTACCGTTCATCTGAGAGCCCGTGCATGGCCGGCGGCCGATCGCCTCTTTCACCAGGACCCCCGGTGGCTGGGAGCTGATGACGCCCACAGCGTGGACTTGGGAAAGGGCCGGGTGCTCTGGCTATTTGGCGACACCCTTATCCGTGCGGGCAACAGCAACGACCGACGCCGAGCCCATCTGATCCGCAACAGCATCGGCATTCAGACCGGAAGCGATCCCGCTGCGGCACCCATGGCATTTTTCTGGAGGCAGACGGCGGCGCGAAAACCGGCATCCTTTTTCCCCGAATCCGAAAAAACATGGTTTTGGCCCGGCGACGGCATTCGTATCGGCAATCGTTTGTTGCTCTTTCTGACGAGGATCGTGCCTTTTGAAAATGACCTGGGATTTGCCATGACCGGTTGGCATGCGCAATTGGTCGACAATCCCGATGCTCCCCCCGAACAATGGCGGTTAACTGACGTGAGGAAAAATTCAGGCAAGTTCGTCGTCGCTTTGGGTACCGGCGGCGTGCTCTGCAGACAGGGGTATCTTTATGCATATGGAACCAATCAAGGTGGGAATCAGGCCTATCTGGCCAGGTGGAAAGAGGCTCTGGCATGGACAGGGGATTTACGTGAACCGGAATGGTGGTGCGGTGCGGATCTGGGATGGAAGATAGAATCACAGATGGACAGCAGACCGGCAGTCCTTTTCAACGATGCCCAAGCCGAGTTCGGCGTTTATTTCGAACCCCGTATCAACCAGTTTGTCCAGGTTCAAACCACCGGTTTCGGCGCCGCTGACCTGGGATGGCGGATCGCCCCCCGACCCGAAGGGCCATGGGGGCAGTTGACTGGTTTTTATTCTCCGGAGGAAGTGTCGATTCCCGGCGTTTTGATTTATGCCGCCAAAACACATCCCTTCCTGACCGGGGCGGATCTGGTGATCACCTATGCCACCAATCATATCGATCCAAAACGCTTGAACGATTATCCTGCGCTCTACTACCCGCGAGTGCTTCAAGGTTCATTCCAACCAGCCCGTGTTTTAGACTGAAATCTATCAGCAGGGTGAACAATTACGGGCGAACCGCCGCATCCTATTGAAGAAAGAGTACGGTTCCGGCATCTATACCTCGATCTTTTAGTTGCCTGGCAGCTTTTCCAGACGGGTCGGTTTGCCGGCCGTTCTGCGAACGTCATTCCACTCCTGACGGGTAATTGCAGCCATATCTCCCGGCAGACTGTCTATGATTTCAAAATAATCCAGATTGTATTTGTTCTTAATAACCTCATCCCTTGGCTTGCAGCGCACCACGTAAACGGTTTGAACGGATTGATGATCAAACTCTCGCCAGACTTGTTGATCTTTCAACAGCCGATAGCGGTGACCTTCCAGGGCCCTGATCACTTTTTTCGATTCAAACGAGCCGGCCCGTTCAACGGCTGCTTTGTATTCGTACATGATGGCGTATGCGGAAGCGGCGGAAGTGCTGGGATAGCGCTGATGTTCCTTTTGGAAATCTTCAACAAATTTGATGCCCTGTGTATAATTGTATTTATACGGGATCTGCCAGCACCAGGGCAGCGTTCCGACAACACCCTCCATGGCTCTGGGCCCACCGCGTTCAGCCATACCGATGGTCAAATTGGGCACCAAGATCTGCATCCGAGCCTTCATCCCCATTTTATGGGCCGAACGGATCGCGTTGGCCATTTCCTGGCCGAAAAGGACCAATACCAGTACATCCGGCCGCTCCTGCTCGGCCTTTTTAAGCGCACTGCTGAAATCCGTGGAGGGAAATGGTGTCAGCACACCCTTGTGAACCGATTTGTCTTCAGTGCCGCTGAATTTTCTCAAGGAGGCTTCGGTTGTCCAACCCCAGGTATAATCAGCCGTGATATAGAAGTATTTTTGACCTGAAAAATTTTTTTTGAGGTATGACGACATGGCCTTGGCCGCCATCCACGAATCGTAGCACTCCCTGAACGTATGACGCCTGCCCTCGCTGCCGGTAACCGTTGTTGAATAGGTGAGTGTGCCGAAAAAGAGGGTTCCTTTCTTCTGGCACACCTTGGATACGGCCACGGCAACCGCACTGGAAGAGCCGCCGAAAACCATTTTCACGCCTTCATTGTCGATGGCTTGGGCGGCATTCTTGGCAGCCAGCGCTGCACTGGATTTGGTGTCATAAGTAACCAATTCAATCTGCTTGTTTAAAATGCCACCAGCGGCGTTAATTTCATTTTTAGCGAGATAGGCGGCTTTCCACTGATCCTTACCCTCCTTCCTGTATGGTCCGGTTTCGGGATAGTTCAATGCAATCTTGATTGTGTCCTGGCTGGCAGAGGCCATCGATGCCCAGAGAAGCAGGAAAAGTCCAATGAAAATACGGTTGAATACAATTCGGCCGTGTTGCATGTTTTTTCTCCTTTATTGCCGGTTCAATCGGCTTATCCCTTTTTTCCGGGCGTTGTCGCTCGATTGCTCGGCGAGATGAGACCCGCCAGCTTGTTTATTGCTTTTATAAATCGGGTTTTATTTCTATTACTTGAGCAAAAAAAGTGCCATTAAAATTAATTAGACAAAAGACAGATAATGAAAATTGTTCAACAACTATCAACTCTGAATTTAATTGAGGTGAGATAAACATAGAATTTTTAATACGCATTGGTGTTTTTGAAAGGGTGACGGCCGCAGTTCGAGGCAGGTGGCGGGGAAACGGGGGCGGTAATCGCTCAAGCGGGCAGGTGATAGGCCAGAAGTGCTTTTCTGAGCGTTTGCGGGACCGGTACCGACTGGCGTTGCCGGTAGTCGTAGCAAACCTGGACGGATGATCCTGTGGCGAAGATGCGGTTCACATCTGCCTCGTCCATCAGGGCATAGGCCAGTCCGAAGCTTTTTGTGCCGATGGCGGTGACCCGTAGATTTAGCAACAGGCGGTCCTCGAGGCGGATGGGCAGAATGTAGTCGCATTCCAGGTGGGCCACCATGAAATTGAATCCGCCGGGGGCGGATTCCCTGAATGCATCGTAGAAGAGAGCTTTACGGCCCTCTTCGAAGTAGGTGAAGATCACGGCGTTGTTCACGTGCCCCATGGCATCGATATCGTTGAAACGGATGCTGATTTTGGATTGAAACGGCTGTTGGCGGCTCAAGGGTCAGCTCCTTACGGCATGGCGGGTTTAACTAAAAGGACGGTTCGCCGTCTTTAATGGATATCAGGTCTCCGCTGTTACCATCGATGTGAAAGATTTTTCGGCTACGGAGATATTTTTTCGAACCGATGGCTTCCATGACATTTTCGGACAGCGCTTTGCGTGAAAACCCCACGGTAACTTGCCAGTGGCGACCATCGTCGGCCATCTCGACCGCTTCCAGCAGGATATCTTCAAACTTGCGGGTGTCGTAGAGGTCCTTTAGAAGAGCCATGGCCGTCTGAACCGCTTCTTTAATCGTGAGCATATACCATTTCCCTACTGTGGTTGGTCGGCTGTCGGTTGAAAGGCCTCGCCGAAAATGTAATGATTATTCTAATTTTTGCCAGATCCGATCTGCCAAGTCAATGTGGAGATTTCATGTGCAGTGAAACATCATTGAGTCATAAGGTAGCTTCGCTGACAGCAGATGTCGTTATCGTCGGCGCAGGACCCGCCGGGTGCAGCGCGGCCTGGGACCTGGCCGACAATGGCTTCCGGGTTCTTTTATTGGATCGGACTGCATTTCCGCGGAAGAAAACCTGTGCCGGCGGGCTGACGGTCAAGGCGGTGCGAGCCCTTCGCTATTCGATCGCCCCGGTGATCCAGCGAAGCGTTTGCAGCCTGTCGGTAAGCTGCCGGATGCGCCATCCAAAACTGCTTAAAAGCAATGCCGCCATCTGCCACATGGTCGAACGGTCGGTCTTCGATGATTTTTGCCTGAAAAAAACCGTGACCGCCGGTCCTCGTTTTGCGGTCGTGAAACGGATCGAAAAGATTGTGGAAAATGATCGAAGCGTTTCCTTGGATACGGATGGCGGCATGATCCGTGCCCGTTTTTTGATCGGCGCCGATGGTGTCCACAGCCGGGTCCGACGGCTGACGGGACGATTTGCCCGGTTTCGCCCCGGTTTTGCCGTTGAGGGAATTGTGGACCTGGCGCCTCCCGACGATCTGAACGTGGGCTTTGATTTCAGTCGGGTAGCCGGCGGGTATGGGTGGGTCTTCCCAAAAGCGGAGCACATCAACGTGGGGCTGTACACCTTGAGATCGGATGTCAAAATCACCCGTCAGGACTTGGTTGACTACTCGGTGCGAAGGATCGGCAGACCATTGCCGACGCTTATCACCGGTTCGCCGCTGGGCATGGGGGGATGGCGGTATCGACCCGGTCGCGGACGGGTGATGCTGGTCGGTGACGCCGCCGGATTGGTGGATCCGCTGCTCGGAGAAGGACTGTACCATGCCATCATCAGCGGCCAGAAGGCGGCTTCCGCCATTTTAAATGCCATGAATAATGGCAGAGATGCCTGCGAGACATACGCAAAGGGGTTGATGCCAATTCAACGCGATCTTCTTTTTGCGCTGGCAGCTTCGAATGCTTTTTACAGGCTGCCTGGGATGGGGCATCTGCTGCTGATCTCACCGCCAGCCAGGATAGCGCTGATGAACGGGTTTTCCCAGGGGATGCCGCTGCTGGATATTTTTCGTCATGGCTATCGATTTTGGTTTGGGCTGCCGGTACCTGCCAGATGAAAACAGAATTATTTTTGACAGCGGTTCGCGAATTGGCTAATCTTAATAGTAGGCTGCCGGAACGAAATCACTTTTCTTGATGTTTTTTCCGCGATCTTGAACCGCGATAGCGAGCGAACTGGAAATCGATTTTCATCCTTACGGTCCTGCGCAGCACGGCCGTTTCAGGCAGAACATTCCGCTGCGGCAAGCCGCAGCGGATCCTTCCAATTCCGGTCTCCGGCAATCTGGATCAGCACGCCGAACGCATCGCACAGATGAATGAACACGTACTTCCAGAAATCGCCGTACGCTCTTTTTTGGCTTGATTCTTTTCTAAAGCATGATTAATATTAGAAAAACTCGGTAAACCGACCTGTATGAGGCTTGCTCGCCCAAATGCCCCCGCTCTTTTAGGGGGCGCTTTTCTCTGCATCGCTATTGGCCCCACATCTACCTAATACACGCTGTTTGCCGGAACCTGCGGCAGGCTAAGAAAGGGTTGCATATGACCATCCGAACCAAAATCGTCGCCACCATCGGCCCGGCTTCGAATTCCCCCGAAATGCTCCATAAGCTCGTTGCGGCCGGCATCAATGTGGCCCGGCTGAATTTTTCTCACGGCAATTACGAAACCCATTCCGAGGCGATCCGCAATATCCGGTCCGTCGCCCGAACACTCAACCGGTCGGTGGGCATTCTGCTGGACCTTCAGGGGCCTAAAATCCGTGTGGGCAAGCTGGAAAACGGTGAGCCGGTGAGGCTGAAGCGCAATGCCCCGTTTGCCATCACCTCAACACCCATGGCGGGCACGGCCCAGATGGTTTCTACCACCTACCAGAATCTGCATTCCGATGTGCAGCCCGGTGACACCATCTTGCTGGACGACGGCCTGATCCGGCTCGTGGTGGAATCCAAAACCCGCGACACCGTCAACTGCAAGGTGATCCACGGCGGCATGCTGAATGAGAACAAAGGCATCAACCTGCCGGGCGTGAAGGTCTCCGCCCCGTCACTGACGGACAAGGACATCAGGGATGTGAATTTCGGCATCAAGAATGGGGTGGACTTTTTTGCCCTCTCCTTTGTGCGGAGAGCCGAGGATCTGGACATGATCAAAGCCATCATGATAAGGCAGGGGGTGAAC
>JAQYWF010000310.1 GCA_030145105.1 Desulfosarcina sp.
ATTCCATATCAGAAATTTTTATTTGCCAAACAATAAAAAAGATCGAAATCTTTTGGCTCCTGGCTCCTGGCTCCTGGCTCCTGGCTCCTGGCTCCTGGCTCCTGGCTCCTGGCTCCTGGCTCCTGGCTCCTGGCTCCTGGCTCCTGGCTCCTGGCTCGCCCCCCACGACCGTCAGTTTTTCCACGGTTGTCGCATCAGAAGTGGTAAAAGTTTTCATATTATGTAATATAGGCTCACTTTTTCCCATTGATCGTTGAAAAGCAGGTGCAGGTATCATGGCCGGCAACCTGCAAGAATTCATGGAAAGATCAAAAATAACAATGAGATAAAAGCTGGCCAGGAGATATCTTGGCATGGTATCGTTCACTGTGTTGACTGTGGCATAATCTTTGTATCCCCATAGACGTCTAATGCAGGCAGAACACGAAGACGCAGCCCATGACCCAATGGTTCAGAAATCCTCCAGTTTTCGTAATGTTGAGACGTTTTTAAAATTAAGGAAAAATTGAAAGAGAAATTTACCATGAAAGGAAGCGCACCCATATGACTGGTAACGGCAGCCGCGATAATGCCTATCACGGCGGAAAATATATCAACATGATTGTGGATCCTGGACGGTCGGCGCTGCTCAAGAAGATTTCCACGGACCTGGCCAGCATCACCCTGGACGACCGCCAGCTGTGCGATTTTGAATTGCTCACCACAGGGGCCTATTCCCCATTGACCGGTTTCATGAACCGCAGCAACTATGAGTCCGTGCTGGATCGCAATAAATTGCAGGATGGGACGCTGTGGCCCATCCCCATCTGTCTGGACGTCTCTGAAACGGCAGCCAGGCCGTTGGAAGCCGGGCAGTCCGTGGTGGTTCGAGATCCCGAAGGCTTCCTCCTGGCCGTTATGCATGTGGAAGACATCTGGAAGCCGGACAAGGAAAAAGAGGCCACCCTCCTTTATGGAACCACGGATAAATCGCACCCGGGCGTGGCCAATCTGTTTCGAAATACCGGTGAGTACTATGTGGGCGGTGCCTTGGAAGTACTGAACCTGCCGCTTCACTTTGATTTCAAGCAGCAGCGTATGACACCGCCGGAAGTTCGCGGCCTCTTTAAAAAGCTGGGGTGGAACCGCATCGTCGGTTTTCAGACCGTCAACACCATTCACCGGCCTGAATTCGAAATGGCCATCCGCGCCATGCACAAAAGCCGCGCCAACCTGCTCTTGCTTCCCGGCGTGGGCATGACCGGACCCGGTGACTTTGATTACTACACCCGTGTGCGCTGCTACCGCCATGTCGTCGGGTACTTCCCCCCGGAATCCGCTGTTATGAGCCTTCTGCCCATATCCATGAGAATGGCCGGGCCGCGGGATGCGCTGCTGCAATGCATCATCGGAAAAAATTATGGATGCACCCACTTTATCATCGGCCATCAGCATGCGGACCCGGGCAGGCTAAATGGTGCCGCGCCGTTTTATGACAGCGCAGCGACGCAGGCCTTTGTGCAGACCTATGCTGATGAACTGGGCATCGGCGTTGTTCCGTTCGATGAACTGGTCTATCTGCCTTTTGAAGATGAATTTTGTCCAAAGGATGAAGTTGCCCCAGGCACGGAAACCATCTCTCTTTCAAGTCTGGATATTCGCGAGCGAATCCGTACCGGCAGAAAAATTCCCCGATGGGCCACCTTCCCGGAAGTGGTGGGTGAACTGAAAAAAGCCTATCCCCCGCCTTTAAGACAGGGATTCACTGTTTTTTTCACGGGCCTTTCCGGAAGCGGTAAATCGACCATCGCCCGCGTGCTTTATGCCAAAATGCTGGAAATCGGCAAACGTCCGGTCACGCTCCTGGACGGAGATATCGTCCGCCAGAACCTGTCCAACGAGCTCTCTTTTTCCAAGGAACATCGAGACATCAACGTCAGGCGCATCGGGTTCGTGGCCAGTGAGATCACCAAAAATAGAGGCGTTGCGATTTGTGCACCCATTGCCCCTTACGCCGCGACACGTGCCGAGATCCGCGCCAGCATCGACGCGCTCGGCGGGTTCATCGAGGTGCACGTGGCCACGCCACTTGAAGTCTGCGAAAAGCGTGACCGAAAGGGCATGTACGCCAAAGCCAGGGCCGGGCTCATCAAAGGGTACACAGGCATCGACGATCCGTACGAAATCCCCGAGGCGCCTGAGGTGCGGGTGGACACGACGGGGATATCGCCTGATGCGGCGGCGCAGGAGATATTGATATATCTGGGGCAGAAGCGATATATTTAGCGGTTTTTTCCCACAACTGGCATCTTTCGGCCCAGGCCGGCGTTCTCACGAGTTTAAAATCCTCGACGTAGCGCTGCTACGCCTCCGGTTTCAAACTCACTGCGGCCTTGGCCTGAACCAAAATCTACCATCTCTGGAAGGACACTGTTTAAAATGGTTGGTTAGTTTGATTGGTTTAATTTGTTTGATTAGTTCAGAGACCGTATACGAAACTGTGGATTCAATGTAACCAATGAAACTAACAAACCCAATGAACTCAACGAACCCAACGAACTCAACAAACTCAACGAACTCAACAAACTCAACGAACCCAACAAACCCAATGAACTCAGCAAACCCAATCAACCCAACAAACCCAATTAACCAATGTCATTGAGAAATAAAAACATACTCGTTGTCGGTGGGGCAGGGTACATCGGCGCGCACATGGTTCGGCAGTTGACCCATGCCGGCTGTGGCGTAGTCATTTTGGACAACCTGTCCACCGGCAACCGCAAGCTGTTGCAGGGCGGTTCGTTTATCCAGGGCAACCTTGGGGATGCCGACTTGCTGGACCGGCTGTTTACCGGGAATGCATTCGATGCGGTGATGCATTTTGCGGCATTTTCCCAGGTCGGTGAGTCGATGCATCAGCCGCTCACCTATTACCGCAACAACCTGGCGGAAACGGTTGCCTTGCTCGATGCCATGGTGCGTTACGACGTAAAGCGGTTTATCTTTTCATCCACCGCCGCCGTCTACGGGGAGCCGGTGGCCATTCCGATTACCGAAGATCATCCGTGCGCACCCACCAATCCATATGGAAACACCAAACTGGCCGTGGAGCGCATGCTGGCGGATTGCGATGCCGCATACGGCTTGAAGTATACGGCGTTGCGCTATTTCAATGCCGCCGGCGCCGATGTATCCGGTGAGATCGGCGAACTGCACGATCCGGAAACGCATCTGATTCCCATCGTTCTCAAGGCCGCTGACGGCCAGATTGACCACATCCGGGTGTTCGGAACGGATTACCCCACCACAGATGGTAGCTGCATTCGGGATTACGTGCACGTCAACGATCTGGCCCAGGCCCACCTGTTGGCCCTGGATGCATTGCTGGAAGGCGGGGATAGCGCCATCTACAACCTGGGTAGCAGCAATGGGTATTCGGTGAAAGAGGTGATCGCCAAGGCGGAAGGGGTCACCGGAAAAAAGATACCGGTCGTCGAAGCGCCGCGTCGTCCCGGTGATCCGGCGATTCTGGTTGCCAGTTCTGATAAAATCATGCGCGAGCTGGGATGGACGCCGGAATATGACAATCTTGAAAAAATCATCCAGACCGCTTGGAACTGGCATTTGAAGCAAAAGTGATTACTTGGTTCGGTTTTTTCAGTTAATATTTACGGATTCGTAAAAAAAGCCGATATCTGCGTTACGCTTCATCCCTCGTCACTGCGGCGTACCGTCAGTACACTGCCTGCGGCACCCGCGATTGCGGTATTCTCGGGATGGAACATGGATGTTCGCCGTAAGGATCTTGATCGATTTGTCATTCGCTCGCAGCAGCTCGCTTTCGCGGCCCGCAAGCCTTGATCTCGACTTTTTACGAGGGCATCAATAATAGGTTCATTTTTTTCCAATGAGGGGATGTTTTATGAAAAGTCGCACGATCCAAGTTGTCGTGATGTTGATTGGGTTGGCATTGATTGCCACCGGGTGTTCCTCCGACGAAGAGAAAAAAACGTCCCATTTTGAAAAAGGAAAAACCTATTTTGAAAAAGGAGAGTACAAGAGCGCGGAATTGGAGTTCCGCAACGCCATTCAGATCGATCCGGAATTTGTGGATGCCTACGAGCGCCTGGGTGAAACCTATCTGAAACTGGGAGACCCACGGGGGGCCTTCAGGGAATACAGCATGGTCGCCAAGCTCGATCCGGAAAACATCGATGCCTCCCTCAAGCTGGCCACCTTTTACATGCTGGGCAAAAAAACCGCTGAAGCCCGTGAAAAAGTCGAAGCGGTGCTTGCCAGGGAACCGAACAACATCGAGGCCCTGTTTCTGATGGCCGGGCTCTATGACTTGGATAAGAACTTGTTTGAGGCGGCCTCGGTGTTTAAAAAGATTTTGGAACTGGACGGCAAGCAGACCCGCGCCTACATGGGGTTGGCCCGGGTCTACGTCCGACAGGGCAAACTCGACGAAGCAGAGTCCCAATTGATGCGTGCGATAGAGCTGGATCCGGCGGCCATCCAACCGCGACTGGAACTGGTTCGATTCTACACCGGCCGAAATGATTTTAACCAAGCCCAGGCCCAAATTGAAAAAGCAATCCAATTGAATCCCGGGAATTCGGATCTTTACATCGTCCTGGGTAACTTTTTCTTCCAGATGAAAAAACCGGCGGAAGCCGAAAGCGCCTATCTCAAGGCAATCGACATCAGCCCAACGGACATCAAGCCTTACATGGTTGCGGCCGGGTTCTACGACGCGTCCGGTGACCCAGACAAGACGCTGGCCATGTACGAGAAAGCGCTGGCGCTGAAACCGGGCGACGTTAATATCATGACAACCATGGCCGGTTATTTTCTGAAGCGCCAGCAGATGGACGAGGCGAACCAGTATCTGGCCAAGGTGCTCGAGGAGAGACCTAACTTTTTCCCTGCCCGGATGATGAAAGGGGAGATCGCTGCCTTCAACAAAGCATTTTCCGAGGCCATCGGGATCTTCGATCAGTTGATTCAAGAAGAACCGCGTTCTGCCAGGGCACACTATCTGAAAGGGTTTTGCCACCTGGGTAAAGGCGAGACGCAAGTGGCCAAAACATCCCTTGCCAAAGCCGTCGAACTCAATCCCAAGTATGTGAATGCCAAAATGCTGCTGGCCGAGATCGCCCTGAAGGACCAGGATTTCGAAACGGCCCTCAAAGAAAGTACCGAGATTCTGGCGCTGAATCCGAAAGATTTTCGGGCCAGAATGATGCAGGGCAGTGCGCTGATGGCCCAGGGGAAATCAGCCGACGCGGAGATCGCCTTCAAAACCCTGATCGCCGAAAACCCGGAAAACCCAGCCGGTTATTATCGCCTGGGGCTGTTGCAGCGGTCGACAAAAAATTACGATGCGGCACTGGACAGTTTCAATGCGGCCCTGGCGCTGAATCCCATGTTGATGGACGTGTTCACCAATATCGTTCTGGTGCACGGCGCCAGAGGAGCGTTTGACCTGGCTTTGCAAAAGTGCGATGCACAGTTGGAAAAAGTCGGGGACGCCGGTGTCGCCCGGGCGATCATCCACAACCTCAAAGGCAGCCTGTTTTTGGCCCAGAAAAAAACCGACGTGGCGGAGACGGCGTTTGGGACAGCCATACAGGAAAACCCGGAATTTTTGCCGCCGTACTATGCCCTGGCGAGAATCTACCTCTCCGGCAAGCAACAGCAAAAGGCCATCGACCAATACATGGCCATCCTTGAAAAAGACCCGAACCAGGCCGGACCGCACATGTTGCTGGGCACGATCTATGATATGCAGAAGCAGTTTGACATGTCGGAAAAGCATTATCGGGCTGCACTGGAAATCAACCCTCAGTTTGCACCGGCAGCCAACAACTTGGCCTATCTGCTCTCAACCCGTGAAGGCGATATCGATGAAGCACTGAAATTCGCCCGGGTCGCTAAGGAAAAACTGCCCGACGATCCCAACGTAATGGATACGCTCGGTTGGATCTACTATAAAAAAGGGCTATATGGAAATGCCGTCCAGGAGTTTTCGGGCAGCCTGGAAAAACTGCCAGAAAACGCCACGGTAAATTACCATCTGGGAGCGGCGCTGTTTAAAAAAGGTGATCGGACGCGTGCCAAATTATCCTTGGAAAAGGCAGTTGCGCTGGACGGGAATTTCGACGGTGTTGATGAGGCGAGACGGATGCTGTCCGATATTTGACGGATTCGTAAAAAAGCCGATATCTGCGTTACGCTTCATCCCTCGTCACTGCGGCGTACCGTCAGTACGCCTC
>JAQYWF010000295.1 GCA_030145105.1 Desulfosarcina sp.
ACATCGCCCGCGCTGCACTGGAGGCCAACGCCTATCAGACCCTGGACATTATGGAGGCCATGAAAAAGGATTCGGGCGTTGAACTCAACAGCCTAAAAGTCGATGGGGGGATGGTGGCCAACGAGCTGCTCATGCAGTTTCAGTCTGACCTGCTCAACGTGCCGGTCATCCGGCCGGCTATCACCGAAACCACGGCCCTGGGAGCCGCCTATGCAGCGGGCTTGGCCGTGGGATACTGGGCCTCCATGGAGGATCTGAAACAATACTGGTCGGTGGACAAGATCTGGCAGCCACAGATGGATGATCATGTGCGCCAGGCCGGTGTCCGGGGTTGGAAAAAGGCGGTTCAGCGCACCTTGGATTGGGAGGATTGATGGTGGCAGACCCTTCAGTTAGAGAACGATTCATTCCCATCCGCAAGGCGGACCTCGTAGATGGTTTAGCCAACAGCAAGATGGTCACACCCAACGACCGAGATGCCTTTCTTCGCTTCAGCACCATCCTGAATAGTCTCTTCCATTTTGAATTTCATGCGAAAACAGTGACGCTTAAGGAAAACTATTACCCGTTTAACCCTGACAACGATACGGTGAGCCTCCGACACGGTTCCCATGAAGCACGCAAAGCCCATGAAAACCGACTCATGGCGGCATTTAAAGACGTGTTGAATCAGGCCAACTATCAACAAATCACCGCAACCGATCTGACATACGCCATGAACCGGGAATCGCTCTTCAAGATCAACCTGTTGGTTGATTTCGAGGATTTTGAGAATCAATTGGTCTTTAGAAGGGGAGCTCAATCCCATCGGATCAAGCGCAGAAAATGGCTGTTCAATGAAGAGACCATCGATATCACCGTATACGACAGGGTGGCGTTGCTCATCAAGTACAAGGATGAATCATATTTTCAGGCCCACGGACGCAAAGATCTTAATTTCAATCCAGGAACCATGATCGTGAAGCTCTTCAAGAACATACCCAAAGGGGATCTGGAGATGCTGTTTCCCAACGCTCAGGTTCGAATGAAGCTCAAGGATAAGCTGTTAATGGGCGGTGTTGCCGTCGGTGGCGGAGTTACGGTTTTATTGAAGGCCGGTGCGGGACTGGTTGCCATGGCGAGTATTTTATGGCTGATGACCCGGTCCGTTGTCGCCGGTGGCGGTAAGATCCCGCCAATGGGTCCAGTGGAAATTTCCGGCATGGTGGGCGGGGTAACGGCACTGGCCGCGATTGGGGCTTTTCTTTTCAAACAGTGGAACAGCTATAAAAACCGTAAAATCAAATTTATGAAAACCCTGGGGGATAATCTCTACTTTAAGAATTTGGACAACAATGCCGGCGTTTTTTATCACATCATCGCTGATGCGGAGGAAGAGGAGTTTAAGGAGGCCCTGCTGGGATATGTTTTCCTGGCTGAATCCCAAGCGGGGGTGACCGCTGCAGCGCTGGACGATGCCATTGAAGTCTGGGTTAAAGCGACCTACGACACCCCCATCGATTTCGAAATCGAAGATGCCCTGGGAAAACTGAAGCGGCTGAAGCTTTGTGAAATCACCGGGACCGCTGAGACCGGGGAACCGATATGGGCGGCAGTCTCATTGACGGAGGCCGGTGAACGGCTGGATTTTCTGTGGGACAACTTTTTTCAGATGCATGCGCCGCATGTGTGACAAACAGCAAGTGCATTAATCCACGGTACAGTCATTCAGAGCCAAATTTTTTCAACAGCTGTTAAGGTTTAACCCCCGCAAACAGTCGCATTTCCGACGGATTCGTAAGAAGCCCGAGATCAAGGCTTGCGAACCCTGAGGAATGAGGCGTACTTACGGTACGCCGCAGTGACGAAGGATGAAGCGTAACGCAGATATCGGGCTTCTTACGAATCCGTCAAGGTTTAACCCCCGCAAACAGATTGGCGATTCCCAACGTCAGGCGACGACAGGTGACATGTGAAAAGCCCGCTTCCGCCATGATGGTCATAAAAACATCGGTTGCCGGGAACCGGGAAACCGAGTCGGGTAGGTAGGAATAGGCGAAGCTGTGCTTGGAAAAGAGGCGGCCGATGGTTGGCAGCACCTTTTGAAAGTAGGCCAGGTAAGCATCGCGCAGACGGGTTTTTTTTGGTGTGGCCAGTTCCAGCACCAGCAACATCCCGCCAGGCGTGAGACTCTCATAGAAAGCCCTTAGCGCGCCTGCTTTATCCTGAATGTTACGGATGCCGAAGGCGATGGTCACTGCGTGAAAGGCTGCCCTCCCAAAGGGCAGCGCCAGGGCGTCGCCGGCTAACAGGGAGATGGATGTGCTTTGATTTCGGCGGATTTTCTCTTGGGCCAGGCGAAGCATGCCCGGTGAAAAATCAAGGCCGGTCACCTTCACACACGGCCCTTTCTGTCTGCGAATCTCAATGGCGACATCTCCGGTGCCACAGGCCACATCAAGCACATTCCCGTTTTCGGGAATGTCCATTGCCGACACCAACTTTTTGCGCCAAACGACATCCTGGCGGAGGCTGAGCAGGCGGTTGAGCAGATCATAGCGCGGGGCGATGCTGTCGAACATCTCCCGAACGAAGGGAAGCTCCCGACTTTCCATTGACATCCTCTCATCTTGCATTAATCTTATTAATCATTTAAACGTTGAAAAATTAACACATCACACCGCCCGTGACAACACGAAGGGCTAACGTTTCAGGACAATCCATGGCAGCCAAACGAGACTATTACGAAGTGCTCGGCGTCGATCGAAGTGCCGGCGATGCGGATCTGAAAAAGGCCTATCGGAAATTGGCCCTAAACTTTCATCCAGACAGAAACCCGGGAGACCGGGAAGCCGAAGAAAAGTTCAAGGAGGCCGCTGAGGCCTATGAGGTGCTCAGGGACACCAAAAAACGTCAGATTTACGACCAGTACGGCCATCAGGGGCTTGAGGGGTCGGGGTTCTCCGGTTTCGGTGGCTTCGAAGACATCTTTTCCAGTTTTGGAGACATCTTCGAAGATTTTTTCGGTTTTGGCGGTGGCCAACGGTCCAGGAGCCGGGCGAATAAAGGCGCGGACCTTCGTTATGACATGCAGCTTTCCTTCATGGAAGCGGCCTTCGGCACGGAAAAAGAGATCGATGTGGAAAAGGCGGAAGCGTGTACCGCCTGTGAGGGAACCGGTGCGGCACCCGGAACCGGGGTGGAAACCTGTGCCCAATGCGGAGGCAGCGGGCAGGTGAGCCGCAGCCAGGGTTTTTTCACGGTTCGCACCACCTGCGGACACTGCCGGGGCCAGGGCCAGGTTATATCCACCCCCTGTAAAACCTGCCGGGGTCATGGCAAAGTGCTGGCCCGCAAAAAAGTGTCCGTTAGAATTCCCGCCGGCGTGGACAACGGTTCACGACTTCGCCTCACCGGTGAAGGCGAGGCCGGTGCTTACGGCGGTCCGCACGGCGATCTGTATGTCTTCATTCACGCGGAAGGCCATGATTTTTTCAAGCGAGACGACACCAATGTGTTGTGTCAGATTCCCGTTTCCTTTGTACAGGCGACCTTGGGTGACACCATCACCATCCCTACACTCAACGGAGAGAGTGAGCTGGTTATTCCCAAGGGTACCCAACCCGGCGACATTTTCCGGCTGCGGGGTAAAGGTATACCCTCCCTTAGAAATGGCCACCGCGGCGATCAGATCGTTCAGGTGAACGTGAAGACCCCCACCAATCTCAATAAAAAACAGGTGACCATTCTCAAAGAGTTTGCCTCGCTTGAAGAGCGCAAGTTTACCAGTAAATTAAAAACCATTCTAAAAAGCGGCCCATCCAGGGTGGCCAACTGAAATACCGGCATCGATCCGGCACGACCCACAGGAGCGGATAGATCATGTACGAACTAAAAATTATCAGCCATTTCGCTGCCGCCCACCAGCTGACCATGGTGGCAAAAAAATGCGAAAACCTTCACGGACACAACTGGAAGGTGGAGGTATGCGTAAAGGGAGATCGACTTAATAACGCCGGCGTTCTGGTCGATTTTGGCATCCTCAAAGGGTATGTAAAAGAGATCATGGGCCGCCTGGACCATAAGTTTTTAAATGAACTGCCCTATTTTGACACCGTCGCCCCATCCTCGGAAAATCTCGCCTTTTACATTGCCACCAGCTTGCAAGAGATGATCAAGGAGCCCGGAATGGCCGTCAGCCGGGTGACCACCTGGGAGTCTGAAGATGCTTGTGCCACCTATTTCCCACAGTAAATGATCCCAAGAAGCAGCTAAAAAAGGGGGAATCACCGAAAAAAGATATCGGCGGTTCCCCCATTCCATTTATTCATTCTTATCTGTTTTGTTATGAGACTTTCGCAATCTTCTTCCAGCAGGCCACCAGTTCATCCCGGGTGATGATGGCGGTCGCGTTGGGCACATGGGCACGGATGTTGTCCATGCCCCCTTCCTGTCGGTCCACCAGAATCACCGCCCGAACCACGTCCAGCCCTTCGCTGCGGGAACGCTCGATGGCTTTGATGGTTGAGCCGCCGGTGGTGGCCACATCATCGATCACCACCACTTTCTCGCCGGGCAGAATATCCCCTTCCACCCATTTGACAATGCCGTGGTCCTTCTGGCTTTTGCGGATCGAAAAGGCGTTCACCGGTTGGCCCTTGAGCTCTGAGGCAAAGGCCGTGGCCATGGCGATAGGGTCGGCGCCGAAGGTGAGACCGCCCACGGCCGATGCTCCGCTGTCTTGAATGGCCGCGAACATCAGATGGCCGGTGAGAAACATGCCGCGGGGACTCATGGTGGTGGGTTTGCAGTTTACATAAAACCGGCTCATGCGGCCCGACACCAGCTTGAATGCGGGGGTTTGGCTGTACTTGAAGGATTTTTGACACAACAGGTGGATCAGCTCATTTTTCATGGGGCGCCTTTCAGACGGCCGGATTTATAAGAAATACTTGATTTTAAGGGATTTTTCGTATAAAAAAGCCCCCACCGAACTGGAAGAAGCCCGTCATTGGGATTCAGTGGAGGCTTCGGCAAGGAAAACTGGGAACAGCACTCCTTGCGCTTAGGAGCGATTCATAACAGCTGCGAGGTTGCCGGTCAATGCCAAACCCCGTGGGGAGATCAGCCATATTGCCGCTTTCATCGAACCGCTATCGATCTCTTTTCGCATCCATTGCCTTCTTTTGCATGTGGCTGGCCGCAGCGATACCGGCCGGTGGCGATGAGACGGCGTCGTCGCCCGACATTGACCTGGACAAGACGGTGGCACTGGCTCTCGAAGCCAACATTTCCGCCCGCATTTCCAGTGAGCGGACGCGTGCCGCCGATGCCGTGGTCAAAGCCCGGCGAACGGAATTCCTTCCTACTTTCAGCACCCTATACGGATATTCCCGATACGACGAACCCCGATTTATTGTGGATCCCTCCTTAGGCGTGATAGCGTCTGACGAGCAGTACACATGGGTCACCAGTGTCACCCAGCCCCTGTTTACCGGATTTGCCCTGACCACGCAGTATAAATTGGCCCAAATGGGCCTGGACGCCGCCCGTCTCAACGAAGCTTTAGTTCGACAAGATATTGTTTTTAACGCCAAGCGGATATATTTCCTTCTGCTCCAGGCCCAGAAGCTCAAGGTTGTGGCCGAAGAAGCTGTCACCATGCTGGAGGCCCAGACGGAAGTGGCGGTCAACTATCACGAGGTGGGGATGACGCCGCTCAATGATCTGCTTAAAACCAAGGTCGAGCTGGCCAATGCCCGCCAGGACCTGGTGGCGGCGCAAAACAACCTGGAGATTGCCCGGGCCAACTTCAACCTGCTGCTGCGACGACCCATAGGAACATCGGTGACCCCGATCGACGTCCTGGATTTCGAGCCTTTATCCCGAACCCTAATGGAATGCCTGGAAGCGGCGGAACAGGGTCGCGTGGAAGTCGCCGTGGCAGACCTGGACATTCAGATCAGTGAGAAGGAGGTGATCCTGACGAAGAAGGATTATTATCCGACGGTTCAGGTTCAGGGCAATTACTATAAACAGGGCACGGACTGGCAGGTGGATGGTGGCGAGGGTATTTCCGACAGCAGCTTTTGGGATATCCAGGCCCAGGCCCGCTGGGATTTCTGGCAGTGGGGCAAAACCGGATACGGCGTTGCGGAAAAGAAAAGCAAGCTGGCCGAAGCCCGTCTCAGACGCACCGAACTGCTGGACAACATCCAGCGTCAGGTCAAGCAGGCCTGGCTGAAGGCCGATGAGTTTGAGAAGAATATCGTCACGGTACAATCCGCCATCGATCAGGCCCAGGAGGGGTTTCGTATCAGTGAAGAGCTGTTCAAAGAACAGATGGCCACATCCACGGATGTCCTCGATGCCCGGACCCAGCTTTCCGAAACCATGACCCGATACTACAATGCCCTTTACGATTTTCAAATCGCGGTGGCAGCTCTTGATCGGGCCATGGGAAAACCCAGTATCGACATTGCCGAGGTCCAATGACCAGCATGGCTGAAAACAGCCGCCTTTCATGACCCGAGGGGATTTCATGATTATCAGGTTTAAGCTGGGGTAAGCCACTGCTGCCGACCACGTTGGCACCC
>JAQYWF010000138.1 GCA_030145105.1 Desulfosarcina sp.
AATGGCCGTGAACATCCCGTCCCGGGCCGTTTCCGGCATCTTCAGGTAGGCGCCGGTACCGGCGGTCATGCCCGGAGAATTCACGTTGACCCGCACCGGGGCCAGGTCCTTGGCCAATGCCCGTCCCATGGCTTCCACGGCGGCGTTGACCGACGCCAGCACCGCGTCGTTCCGCCCGGGCCGCCGGCTTAAAATACCGGAGAAGAACGTGATCGACCCCTCGGGATTGATCCGGGCGTATTTGGCGCACAGGTATGGCCCCCAGAACTTGCTCTGCATGGTAAACAGGCCATCGGTCAGAGGCATCTCCCGCAGGGCACCGGTTTTCACCGAACTGCCGGGAATCACCAGGTGGTCGACGGCGCCCAACCTCTCGAACAGGTCCGCCACCGACGCCTCGTCGGTGGTGTCCACCACCTGCCAGTGTATATCCCCGCCGACCTGCGCGGCAGCAGCTTTCAGTTTGTCCTGGCTCCGGCTGGCGATCACCACCCGGGCCCTGGACTGAGAGGATTGTTTGGCCACGGCCAGCCCCATGCCCGAACTGCCGCCGATGACGACGACGGTTTTATTGTCAAGTTTGTTGCTCATGTGTCACCTCGAGGAAACCCCTTTTCATTGCTTTTTTTCCATTTCCAAGAATAGAACCGCGATCATTGCATCTGATGTCTCATTTTCAATGATAATGCCATTGTCTTGATTTGTCAGGGGCTCCATTTAATCCTGACTGTTAACCGGGAAGCGCCCGGACCACATTGGCGATGAAGGCATCGGTGTCCCAGGCCGTTCGCGGAGCCGTGGCCCCGAAGCGCACCAGCACCAGTTTTTTAGAGGGAATCACGATGACCTTCTGCTCCTGAAAACCCTGGGCGGCATATGCATCCAGGGGGGCATGGGGCCACAGCCGGTTGCCGGGATTGTTGGGTGCACCGGCGTTGAGCCAGAACAGGGCGCCGTATTGACCTTTGGGTGCCTTGGGCGTGGGGGTGGTGGTGTAGGTGACCCACCCTTCAGGCAATACCCGCCGGCTGTCCCAAACACCGTCCTGGAGATATAGCAAGCCGAAGCGGGCCCAGTCACGAATGGTGGCAACCGTGTACGAGGACCCCACGAAGGTTCCCGAAGGGTCGGACTCCATGATTGCGCTGGCCATGCCGATCCGGCTGAAAAGGGACTCGTTGATAAAACGGTAGTAGTCGACGACCTCCTTTTCAGCCTCATGCCGGACGATGCGGGCAATGATGTTGGCCGTGCCGCTGGAGTAATCCCACTGTTCATCCGGTTCCGTCGCCAGAGGCAGGCCGGCGGCAAAAGCGGCAAAGTCATCGCTGCCATAGAGCATATCCGTGGCATCGGCCAGCGGCTTGTAGATCTCTTCGAAGGCCAAGCCGCTGCTCATGCGCATCAGCTGGTCCAGGGTGATCTTTCTTCGCGGATCACTTGCAGACTGCCACTCGGCTACCGGAGCCGGGTCTCCAAGCGCCAGTCGTCCCTGGTGCACCAGCACGCCAACCAAAGCATTGGTGAAACTTTTGCTCATGGACCAGCCCAAAAGCGGCATATCCGGCCCAAAACCAGGAGCATAACGCTCGGCAATCAGCTGGCCCTCATAAACAACGGCCACGGCCCGGGTTTGGCGCAAGGTGTTGGTCTCCGGCTCCGCAAAGGCGTCATCCAGGGCCTTTTCCAGTATTTCAGGATTCACCCCCAACCCCGCTGGATCGACAGCCTCCCCTTCGCCTTCTGGCCAAGGCAGCGCCGCTGAAGGCGGCGGCGGGTGGTAACCCGCATCGGGTCGAAAAAAACGCTGGTCTCGAAGCGCCGCCTCCGTGGCGCCGGCCAACAGGGTACAGCCGCACCCCTGGCGGAAAATTGCCTTGGATCGGAAGACCTTGAACGCCGTAGCCGTGACCGATTGACTGACCGTGTCGATATCCCAGGCGACCATTCTGGCCAGTGGGTTGACTGGCTTAATATCTTCGACGAAAACCACCTGTGGCTCCCGTTTTGACAGGAAGGTGCTGGTGCAAAGGTACTTGGCGACATATCCGGTGCCGATGGGCATTGCCTGGGCCAGAAACCACACGGCAGCAACGGCCAAGCCGATTGACAACACGCCCGTGACGGTTAGAATACGTTTCGCGCCTCGCTTCATTTCAGATCCTTTCCATCTTCTGTTTTTTCACCCGAAGCTCCCCCTTCACCCGAATAAGACGAGTCGTCCCTAATTGGTTAGCTATTTTTTCACTTGAATCCTTGCACCCTGGACCCCTTGACCCCTTCACCAAGTAAATGGAGAAATAATCAAACGGCCACGAGCTCAATGCAGACCTTGACGGTTGATCGCCTGAACGATCTGGTCCAGGCGGTGAAGAAAGCGGGAGCGATCCTTTTTCTGGAACGGCGGCGGTCCGCCGGTAATATTTCCGGCTTCACGCAGGTCGGACATGAGTTCGCGCATGGCCATCGCCTGACCGATGTTATCCTCGGTAAAGGGCCGACCGGTGGGACCGATCACCCGGGCGTATTTGCCGATGCATCGGTGGGCCAGCGGGATGTCCGCCGTAACCACGATGTCGTCCGTTGATAACTGCCCGACGATCCAGTCGTCGGCCGCATCGAAGCCGCCGTCGACAACCACCAGCGTCGATATGTCCGGATCGGGAATGCCCATGCGTGTATTGGAAACAAAGGTCACGGCCAGCCCATACCGCCTGGCCACTTTGCAGACTTCCGGCTTAACCGGGCAGGCATCGGCGTCGACGTATATTTTCGGCATTTCTTCCATCCTGTAAATGGTGAATCCAACGCCGATATGGACCGAGATAATTGCGTGTTGAAAGCTACAATCAATTAAATTCCGCGGTTCATCAGGTGGCTTCCTCAATCCGTTCAGCCATCTGGACCGCTTACGTCGTTACCAAACCAGAGAACAGGGGCAATGTCAATTTAAGATAAGCCATTTCAAAAATGGGAGGCCGGTTAACCGTTCGCGGCGGGATTCAACACTTAACATTCCAGAATAGTTATTCATATTTCCGAACTTGCACTTTTTTCATGAACTGTTTATACTCCAACGCGATCTACTCAATACCGCCCGAATAACCAACCTGAAGAAACAGGAGATCGACCATGGAACTGCTGGACCGCTGCCCGCTTGAAACCTAGCATTCCATGGAAAACGCCCATGCCTTCAGCCGCTTCATTCAATGGCGCGTGGAGAATATCGATGAACATTGATCGCAAGCACGTCGCCGTCATCGGTGCCGGCGTGACCGGGCTGACGGCCGCCGACACGCTGGCCGGTTGGGGAGCACGCGTATCCCTGGTTGAGAAAACACCCTTTCTCGGCGGCCACGCCATCCAACTCAACTGCAAAGCTACCGATGCCTGTGTCAAATGCGGCGCCTGTGTGGCCGAAGACAAACTGCTTAGCGCCACCCGACACCCCCACGTTGACGTCTATACAGGAACGCAGATCGAAACCATTTCCGGTCAGCGCCCCTATCAGATCACTTATCGTATCCATTCACCGCTGGTAAACGCCGACCAATGTGACGGGTGCGGCATCTGTTTCGAAACGTGTCCGGTCTCCGGTGCCATTTCACAGGGCCACGCCCCGCATGGCGGGCCTTACGTCGCCATTCGCCGGGACCTGTGCCGCTATTTCCAAGATGCCGCCTGCACAGAGTGCCAGGACGCCTGCCCGCAAGGGGCCATCGGTCTCTCTTCCCAGGCGCAGGCAGGTACGATGCAGGCAGATGCCATATTAGTGACCACCGGTTTTACGCCCTATGATCCCAGCGACAAGTCATATGGCTACGGCCAATTCCTGAATGTCATCACCAGCCTGGATGCGGAGCGGCTGCTGCGCGAACACACCGTGATGAAACGCCCGTCTGACGGTCGACCGGCCGGTCGCATTGCGTTTATTCAATGCGTGGGAAGCCGGGACGCCCGGTTAGGCCATCCCTGGTGTTCAAAGATATGCTGCGGGTCATCGCTGAGAATGGCGCGGCTGATTCAATCACGCCAGGAAGATGCGCAGATCACTTGCTTTTATATCGATGTGCAGACGTTTGGCAAAGATTTTCAGCCCGTTTATCGCAGCATCCGCGACAACATCGCCATGGTCAGAGCCATCCCCGGCGATATATTGAGAACCGCCACGGATGAGTTGGAGGTGATTTACTTTGACCCGCAAAGCCACGCGTCCAAAGAATCCCTGTTTGACATCGTGGTGCTGTCGGTGGGTCTGCTTCCGGCCGAAGACAATGGACCTTTAGCCCGAATTCTGGGCTGGGCTCCTCATGAAAGCGGGTTCCTGCCGCACCACGGCAGCGAGCGCCACCCTGCACCGGAAGGCATCTTTACCGCCGGTGCAGCCACGGGCCCGATGACGATTGCCGAAAGCGTGAGCAGTGCGGAGGAATCGGTTTATGATATGGTCCGGTTCTTGACGGCGTCGTAAAAGATTCGACAAATGATTGAGGCATTATCCCGCTTCAAAATGGCAGCGTTCAGTTCAGGTGAGAAATAATCGATATGGAAGAAAGACCCGATAGCGACCTCCGCAAGCAAGCTTCACCGCCGCCTGAAGTCATCGTCTTCGGCAGCGGCGCCTGCGCGCAGAAAATTGCCGCCAATCTTTACGACCATGGCGTCAACGCCTGGCTGGCGGCACGAGGGGACGCATCCCCGGCAGCCGGCCAAGGCGAGAAAAGGCATTGGTTGACCGGTGTCGAGCTGACCGCCTGCCACGGATTCGCCAACAATTTTGAACTGAAGCTGACCGAAAAGGGTTCGCTGCTTCATCAACACGTGCCGGCCATTGTCCTTGCAGAAGATGATGATCGCTGCCCCAACTATGCACCATATGGACTATCACCCAATCCACGAGTGTTGTCCATCTCTTCATTGGAAGAGAAAATGCACCCGGCATCACCGCAGGATCTTTTTGATAACGGCACACAGATCGTGTTTCTGTGCGGCTGGCACAATGACAGCCATCCGGCGATCGCCCAACGGATGCTGACTGCCTGCCACCGCCTGCAAAACCGATCTCCGGTGACCACCTATTTTATGACCGGCAACCTGAAAGTGGCCGCCAACGGCGCAGAAGCGCTGGTTCATTCAGCCAAGCGATCAGGTGCTCTCTTTCTGAAATTCACCGATAATTTTCCAACTATCCAGACACGCGCGGACGGCCGTTTTGAAATTAACTATCTGGACGAACTGACCCGCACCGACTTTCAGCTAAAGGCCGATTGGATAGTCGTGGATGAAACCATCGGGCCGGGCCGACACCTGGATGCACTGGCGAAGGGACTCGGAATCAACCAAGATGGGATCGGATTTGCCCAGAGCGACAATGTCCGTCGCCTGAGCAACGCCACCAACCGCCGCGGCATTTTCGTTGCTGGCGGTTCACGGGGAATTCTGTCCGATGCGGAACAGCTGGCCGACGCGGATCAGGTCACCTTGAATTTACTGGCGTTCCTGAATAATCAGGATGCCGAGCCCCTGCCACCGGTAGCGATCGATCGCGGTCGATGCGCCCGATGTCTAACCTGCCATCGGCTGTGCCCCCATAAGGCCATCGACATCGGCGACCACATGTCGGTGGTGGCCGAGGCCTGCCAAAGTTGCGGCATTTGCGTCGCGGCCTGCCCGGCCCGGGCGATTGACATGCAAGGGGTAAACATCGGCAGGGCAGTCTATCAGCGGATAAAAAAATCTGCGCTTAATGACGGTGCTCCACAAGATACATCGCAGGTGATGGTTTTCGGCTGCACCCGTTCAGCCGGCCAGGCCCGCGCCTTGTCCCGTTTGGCGGGCCATCGGCTGCCCAAGGGGGTACTATTCGTCGAAGTGCCCTGCGGCGGCACCATTTCCAGCCAGCACCTGCTGGCGGCCTTTGACGCCGGTGCCGATGGCGTGATGCTGTGTACCTGCCATACCGACAACTGCCAATCCGAAATCGGCAACCAGCTGGCCCGCAAGGGAGCCGATGCGGCCCGGATCCTGTTGCAGGCGGCCGGTGTGGAAAGCGACCGGCTGACCGTCGCCTCGGTGGCGGCCAACATGGGCAACGAGTTGACCTTTATGATCGACGCCTTTGTCGATCGGATCAAGGCGCTCAACGGGTCGTAAGTGACGACCGCTTCTTAACGCGCATGGATGCCTGCCGTTTTTTATCAATGATTGTTCAACGATCCATCCGAGGAAAACCCAATGGCCAATGATCGACCGGACCGTTTGGAAGCATTAAGCTCAGCCTGTTGTCAAGACTGGCCCTATCAACAGGATGTCTGCCTGACATGTGCCATGTGCGCCAGCACCTGTCCGGTGGCCGGGGTGGATGATTTTGACCCCCGTAAAATGGTGCGCATGGTTTCGCTGGGCTTGGCGGACCAGCTGGTTCAATCCCGCTGGCCCTGGATCTGTACCATGTGCGGCAAATGTGAAGAGATTTGCCCCATGGGCATCGACATCGCCGATATCACCCGGCACATTCGATCCCTGCGGGAAGGCAAAGACGTGCCGGGGATTCTATACAAAGGCCTTGCCGCCGCCCTTAAAACCGGCAACAACCTCTCCCTGCCCAAAGAAGATTTTATCTTCATCCTGGAAGATGTGGCCGAAGAGGTTGCCGAAGAGCCGGGCTTCGGCGGATTTAGCGTGCCCATCGATAAAAAGGGCGCACGCGTGCTGACCACGATCCACAACAAACTGGTCAACACCCACACCGAGGACCTCAAACCGTGGTGGAAAATTTTTCATGCCGCCAAAGAAGACTGGACCGTGGCCTCGGACAACTGGGAAGGGACCAGCTGGGGTTATTTTACCGGCGATGATGAGGCCATGAAGATCATGGCCGGCCGCATCGTGGAGAACATGCGCCGATTGGAGGTCGATACGCTGCTATGGCCCGAATGAGGGCACGCCTATCTGGCGACCAGGTATGGTCTGCAAAAATGGTTTCCCGAAGCCCTGGAGGAATTTAAAACCGTTACGGTATTTGATCTGCTCATCGAGTATATCAAGAGCGGGCGCATTCGATTGGACCGCCGGCGTTTCGATGTGAGGGCCACCTACCACGACCCCTGCAATTATGGCAGACGGGCCAAAAAACGCTTCGGTCACGGCTATTTTAAAGAGCCCCGATGGATAATGGACCAATGCCTGGAGAATTGGGTCGATCTGCACCCCAACCGGCTGCACCAGATCTGTTGCGGCGGTGGCGGCGGTGCGCTGACAACGCGATACAACGACGAACGGATCTTCTATGGCCGCCGTAAAATGGAGCAAATCCGTGCAACGGGTGCCAGGATGCTGGTATTGCCGTGCCACAGCTGCCATGGCCAGATCAATAGCATCAAGGCGACCTACGGCATGGAAGACCTGACCGTTAAATACCTCTGGGAACTGGTGGCCGACTGCTTGATCAGATAATACGTTCAGCGAGTTCCGATGTCGAAAAATAATATATAATTTTGATGGATAGTCTTAGTTGTTGGGCTTTTTTTCTGCATTTCACGGTTCCTTTAAAAACTGCAAAAGGATACGGTACGGGTAGTCATCGCTGCCTTTAATGATCCGACCGTAGATAGCGAATCGCTGGCTGCCTTCCGGCGAAGTCATCTCGACAGCCCGGGTGGTGAAATCTTTGCCTTCCTTTACGGCCGCCTTTAACTCTGATTTCAGCGCTATGGGTTTGAAGATGCTGGACTGTAAGCTAACAAAATCCGAACCCTTAACTTCGTTTTGATTGAGACTAAACAATTTTGACAGCTTCGTATTAGCGATGACGATTCTGCCCTGATTGTCCAGCACCGCAACCGGGTCCGGATTCATATCGAATGCGTGGCGGACGAGTTCCAAAGCCTGTTTCATCTCACGCCTCGAGGTATCCAGCCTTGCCTGGGCTTTTTTCTGATCATCAATGCTGGCGAAGGTGAGCACCGCTCCGTCGATGCGGTTATCCATGGTGCGATAAGGTATAATGCGCATATTGTACCAGTCGCCATGTCTGGTTTGCACCTCACACGCTTTGGGTGTGAGATCTTGCAAAACCTCGGTCAGATCGGTGATCATTCTATCATTTGCCAGATTGGTCACCACATGCTGGAGAGGACGACCGATATCTGTTTGGATAAGATTGATAATCGTGGTCGCTTTCCGGGTAAATCGCCGGACGCGCAAATCATTGTCCACGAAAATGGTGGCGATTTTAGTACCGTTCAACAGATTATGCATGTCGTCCTGGGCTGCGGAGAGCTCCTCCACTTTGCTTTGAAGTTCGGCATTGACCGTCTGCAGCTCCTCGTTCAGGGACTGAAGCTCTTCTCTGGAGGATTCCAACTCTTCATTGGCAGATTGTAGCTCCTCATTGGTGGACTGCAGCTCCTCGTTGGTGGATTTGAGCTCTTCGTTGGAAGACTCCAGCTCTTCAACGGTAACCTGGTGCCTCCCCCTGGTTTTGAGCAGCTTCTGTTCCAGTTCGGCAATGTGCGATGATTCCGCTGGCGTGTCACTTTCGTCAGGTGGCGTGCTACCATGCAATGGGGAATCGATGTTCTCGAATACCACCAGCAGGTATCCGGACAGTTCCTTTGGCGATCGCTGGGGAGACACATGCAGGTCGATCACCTGAACATCGCCGTTGGTTTTTATTGCAATTTTCCGACGGGTTACCGGCTTGTTCGAGGATACGGCCTGCCGGATAGCTGACGACAGCTCGATGCGCAGTCCCTCTCTGGCTAGGTTGAGAATATTATGGGTGGGTGCTCCGCCAGGCGTTTCAAGATACCTGCCGGTGCGCCCCTGCACATGCAGGATTTCTCCTTTGGGATGGATAAGAATGGCTGTGGGGGCGAACTGATTTAGGATCGCTTTTTGGGCAATTCGGGCGATGTCGGCAGGTCCGGCGCCAGGGCCGTCCGGTGCGGCTACTTGAACGGGCTCGGTACTCAACAGCCCGCTGGGGAAATCGACAATCTGGCGCAGGGCCTGCGGCACCTCCCGACGCTTATATATTTTCCATTTTTGGTCCTGAATTTTAAACAGGTTGGTGAATCCACTGACTGTCTCGGAGGAACCCAGAACCAGAATTCCATCGGGTGCCAAGGTGTAATGGAACAACGGCAGGAGCTTTTTCTGCGCATTGGCATCCAGGTAAATGAGCAGGTTGCGGCAGCACAGCAGATTCAGGCGCGAAAAGGGCGGATCTTTGAGCACATCCTGCTTGGAAAAGACGATATCATCCCGTATTTCCTTGCGGATGCTGAAAAAGTCCCCTTCTTTAGTAAAAAAACGGTTTAGTCGATCGGCATTTACGTCGGCTTCGATGCTGGCCGGGAATATACCTTTGCGGGCTTTGTCGATGGCATGGTAGTCGATGTCCGTACCGAACAATTGCAGGTTGATCCGCTCTGGATTCTGATCGAGGCATTCGCAAAGCACCATGGCCAGCGAATAAACTTCTTCGCCCGTTGAGCATCCCGGAACCCATGCCCGGAAGGTTGAACCTTCCCGCATGGATTTAATGCGTTCAGGCAACATTGCTGTTTTAAGCACTTCGAAGGACTCGGGATCGCGAAAAAACTGGGTCACACCGATCAGCAGGTCCCGGAACAAGGCTTCCACCTCGGCAGGATTTTCCCGCAAATAGCGCACATAAAGCAGATGGTTGTCAATCTGGTTCAGTCCCATGCGGCGGCTGATGCGGCGAAGGATGGTATTGGACTTATAGGCGGAAAAATCGTGCCCGACCCGTGTACGCAATGTAGCGAATACCTTGTTCAGCCAACCCTGTTGTTCGTTTTTTATCACAATACTTCCGGAATCGAATGCATTTTCATGGTGCGAAAAATACTGAATCAACCGCGCAGGCATCGCTTCGGGGGCCAGCACCAGATCCACCAGCCCTGTGCTGATAGCGCTTCGGGGCATGCCATCGTAACCCGCCGTCTCCTCGCTTTGAACCAATACCAGCCCATCGCCGCCTTTGATCGCTTTCACACCAAGTGTCCCGTCCGTTCCGGTACCCGACAAAATGATCGCAATGGCGCTTCTTCCCTGATCCTGGGCCAGCGATCTTAAAAACAGATCGATCGGCAGGACGGCCCCTTTGGCAAGGATCTCCAATAACTGGAGCTTCCCGTTAAATACAGTGGTCTCCTTGTTCGGTGGAACTACGTATACGTGGTTCGGTTCAATCGGCTGGCCATCCCTGGCAACGGAGACCGGAATCCGGGATACCTTCTGGAGCAGATCAGGCAGCATGCTCGGCTGTTTGGGGCTCATGTGAACCACGACGATGTATGCCATGCCGCTGTTTTCGGAGACTTCAGCAAAGAAGGATTTCAAGGCTTCCAGTCCCCCGGCGGAGGCACCCAATCCGACGATGGGAAGCTTTTTGGCCGTTGTATCCGGAGATGCCTCCGCTGGCCCTTTTGCCAACCTGTCCGTGGATGTTCCGGGATTTAATTTGCCTGGCGTCTTTTTTGAAATCGGTTTTTTCTCTGGCATGGTCATTTCTCACTGATGAAGATAAAGACATCCATTCTCGACCGTTACGTGTCCTGCCCTATACTTGAACTGGCATATTTGGGCTTTGAGTCAAAACCTCGATTGACAGAAGGGTATCACAACAGCTTCAACGCTCTCTACAACGTTTATGTATTGGCGCTGTATGGAAACGCATCACCATCCATAAACCATATAAGATACACGCTGGTCAATATGGGCACCAGCAATACAAGAACCACCGATTGAGTTACAGGTCGACCTTGAATTAATTTTTATTCTTTCGGCAACCCACCTGGATATCCCTGCGGAATGCGCCAGAAATTGAGGTCGATATGCTCCAGGGGTCTTTCGAGAGTACCTGGGTCACGGTCATCGCGCAGCATAAGTACGACATCGGAGCTCACGGTCGGGGCGTTGCGGAAATAGCTGTGGCCGTACTTGTCACCCACGTCAACGAATCCACCGGACGCACCCTCGAATCTGACAATTGAATAATTGTCCTTGCCGAATTCGGAGCCGACCCTCAAATAATCGTCTATGGATTCTGGTCCGTAAGTGCCAACGCGCCCCCGCGGACTCTGAAACAATTTCCTGGCGAAACCAATGGCTTTATCGTCGGGTGACGTGTAAACGGTAAACCGTTTGGCACTTAACGGGAGATGGTCTCCACTGACCCGCTGCACGGCGACTTGCAGATCGATGTCTGGTGCGGCAAGAATAAAGTTATGAAGCTTGAGCTCCTGCTGTGGATCGAGCCCTGCTGCACGCATTTCGATGGTCAGTTCCCTCAACGCAGCCACGGCGACGCCGGTTCCCCG
>JAQYWF010000264.1 GCA_030145105.1 Desulfosarcina sp.
CAGCGACGGTCACAGCCTCCAGGAAATGGGTCGTGTGGTCACCTATGCCGCGTGTTCCCGCAATCGAAAAGCCTTTTTGGATGCCGTGAACCGCAAAGAGGCCAAGGTGATGGGGACCGAGTCGAAACTGTTGAAAAAAATCCAGTCCAACGGCGCCAAACTGAAAAACAGCATCCATAATTACCCGGACATGGTGGAAAAGAATATCCGCTTCGGCAAAAGTGTGATCCGTTTTTGCACCCGCAAAGCGTCCGAGCATATCTGGCAGCGGATCAACGATAAGCATATGAAAAAAACGTTCTATTTCGTTGCCGGATTGACCTTTCTGAAGATCAACTACAATGCCCTGCCCTTGATCATTTTTTCCCTGATCACCTGATTTTTACTGGTTACCAAACCCCTTGAGCAGGCCCTTCACGCCTTCCTGCATCATTTTATTGGTATCTTCTTTCGACGGCACCATCTTTTTCAAGGCTTCCTTGTCCGGCAAGGGCTGGCCGAGTTGCTGCCCCAGGAGGGCTTTGTAATCCGGCGTGAATGTGGGTGACGCAAAGCTGCCCGACACCATCACCGGTACCTGGATTCCCTTACGCTGGGCCGTGTCGCCCTGGCCCTGGATCGTGGCGACAAATTTAGGTTCAACGCGAAAATCCAGGGTCTCTTTGGCCAGATCGGCGTTGCCGACCACCAACACACGCAGCAGGGGAGAGACCAGCCTGGACGCATCGGTTTTAAACAGCCCGTTGGTGATCGTGTACGGCAACTGGAGTTCCGCGAAGTCGGTTCGTGGTTTTTCCGAGGGCTGTTGGCCCAGACTGAAGGCGGTCTGCACGTTGCGCACCATTGACGCCAGGTCGATGCCGACAATCGCGCCGTCTGTGAACCGCAGGTGGCCTTTGCCGCCGAGCGTCTGACGAATACGTTCGGGGGCATCACCGCTAAAATTCAGACCGATTTCGGCGGCCATCGCGCCTTCGATCAGTTCTTTGGCCATCACATCCTTGATCAACGGGGCGGCCTGGATTCCCTTAAGGGCCAGCTCCATGGCCGTTGTGGGTTTGTCCTTCTGGACATTAAGCGTGCCGGTGCCGGCAAGATTGCCCTGGTAAAGGTCGAGTTTGAGCGGATCCAACTGGATGATGCCATTGCGGGCGCTGACCCTGACCTCGAGGTTCTGCATGCGGGCTTTTTTGACTTTCAATTTGCCGGCCTTGACGCGTGCATCCATCACCAGGCGGCGCAGGGGGGTGTAATCGGTTTTTTTCACAGCCGGATCCGTCGACGGTTTCTCCGGGGAGTCCGTGCCGGCCTTGTCTTCGGTGGGCGGCGGCAGGTAGCGATCCAGATCGATGCCGTCAAGATTCAGGTCAGCCTTGAGATTGGGCTTGTCGAACTCGCTGGCCTGGGCGGAAAAGGTGGCCTGGGAGTCGTCCAGTTTCAATTCGCCGGCATACACAACCACGTTTTCCGGGGTGCCCTTGAGCTTGAACGACACGGAAACGGCGTTTAGCACGTTGGCGTCGGCTGTTTCAATGGGTAGTTTCTGGCCCAACTGATCCATTATCTTACGGGGCGAAAATTCGGCCACGTTCACGGTAAAATCGAATTTGGGCAGCGCCGCGGACGGGTCGAAAAGGCCGCTCAGTGAGACATCCAATTCGTTGAGCAGGTTAACGGCCATGTCCACCGGCAAGGGGCCTTTGCCGGGCTTAGCCCCCACCGGACCAATGGTGCCGTTAAGCTTCACCGGCTTCTGGTCAGCCAGTGCCGAAAAAGCCACCCCGATGGGTTTGTCGAAGGAGACGTCCGTCAATACCAGTTTGACGTCTTTGACCTCTTTGCGCACACCAGTTGCCTGGTCCAGCCATACGATCAGGCCGTTGGTGATGGTAAATTCCCCCACCAGCAACCCCTTGATGGGCAGTTCACCGGTTGACGACGGTGCCGGGTTTTCTTCGGCCGTCACTGCCTGTTTTTCCGCGGGTTGGCCCAGGCCTTCCCAGCCGCCTTTGCCGTCTTTACGTTTCTCCAGCATGATTACCGGTTCGTCGACCACGAACCGTTTGACTTCGATGTTGCGCGACAAAAGGGGCAGGAGCTTGACATGCACCTCAAAAGACGACACGGAAACAAAATCTTCCTCCTTGAAACCGGAAGGATTGCCCAGGTGCACGTCCGACAACCGCACACCGATCCAGGGGAATATGGACAGTTTCAGGTCGCCGCCCAGCTTGAAGGTGCGGCCGGTGGCCTTGGCGACCTGCTGCTCGATCTGCGGCTTGTATTTTTCGACGTCAAATACCATCGGCAGCACAATCATGGCGATGACGATCAACGCCACAAGTGAACCGGCAATAACAAGAATCCATTTTACGGCTTTGTTCATAGTGAGCCTCCTCCTTTTTGGCCTGGATCTGGTTGGGGTGCTTTCCGGCCAATGCAGTGACTGCAATTTAAGTACGCCTGAATAGATGTAAAGCCTGGCGACGAAGGTTCTTCAGGCGGATAGGATGCAAGTAAATGATATTATATAAACATGTTGCTTTCCTATCTGTCTTGACAAACTAGCGGCCATTTGAGATATTCGACCATCTGAAATGTGATTTTCCAATAATCGCCATCATCGTGCACAGGAGGAGAATATGAGGTTAGGAGAAAAATTAAGCAAATCATCGGAAAAGCTGGCAGACATGATTCATAAGGCCATTGCTGACTGCGAATTAAGCAGCTCCGAATATGATGCCATCATGAAGATTGCCAACGAAGATCATCACATCGATCGCCAGGAGCAAAATCTTCTCAATCAGTTACAATCGCTTTTGGCCAATGGGACCATAAAGCGCGTTAAGGGCTAATCACGACCACCCGACAACGGTAAAAAACGTTGATCAGTTATACGGTCGAAGCCAGAGTCCCACGGGTTTGCCCGCGGATGAATGCGCCTCTCCTTTCTTTAGCAGCCTGGAAAATGGACCAGTCATTTTCCAGGCTTTTCTTATTGGCGGGTTGTGCCAGGGCTGCCAAAAAGAAGAGAGGGCTCGCCGACGACGGTGAGCTCCTTTTTTAATCTGCGAACATTGATAAACCCTGTTTTATAAAATGTTCTTTAAACCCCTCCCGACCCGTGGCTGCGCGAATAGGCTGACGGCGTGGGGGGCGCCCAGCCGACCAGCGCTTTGGGATCGGGACGATGGATCTCGACGCGCAGCGGGTAACAGGCCGCCGCATCACTGGAATGCGCCGTGCTGCAGTCGCCGCCGGGGCAGGTCGACAGTGCGCCCAGCAGGTCGATCTCGGCGAAGCATTCGAGATAGTCACCGGGGCGCACCGGGCTGGCCTTCATGAAATACTGATGGGTGTCATGAGTGAAGCCCGTGCACATGAATACGTTGAGCACATCATGCACATGGGCCTCGGCCTGATGCAGCGGCAGGCCGGTCTCGGTGGCCAGGGCTCGGATCAGGTTCGAATGGCAGCAATGGTGATAGTCCTGTCCGCTCAGCAGCCGGTTGGTATAGGGATCGCAGCGTGTGCCGATCACGTCGTGCACACTGCCGCCATCCGTATCGAAACCATACCAATCGAGTGTGTCATGGGTGATCGTCGCCATCGGCCGCATATGGGGGAAGCCGCTCCACATCCGATCACCGGTGCTCAGGTGGGTGCCATGCAACGCGCGGGTCTTGCCGCTGTAAAACCGCTCCGACAGATCCTTTGCCGCCCAGAGATTCAGATCGCCCACCTGCGGGCCCTCCACGCTGACGATCCGGAAAAAATGTCCCCCAGGAACACGAAAGGTTTTGGCTTCGCGCGGTGGCACAACCACCACATTCGTCAATTCCATCGATTGGCGTGCGGCGGCATAGGCGGTCATGTCAGGCGGGGGGAGCGTGTCCACCGGGTAGCAGATCACGGGCTTAATCGCCCTGCGGGCGTCGCCATCAGCGGGTGTTTGGCTTTGTGGGGTGCGTTTCATCGGTAACCTTTCCGGTATGGGGCGGTGTAACGCGTGTTGCGATAGACCGCTTTAGCCGTTTTTAAGGAGATCCCATCGACTCAATCCTACAAGTACGCATAAAAAGTCGTTCTCGGAGGGGGTGGTTGCCAAAGATTTTCTTATAGGCACAAAGCTGATTTTCTGGCAATTGATTGAGGGGTGTTAGGAACAGGGTAGGGTGGCCCACGGTCGTCGATGAACGTACACTGGTGTTTGCCCAAATGCCGGCATCATGCTAAATATCCTGATACGGTAATACCATATTCGGTATTGATCGAGGATTACGCATGCCGGAAAAATCCCCCCGACCCTTTATCCTGATTGCCTGCGCCTGCGCCATTTTCTGGCCGGGCTCGTTTATTTTCGGCCTCCCCGGCGTCCTGCGCCAGCATTGGCAGCAGGCATTCGACGCCGACGGCGGGGCGATCGGCGGGGCGGTGTTTTTCATCCTCACCGGTGCCACCTGTTTCATGTACCTGTGTGGGCGCCTGCAGGAGAAATACGGTCCGGGACGATTGGCTGCTTTCGGGGCCGTGATGGGCGGCGGCAGTTCCATCTGGCTGAGTCAGGCCGGAAATATGACCGACGTCAACGTCTGGGCATTTGCCGTCGGCGCCTCGTCAGCCTTTGTATACCTCCCGGGACTGACGGTGGTTCAGCGCTGGTATCCCGAACGGCGCGGCCTGGTTGCCGGTTTTTTCAATATGGCCTTCGGCTTGTCGGCGGCGGTGATGTCTCCGGTTTTTTCCATCCTCTTATCGACATGGGGATACGAAGCGTTGACCCTGGCCGCAGGCTGTGCAGCGCTGACCATCGGCCTGGCTGCTTCCGCCCTGATTCGGTTTCCGGAGAACGATCCGTTGACACCGACGTTCGTTTCGCCCAGTGGACGTTCGGTCAAGGAAGCCCTGAAAAGCCGGGAGTTCTGGTGCCTCTGGCTGACCTGGGTGTTCGCCGGCGCTGCCGGGGCCAGCATGATCGTCCTGGCGACCGGGTTCGGCCTTAATCGCGGCCTGGATCTGGCTCAGGCCGTCGTCCTGCTCACGGCGTTCAATTTGACCAACGGCTGCGGCCGGTTGATCAGCGGTTATTTCTCTGACAGAATCGGTCGATCCCGCATCATGGCGATGAGCTTTGCCGGTGCAGGCATCGCCTATATGATCATGCCCCATTTGACTGGCCTGTGGCTGTGGGCCGTGCTTGCGGCGGTCATCGGTTTTGCCTTCGGGACGCTGTTTGCGGTCTCCGGCCCGTTGGCCGGCGACTGTTTCGGCATGGCGCACTTCGGGGCCATCTTCGGGCTGGTTTTTACCGCCTACGGATTTGTTTCCGGTCCGCTTGGCCCATGGCTGAGCGGCCATATCCTGGATATCACCCGGGGCAACTACACCCTGGTTTTTTCATACCTGGGCATGATGTATATAGCCGCGGCGGGGCTGATCATGCTGGTTCAACCGTGGCGGGAATGTCGACTGTAACGGCTTACCCTCGGCTGAACGAAGGCGGTTTTCAACGTCCCCTCGCCCCTGTGGGGAGAAGGACAGGGTGAGGGGCTTGGCTATACGGTCATTGTAAAGTTCCTAAGCGCACCGCCGCCGGGCTTTAACCCGCCTGATCGAAAATGTAACCTGGAGCAAGCACAAGGAATACCCAATGGATGTCAATCAGATCCTCGAATCGACAGATCCGTCACACTTGATCGTAGAGACGCGCAAACGGGCTGACATCGTCGTGGGAGTGCCCCACCATGCCCCGGCGGGCACTCCTTATCTGCCTTGCGCCGAGCATAGCGATTCGGATGAAAATACCGGTTTTGTGGGGCGATACCTTGCCGACCGGCTTGACTGCTGCAGCATCATCGCCTGCAACACCACCATCGATGCAAACAAACACCTGCACAGCGACTACACGATACGCATCGCCAAATGGCGTCCCCGGGTTCTGGTCGAAATCCACGGGCACGGAAAGGTCCGATCCAAATTCGATGTCGAGATCTCCTGCGGTTCGGCGGCGTTCACCGCCTATTCCGAAGCCTTGGCCACAACAATCGATCGCAGGCGCATTATGGATGCAGACCTTGCGGACGTGTCGGTTTGCGGTTGTTTTGCCGACATCTATTTCAAGGCGACAAAGACGCTGACAATTACCGACCCGCGCTGGCTGGCCTACCATATCGAACTGTCACCCCGGCTGAGAAAACCGGAAGCGGGGCAGACAGGCAGGCCGACCGCGCTGGCTTACCGGTTTTGCGATCATCTGGCAGCTACGCTGGTTGAGAAGCATGGATGAAAACAGCCCAAGCCGTTACCCGGGTGCCCATACGTAATCGTCTGGATATTAACGGGTCTGTGGCAACCCGGGGTAATACGGATCTACTTTTAGGTTTCCGCTACCAGCCGCAGTGCCAGCAATCGTCGATTTCCCTGAGTTTTACGGAAGCCACACCACCGACCCGCCGCCGATCTGCGGCCCCATATTGCAGTTTTAAAAGCGGACCTTTTTTCATTGCGTCCCTCCTGATTTTAATTGTGTGGTTCAGGGATGTTTGCAGATTTTACGCAGGAAAAAATAGACATCGCCTCCAAAGCGGCAGCGTTCCCCTTTGGAGGCAACGATCAGTAGTTTTAGAACCAACAATACTGGTGTGTTAATTGAATCGTTCAAAACGCATCCACATAACATGAGAATACAAAGAGAAGATCTGAAAATCTCGGCGATACTGCGATACGTTAAACGGCTGCTATACTAATTTTGACACGCAATCGGATATCAACGCGTCAAATGGCGAGATCGTCATGGAACCCACCGCGTGAGACGGACGCTGCGTTCTTTTGTGCAGCCTGATGGCCGGGTTTTTTCAATAACCGGAAATCATAATTGTCGCAATAAAATCGGAAGGGAGGTGAGGTGCAGAGTTGGTTATGGCAGGGCAGCTTGCATCGGCGACTTATCTTTCCCAGCCAAAAAACTAAAATTTTCAGTGGTAATTGTCAATGGATTTTTCGCCAGTCGACGTGTGGTGATGGTGCGCGATGGATGCGGTGGGAACGAACCAAGTTAACGCTCAAGAATGAATCGAAACATGCCAAAATTAGTTTCTAACTTATCGTCTATATTTACCTTATTAATTATTCCATGTCCATTTCACGACTGCACCAATAACGTCTATCTGAAATTGCGGTGCAAGCCATTTCGGCATCGAAAAGAACAAATCCCTAACCCTAAATTTCTACCTCTTCCCAAGCAGCCAGTGCATCAATTTCTTTCCCGATTTCAAC
>JAQYWF010000372.1 GCA_030145105.1 Desulfosarcina sp.
ATCTTCCCCTATTCAGACACGCTGATCCGCCTGTTCCCCATACGCTTCTGGATGGACATAGGAGCCACAATCGTCGCGCTGATGGTCATTGAGGCGGTTGTCGCCGGCACCGTTGGATGGCGCTGGTGGCACAGGTGGCTTTGACACCCCTCTGGGCGCGTGGTATCATCAGCATTCTTGTGGCGGGAAGGAAGAACGGCTGATCTGCCAGTAATGTAGGACGAAGGGATTTCGCTTCGAGCGTGATCCAGGAGGATCAAATGATCAACGTAAACATGAAGTCTCTCTTGGCCAAGGTGGTCCTTGGATTGGCGTGCGTGGCTGGTCTATGGCTCCTGGGAGCTATGCTTATGTCGCCTCCTGGGTTGAACGCATCCGACCTGATCCTGCTGCCGTTTGATAGCCCTCTCCTCAGCGTCAGAAAGACGGCCGCGGGTAACGTGATTGGCGCTCCGATCACGTACACCATCACTGTCAGCAATAACGCATCTGATCCCGCGCATAGTGTCGTCGTCACGGATGCCGTGCCCGTTGGTGGCGTCTATGTGTCTGGTGAAACTCATTGGAACCACAAGGACATGGGATTGAACCTGGAATCGGTGAATGTGTCTTACACCCAAAAATGGTATGCGGGATGGGACTGGCAACACCGGCTCTGGAATAACGCCATTGCCATGCTCGGGCCCTTGCTGTGAGTTCAAATGGTAAAGCAAAGAAAAATAGTTATCGGTATAATCGCGTGTATAACCGCCGTGTTGTTCCTTGCGTTCGCAGCCGCCATATTTGCACCAAAAATAGTCGATTCAAAAGCGGTCGGACACAAACTGCGCAGCGAAGTAAAAAAAGCAACCGGTGTTGACGTTGACTTCAAACACCTTCGTCTCGGTCTGTTTCCTCGACCCCACGTGACGATCGAACAGGTGGAGACATCCATTTCAGGTGCGAGGGCGGCGGCAGCCTCCTTGACCATCCATCCCAGAATTTTACCCCTTTTCCAGGGTAAGCTGCAGATTACAAGTCTGCGTCTCGATTCGGCCCAACTGGACTACACACTGCCCATCAAACCCGTTTCAAAAAAAACCTCGCGGCAACCCGCCTCACTGGTCGACCTGGATAAAAAGATGCGGTCCTTCTTCTCAGCCCTTCCGGAGTTCAGCATACCCAACCTGGATTTTCAGATTGTCGACAGCCGGGTGAATCTGTTCGATCAGGAACGAAAACTGTTGACGTTGAAGGCGGTTAATTCACACGTGGAAGGCCCGCCTGAAGGTCGCACCATCACCATCGACGGCGAATCCAATCTCTGGAAACACATCTCCGCGAAGGCCCTGATGAATACGAGAACCTTTGCGGGCAGCGGTCAAATCCAAATGACACAGTTTCAACCCCAGAATTTGGTCGCTTATCTGTTTCCGGATGATCGCTTTCAGGTCGTGGAGGCGCTCGCGGATCTGACCATCGATTTTAAAACTGAGAGCCCCGGTCAAGTGCAGGCAACCCTGCTCGGGTCGAGTCCATTGGTGGACGTGCGCTATGCCAAACAGGTGTTGGATTTAAAAAACACGCGTATCAAGGCCGCGTTTCAGATAGACAAAGACGCAACCACCCTGTCCCTGACGGAACTGGTCGTGGATGACCCGCAGCTGAACCTTTCCGGCAGTCTGATATTCACCCAGAGCCGCCCTCATCTCAGCCTTCATGCTGAAGGCACCCATATCGATGTCACAGCAATCCGGCGCCGGGCACTGGTACTGGCAGGCAACCATGAGGTGGTAAAAACTATTTTCGATATCCTCAGAGGCGGCAACCTCCCGCAGATCAAGGTGAAGGCGCAGGGAAACGAACTGAGCGATCTGGGAAATATGGACAACATGGCCATTCAGGGGCGCATTCAGGGCGGAGAGATCCACATCCCGGATATCAATATAGATCTGAAAGAGACCACGGGAGAGGTGGCTATTTCACGCGGGGTACTGGCGGGTAACCATCTGGGGGCCCGCCTGGGAAAGGCAACGGGGCAAAATGGGCAATTGAAATTGGGCCTAAGTAAAGGTGCCGCGCCGTTTCACCTGGAAACAGACGTTCGGGCGGACCTGTCGCAGCTGCTGCCGATCCTCGATCGTCTGATCGACAACAAAAACGTTCAAGAACGCATTGCCATGATCAAAGATCTGAAAGGCAGTGCCAATGGGAAATTAATTATAGACAAGGATCGTCAGGGGATGAAGGTAAATATTGACGCCGCCGATGTCACGGTTGAACAGGCAGACTTTTGCGGGATATCCATGTCGGGAACGGCGACCGGGTCGTCGGAAGTATTCGCCTTCGGACTTGACGCCTTAGCCACGGACCAGTCACTGAAAACGACGCTGGATTGTTTTGAAATAGACGCCATAGAGGCTGATGGGACCTACCGTTTGAAAGGAAGATTCAAAGGGCGCGGGAAAATCGAAAACCTGCTCGATGCAACAAGCGGTCATGTGGCGTTTTCGGTGCCGGCCGGTGGGCGAATCTATCACGACTTAATCCTGCTGAGCGTGTTGAAATTTTTCAATACACTTGAACGATTGGATTCTCAGGTAAACGTCGCGGATATGGGCAAAAAGGGCTTCGGCTATCATTCGATGCGGGTGAAGGCAAAACTGCAGGACGGCAAACTTCGATATGAAGAAGCGGTTTTGCGTGGCCAACCCATGATCATCAGCGCCTCCGGTGAGCACGATATCATAAACGGGGAGATCGATATGAACCTGCTGGTGGCACCGTTGGTAACAGTGGATCGGATCTTCGAACACATCCCAATGATTGGTGGCAGTCTCGGCACCTTGGATGCCATTCCGCTGGCTGCAAGGGGCGCTTCGGATAACATTCACATCTACCCGCTGGCACTGTCAGCCATCGAGCATGGGTTGACGGAAACAATGAAAAATTCGGTCGATCGACCGATTAAGCTCTTGCACGCCAGTGAGGCCCATAAAAGCGTGCTGCAGCGCCGTTGACTCGCCCGGCATCCCTCGCCGATCATTCCCCCTCGCCTTACCCTTACCACACTACCGTTCCCCAAAAGCGCCTTTCCGGCCTCGTTTAGGGCCAATGGGGTAAGAATTTCACCCGTTTTTGACCCTTTTTGGGGGATGTGCGGCAAATCGATTAGCGATATTTTGAATTTAGATCCCATCAATCATGGAACAAACCGATCAGGTAGAAAAAGCACCGGTACCATATAAAAACCTTTGGAACGTAAAAAACAGCAACCCTATACAGGAGAAAGAAAAATGGGAGCCAACGAAACCACCACATTGATCAAGAATGTCAACATTTTCAATGGAACGTCCGACCAGTTGATTGCCGGCCAGGATGTGGTGCTGGCGGACAACAAAATAAAAGAACTCGTAGCCTCGGGTGGAAATGAAGCCCCCTACGATACCGTAATCGACGGCAGTGGCGGGACGCTGATGCCTGGCCTCAGTGACGTACACACTCACCTGGCATTGTGCAAACCACCCCCACAACTCTTGAACATTTACTCTTGGGACTACATCGGTGCAGTCATGACCAACGAAGCGGAACGCTACCTGATGCGCGGTTTCACGGCGGTCCGTGATGTCGGGGGCCCGACCCTCGGCTTGAAAAAGGCTATTGACGAAGGGTTGGCCACAGGCCCGAGGATCTTCTCCAGCGGCATGGGTTTGGCCCAAACAGCGGGCCACGGCGACATGCGCAACCCGAATGCCTATTCGAAGTATTTCGTCGGGGAACATTTCCGGTTGACCGATCTGGGATATTTCGTTCTTGCCGACGGTGTCGATGAAGTTCGCAAAGCCTGCCGCGAAGCCTTGGCGAGCCAAGTCTCGCAAATCAAGATCTGCACCGGCGGCGGCGTTACCAGCCTGACCGATCCCCTGTACTCCGTTCAGTACACGCCGGAAGAAGTCGCGGCGGCCGTTGACGAGGCCACGCGTTACGGCACCTACGTCGCAGCCCATGTGCATACGGACGAGGGGATCAATGTCGCCTTGGATAACGGCGTCAAGACCATCGAGCACGGCCTGCTGACCAAGGAAGACACCATTAAGAAGTTGGTCGACAAGAACGCCTGGATCGTTCCCCAGTCGTACATTGTCTCCCATGAGGCCAACGACGGCAACCCTACGTTCGCCGACCCGATCCAGAAGGCCAAGATGGACCAGGCCAGAAATGGATCCGCCAACTGCTTTAGGTGGGCGAAGCATTACGGCGCCAAGGTCGCCTGGGGAACCGACATGTTCGGCACTCGTGCGGCCTACGACAACACCAACCTCGAGTTCAAAACCCGCGCCGAGTACTATTCGAATGTGGAGCAACTGAAACAGGTCACCAGTGCCAACGGCGAGCTTCTGGCCTTGTCGAATCTGAAGCACCCTTATCCCGGTGCCAAACTGGGTGTCGTCGAAGCAGGCGCCTATGCCGACTTGCTGATCGTGGACGGCAACCCGATCGAAGACATCCTGCTGATGCTGGACTATGAGAATAACTTCAAACTGATCATGAAAGACGGGGTGGCCTACAAGAATACGCTATAGATTATTCACTTGGGGGTCTTGCGTGCGGTGAAGTGAGGTCTTGGAACAATTGAGAAATAAGGTGTCAGTAATGAACACATTATCACTATGGTTCTCAACATTCATCGGGCAAATCGAAGGGAGCCAACTGACAACCATCGGGATCAAAGGGTTCCATGTAATCCTTGTCCTCCTGGTTGCTTTTTGGATTTATCGGCTATTACGTCGAGTCATTGATCGCCGTCTCAAGCATGATCACCAGAACAACGATGCCGACATTGGCACCTACAAAAATGTGGCCCGTTTTATCGTGCTAGTACCGGCAGTTCTTTTGTCCATCCATTTAATGGGTGTCAACCTCTCCTCTGTTTTCACCTCCAGTGGCCTGTTTGCCGTGGCCCTGGCGTTTGCCATGAAAAATATCTCCGAGAATTTGATTTCAGGCATG
>JAQYWF010000034.1 GCA_030145105.1 Desulfosarcina sp.
CACCGCTGATCGAATCGAGGCGTTAAAAAACAAAACTGAAAAAGAACTCCGGGAAGATGGAAAACAGGATACGGAGAAGATCAAGGAATCTGTTGTCGGTGGAAAACGCGGGTACACGCTTTATTCCGACATCAGGGACGAACTGCTTTTTTTATGCAGAACCACCCGAAGAGGTGCCAAGTACTATCTGGGACGAAGCCCTTGGACATATGAAAACGGAAGGGCCAAACGAATCGCCAACTGGAGAGCCCGGAGGATTTTGCAGGACTGCGATCGGTTCATCCGGCAGTCACCCGCCATACCCCTGGCCAGTCTGCCGCAGTCGCGGCAACGGGCGCAGGTCAACCGACTGATCGATGTGCTGGTGGTCCGAACCGCCCAACTGCTCTCCGATAAGGACGGCATCGCTTTCGAAAAGCGCATCCTGCGACCGTCTCACACGCGGGTTGAATACAACAACCCGTATCATGGCTTCACCCCCTTCGACATGGCCTCGCGTGTGTTGGGCATGAAACGCAGGGCCTTCGACCTGATGGTGGCGAGAAATTGTGAAATTTTCAGGACCGTGGGTAAATTCGCCCAACGCTGGTACCTTCCGGACCTGTATCTGCGGGAGCTGTCCAGGAAGAAAGATTTTGGATTGATCTCGGCCAAATATGAATTGATGGCCAAAGACATTCGCCGCCCGCGGCCAATTGGTGCCTGTATGAACTAGCCGTGACGGTAAGTCTGGCACAATCGTATGTAAACATCAGATCAGGCCTTGGTGGCCACCACCCACAGATAGAGGTCCCCCCATTGGCGGGATGATTCGATTCTAAAGCCGGCCCTTTTCAGCGCATCGATGAATTGGGGTTCGTCGAAGCGGTCTTGCTGTGGATGATCCATGAGCCTGCCGATGAGTGGATGGGTGATGTATCGGTTGAGGATTTCTTCGCAATAGAAGCGCCCCCCGGGCTTCATTACCCGATGAATCTCGCCAAGCGATGCCCGCCAATCAACAACGTGGTGGATGGCTCCGAAATTAAAAACAGCGTCATATTGTGAACCGGCCACTGGGATATGCCGCACATTGCCAACCCACAGCCTTGCCCTTCGGTCCCTCTGGTTTTGCCGCTGTCGAACGAAAGAGACCATTTTCGGGTCTACATCAAATGCGTCTACGCTGGAGACCTTGAATCGATTGTACAAAAGATCGATTCCAAAACCCGGGCCGCAGCCGACTTCCAATGCCTTTGCCCCCTGCATGGAACCTCCCATTTTTAACAATTGTCGTGTTTCAAGATGGTTTTGCAGAAAGGCGCGAATGGGGCTGAGGATGAAGAGGCGCTCTAAAATATTGAGTTGCATGTTAACAACCGTCCGCCAACCATTCATTCCGTATCAGACGCTATGCTGAAAAATAAAATTGCCTGCTACCGCGTGTGGTTGCACCGGACCGATAAGTTTATGTTTCGCGTTTCGCGATGTTGTTCGTGCCGCCCGATGATCAATGTCACGCTTCAATCATTTCCGGGCCGAGCACGACACGTGCCTCACTTTGCCGGGCGATACCCTTGAGCATATCGCGAAACACCCATTGATGAGCCGGGTAGAGTCCATACCAGTAGCCCAACCCCAACAGCCCCCGGGATAGGAAAACCGATTGGAGCACCAGCTCGGTATGGCCCATGCGGGGTGTCAGCTGGAACACCATCAATGCGCCACCGGGCGCTTTCATGCGCGATTCGAGCACCAGCCGGCGAGGGCGATCGATCTGAGACACACGCCAGAAGTGAAAGTGCTCATCGGGATCCAGATGCCTGGCGTGACGGCGAGTTTTTTTCAAACCGGGACCGCCGATGAATGTGTCCAGCGCCCCCCTGGCCCACCACAGCAGGCGGTTGCCGTAGTAGCCATTCTCACCGCCGATGGCCTCGACGGTCTGCCAGACCGTCTCGATATCCGCTGCCAGACGGATGCGAAAACCCATGGTCAGGGTCGTTCCGCCGGCATAATCGGCATCACCGCAAGCGGCCCATTCCGGCGGCAGGAGGGTGTCGGGCGGCAGGTCGCAGGCATCCTGCTCCGCCTGCGGCTGCCTGTCCAGGGCAATGCGCATGGTCTCTTCAGCGCGCTGCAGCGTCAGCGGGACCATTTCATGGATGCGGTTGTCGCGGCAGACGACCGGAATGCTCAAGCCCTCGGCCAAGGGGCGGGCGATGACCGACGGCACCGGGGTGACCAAATGGATCCAGAGAGAGCTCAGTCTGGGGGTCAGCACCGGTACAGGGAAAATGATCCGCGGCATCAGTCCGGCAATGTCGGCGTAGGTATGGATGAGGTCGCGATAACTGAGCACCTCCGGTCCGCCAATGTCGAAGGTCTCACCGATGGTCCCGGGTGATTCCAGGCAGCCGTGAAGGTAGCCCAGGACATCCGTGATGGCGATGGGCTGGCAGGGCGTGCTGACCCATCGGGGGGTGACCATGACCGGCAGGCGGTCCACCAGGTACCTGAGCATTTCAAACGAAGCGCTGCCAGACCCCAGAATCATGGCTGCCCGCAGGCAGGTCACCGGCACGGCGCCCTCCCGGAAGATCGCCTCCACCTCGTGGCGCGAGCGCAGGTGCTTGCTCAGGTCCGGGTGGCCCGCATCACCCAATCCACCCAGGTAGATAATTCTTCGGACCTTGCGTGCCGATGCGACCGTCGCCATGTTCAGCGCCGCCGTGCGGTCGGCGTCGGCAAACCCTTGCTTTCCGGCGATCATGGAGTGGATCAGGTAGTAGACGACCTCGCACCCGTTCATTGCCTGCTCGACAGAGGCCAGGTCAAGGGCATCCATGGCCACGATCTCCACGTTGGCGTGACCGTACCAGGGCCGGTTTTCCAATCGCCGCGGGTTGCGCGCGCAGGCCCTGACCCGATAGCCCTTGGCGAGAAGCAGCGGCACCAGGCGGCCGCCCACGTAGCCGGTGGCACCGGTTACCAGGATGGGCCGGCTATCAACAGCCGTATCATGATCTGCGTTAGCGTCCATTGGCGGTGCTCTCACCTTCCGCTCAGAGGCCAGTCAGTCGCCGCGTGGCGAGTGCTAAGAAGTAGGACATTCAACCTGAAGCTGCACGCACCTTGTTGAAACGCTTTCAGCGCCTTCTGCCTTGCAGGCATGCTCCTCGAGAAGGGGCAGATAAACGGGCAAAGCAACGGTTAGTGGTTGTTTGATGCGGATGCTGTACCACATTCCTCCATGGATCTAAAGACAATCGCCGCGAGAAGCGTTTACCGGTTGATGGCCTGTCAGCTCATACTCATGCGAACAGGCCGTAAACCGTCAAATGTGCAATCATCCGGCAATCGAAACTGGAGAGGCTTTTCCGATATAATCCATGGTTTCTTCATACTTGCCGCGCATGTCGACGCTGCCTTGCTCCACCTCTTTTTTGATGGGGCTCCAATCCGATGGGCACTCCGTGCGCAGCTGTTCTACCCGGTTGCCCATATCGTCCATGAGCATGTTGAGATCCTGGATATTCATGAGCATTTTCTCTTTTTCGGCCGTGCCGAGGTTGTCGATCTTACGCATAGCATCGTACATTTTTGCTTTCCAAGAAGTCATCTCTGCTTCCATTGCCGAACAAAAATCTTTAACTTCCATGTGTTACCTCCCATTGTGTCCGTAATGTTTCTGTTGTTAACGACTCATATGATTATACAATTGAACAGTGCGATTCAATAAAGCGAGTTCAGGCCAGAATCAGGTTTAGAAACCGATCTATAAGATTTTAAAGAATGTCCGAGATCACTGTTCAGTTGGTTGGTGGTTAAAATATAAGCAAGATTACTAATCTCGTCAACGCGCCATCTGCAGAAATAATTATCGGTCGCCCGCGCCCAAGCTGGACGAATGGTTTGAGGTTACTTTGATCGTCCATTCGTTCTGCGAAGATGACGCGTTAAAAAGCATTGTACATCATTTTTGAGATATGTTCTGGTTAAGATCAGATCAAACCCTTGTTTTGCAGCGCGTGGACTGTCAAGAAAGTGCACCACTGCCTGTCATTCTCGCCCCAGGCACCGTCTGAATGCTGGTGTTGCGTCAAATGGACGAATGCCCGTTCGGATTGTCGATGAGCTTCGGGGAGGTCAAGATGGGCCAGCGCATTCAATGCCTGATAGAACGGAATGCCCGGCCCCCAATCGCCTTGGGGGGTCTGGCGGTTGGCCAGCCAGGCCACCAGTAAGCCGGTCGCCGCGTGCATGGCGTAGTCGGGATGAACCACGAAGGCCCGCAAGATGTTGTGCAATGCGGCCGGATCCCGTTGGACGAGGGGTGCAGCGTTTAAGTCAGCGGCGATCCGCTCATAGCGTCCGAGGACGGTCGGATCAGATGCCCGCCCAAAAATCGTCGATAGAAACAAGGCGGCCGGTAGGATGACAAACTGCCGGTTGGCCGGGGCGAAGGGCAGACCACGAAGCAGCTCCTCGGGTACTGCGGTTGCGGTGGTTCCTTTTGCCCACTCGGTATCTGAGGCGATGGCCAGCAGTGCATCCAGGCTCCTGTCGATGGCCGAAGTGGACGTGCGCACCGTCAGATGCAGGCCAAACAGGCGGTGTATGGTTTCGATCGGCGAGTCGGACCAAAGGCCATCGTCGGATCGCCCCCGGAACAAACCAGATACCGTGGCATCGAAGTCGGCTTTCCATAGCGGGCTGGAGGCTTCCTGTAGCCACTTTTGCCGCGCATAGAGACCTGGCGGTGTCCGGCTGGAGCGAAAGATGGCATAAGGCCAGTTATGCAGTCGTATCGTCTTCATGGCGTATCGCCGCTGTGCCGGGGCAATCTGCTGAGCGGGGGATTTTTCAGGCATCGATGCCGCCGGCTGCAGCTATGCCCCATGGCAGATAGCCGTTTGCTGCGTTGACCCTTGGCCGGGTATCGGTGATGCATCTCATTTGCGTCCATGCATGTTTATTACTATATTGGCATAATCGCCAAAAACCAAGACCCAATCGGAACCTGCCATGGCACACACGCAAGACCCAGTCATCATCGTCGGCGGAGGTATCGCCGGGTTGGCATGTGCCCGCCGCCTGAACGGCAGGGGTGTGAAGGTGCAGGTGCTGGAGGCCACTGGCAGGGTCGGTGGTCGCATCAAAACGGACCGCAAGGACGGCTACCTTCTGGATCGGGGTTTTCAGGTGCTGCAGACCGCCTACCCGGAGGCGCGCCGCGTAATGGATTACCAACGCCTTGACCTGCGGCATTTTGCTCCCGGAGCCATGGTTCGTATCCGCGGACGCTTTTATGCATTAGCCGACCCCCTGCGAAGGCCCGGGGCACTGCTCGACACGCTCGCAGCACCCATCGGCAGTATAATGGACCGTCTACGACTGCTGCGCCTGGCCCGCCGGGTCACCCGCGGGCCGCTCGACGGCCTATTCCGGCAGCCGGAATCGACAGCCATGCAGTTCCTGCGCGCCGAAGGCTTCTCCGACACCATGATCAGGCGCTTTTTCACGCCTTTTTTCGGCGGTGTCTGCCTCGATCCTCAAATTCAGGCCTCCAGCCGGGTGCTGCAGTATGTCCTGCGCATGTTCGCCCGAGGAGAGGCGGCGCTGCCTGCCGGGGGCATGCAGCAGATCCCGCTTCAGATTGCCGCAGACCTTTCCATGGCTTGCCTGCGCAGCGGTGTGCGCGTGCGCCAGGCGCGTAAGGATGGCGTCACCCTGGATGACGGGACGGTCATGCCGGCCCGGGCAGTGGTCGTGGCCACCGAGGCCCCAGCGGCCGATAAGCTGCTCGGCTATCCCCACCCCGGCAGGTCGGTTGCCGAGACCTGCCTCTATTTCTCGTGCGACCAGGCGGACTGGCATCAATCCTTTCTCATGCTCAACGGTGAGGGCAGGGGGCCGATCAACAACATTGCCTTTCCCAGCCGGGTCTCTTCCGAATATGCACCCGCCGGAAAATCCCTGGCCTCCGTGGTCGTCCTGGGCAACCCGGATGGCGGTGACGTTGCTTTGACCGACCGGGTGAGGGCGCAGTTGGTCGATTGGTTCGGCCCGCAAGCCGGCAACTGGGATCACCTGGAAACCTATCGGATCACCCATGCCCTGCCCGATCAGTCGCCGCCCACAAAAAACCCAACCTGCCCGGACCCCCGGGTCCGGCCGGGGGTCTTCGTCTGTGGCGAACACGGCAGCTTGCCGGGCATTCAATGGGCGCTGGTCTCCGGGCGGCTGGCGGCCGACGCCGTGCTGGCCCGTCTGGGCTATTGAAACGGATAGACCTTCGATTCTCCTTTGACCCTTGACGCTGCCGGCTGACAATTGACTTCTCCAATACGATGATCATCGTAAATGGGGTTCCCGGTCAACCCGATCCACGCAAACCATCGCGACCCACCCATTTCATGTGCAAATTCATTTGCCAACGGGTTACCATACAAATGAGGAGTTCAGTCGCCATGAACGCGCCGCCGGCAGCAATAGCAACACCTGATGCAGAGTCCCTGTCCATCCATGCCCGCCGCCTGACCCGCGTCTACACGGTCGGTTCGGTCCAGGTGACCGGTATCGATGGGATCGATCTTGCCGTTGCCCCCGGCCAGTTGGTGGTGCTCAAGGGCGACAGCGGTTCGGGCAAAAGCACGCTGCTATCGTTGTTGGCCGGGCTGGACCGGCTCTCCACCGGACGGCTGACCGTTGCCGGCCACGACCTGAATCACTGCAGGGAAGCCGAACTGACCGACTTTCGACGCAATACCGTCGGCATGATCTTTCAGGCTTTCAATCTGCTGCCGACATTGACCGTGCTGGAAAACGTCTGCCTGCCTGCACTCCTGGCCGGTCGCGCCTACCATGCAGCACGATCCAGAGCCGGGGAACTGCTCGACTGGCTCGGCCTGGGCGACCGCCTCAACCACCAGCCGCGTCAGCTCTCCGGCGGAGAAATGCAGCGTACCGCCATCGCCCGGGCGCTGATCAATGATCCGGCCATCGTTCTGGCCGACGAGCCCACGGGCAACCTGGACTCACGCAATGCCCGCAAGGTCATGGCCCTGCTTTCCGATCTGAATCGCCAGTTCGACCGGACCGTTGTGATTGCCACCCACAGCGACCTGGCCGACGGATACGCCACCATGGTGCTAAGGCTGCAAGACGGCCGCGTGGCCCCATGAACGGCGCCATGGCGACGATGTCGGGCGGCCTGCGCCTGTTTGGCTGGTTCACCCTGCGCCATCTGCGCAGCCACATGGGTCGGACCCTGGCGGTGCTGTTGGGCATTGCCCTGGGTGCGGCGGTCTTTACCAGTGTCCGGCTGGCCGTGCAGGCCACCATGGATTCCTATTCGCGAAGCATGGACCTGATCGCCGGCAGCAGCGACCTGACCTTGTTCCGCCCCGGCGGTCGAGTCCCTGATAAACTGGTGGCGGCGCTGATGCAGAATCAGTCTGTCCTCACGGCGTCGCCGGTTCTGTCTGCCTATGTCAGACCGGCCGACCATGAAACCCCCTTCCTGTTGATCGGTTTCGATCCCATCCTGGATCGCGATCTGCGAAGTTGGACCGTTCGTTCCACGGGTGAAGGCAAGGCGGCTGACTGGGCGTCCATGATGACCCAGCCCTATTCCCTGCTGATCGGGGCGAAACTGGGCCAACGGTTCGGCTGGCGGGAGGGCCAATCGATCAAACTGATTCACTCCCGGCAGACCCTGGATTTCAAAGTTCTGGCCCTGCTGGATCCAGACGGGTTGGCGATGGTGGAGGGCGGTCGCATAGCCTTGTGCGACATTGCCACCTTTCAGGAATTCACCGGCTTGTTCGGCCTGGCGGACCGAATCGATATACGATTGAAGCCTGACGCCGCAGCAGATGCGTCGACCAGCCTGCAAGCGCTGCTGCCCGCCGGCGTCGTCGTGCGGTCGCCCTCTGCGCTCAGTGAAAGCGGCCAGGGAATGATTCGGGCCTACCAGCTCAGTCTCACCTTTTTGAGTTTCATATCCCTGTTCGTGGGCATGTTTCTGGTATACAGCCTGGTGGCGCTCAATGCCGCCGCCCGTCGGCGTGAGTTGGCGGTCATGCGGGCCACCGGTGCGTCGGGGTGGCTGCTCTTTTTCCTGTTCGTGGGCGAAGGGGCATTTATCGGCCTGTGCGGGTGGCTGTTGGCCCTGCCGATCAGCAGCCTGCTGGTCAAAACCCTGCTGGCCGGTGTCAGTCGGACCGTGTCCGTACTTTTCGTTCGCGTGCAGGTGGATGGACTGACCCTGGACCCCTGGGAGATTCTGCTCTCCTTTGGCGTCACCCTGGCAGTGGCCGTGCTGGCGGCCCTGCAGCCGGCTCGCGAGGCCATGCGCGTGCCTCCGCGCGAAGCGCTGGACATCTCCCCCACCGCCAATATCCGGCCACGGCTGATCCGTCGCATGGCCCTGGGGGGCCTCGGCCTGTTGGTGCTGGTCTATCCGATTGCCCGGCTTCCCAGTCCGCCGTCGGTCTCCCTGCCCGGATACCTGTCGGCGTTGCTGCTGTTTGTCGGCTTTGCGCTATTGGCCCCCCTGATGCTGCAGCAAGTCGGCCGGCTGCTGGCCCCGCGGCTGTTTCACTTGGGCGGCCAGCCGGCCTTTTTGGCTGCCGGTTATCTCAAACAAAGCGGAGTCCAAACAGCCATTTCCGTGGGCGCGCTGATCACGGCGGTGGCCCTGTTTACCGCCCTGGTGGTCATGATTCACAGCTTCCGCAGCACCGTGGCCCTGTGGGTGCAGCAGAGCATCGCCGGCGACATCTACATTCGCCCCAAGCTGGCCGAACTGAACCGTTTCCGTGACCCATTGCCGCCGCGGGTCGTGGCAGCGGTGCAGACACTGCCGGTGCCCGTGGAACTGGTGCCCATGCATCGCCTAGAATTGCAGGTCAACGGCCACCAGCATCTATTCGAGGCCATGGATTACGCCGCCTATGCCCGGCGCAGCCGATTTATCTGGATGGGCGGCGACATCCGGCAAATCGAAGCCGATCTGATCGCCGGCAGGGGTGTCGCGATATCGGAGGTCTTCGCCAACAGCACCGGTCTGAAAGCCGGCGACCGTTATCGGGTCCAGATCGGCAGGCATCTGTTCGACGAACCGATCCTGGGGGTCTTTCGCGACTACCGTACCCGGGGCGGCGCGGTGTATTATTCGTTGACCCACTACCAACGGCGCTTCGACGATCCAACCTGGAGCGGCGTGCAGGTCAATTTTACCGAGCGCGGCCCCGGTCTGGCGGCCGCTGTCGACCGGGTGCGCACCTCGCTGCTGAACTGCTGCGGGGAGACGATCGAGATGATGGAGGGCCCGAACCTGCGCCAGGCCGTCCTGCGCGTATTCGACGAAACGTTTGCCATCACCACCGTCCTGCTGCTGATTGCCCTGGTGGTGGCTGCCCTGGGGATCGCCACCACTCTGGCCGTGCTGGTGCTCCAGCGCCGCCGGCAGCTCAACACCATCCGGGCCGTGGGCGGCAGTGCCGCCCAGCTGCGACGAATGATTTTCTGGGAAGCGGGCCTGATCGTGATGGTCGGCCAGGCGGCCGGGCTGGCCTGCGGGTTCATCCTGTCGACCTTGCTGATCTTCGTCGTCAACCGGCAATCGTTCGGATGGACCTTTGTATACCAGGTCGACTGGCCGTCTCTGCTCGTAGCCGTGCCGTTGATTTTCGCTGCGGCCCTGTTGGCCGCCCTGCCGGCGGTCAATCTGGCCCTGAGCACGTCACCGGCCATGTTGCTGCGCGGAGGAACGCGTTAATGATTTGGAATCAAGGAAGGTAACAAAATGGGACGATGCAGGTATTTCAGCCGTCTTATCCGGACCGCGTTTCTGATCGCGCTTACCGCCTTTACGGCGATCGCTGCGGACGACGGATTTCTGCAGGTCACCGGCCCCTGCCGGCTCTCCTTTCCCGCCGATCATGGCCCCCACACGGATTACCGCACCGAATGGTGGTATTACACGGGTAATCTGACCGACGGCGACAACCGCCGCTTCGGCTTTCAGCTGACCTTTTTCCGCAGCGGGCTGCAACCGCCCGGCAATCGCAGGCAGTGGCCGGATCCGGCCTCGGCCTGGCGTACCGACCAGATCTATCTGGCCCATGCCGCGATCAGCGATATCAGCGGCGGCCGCCATCTGCAGGCTGAACAGATGGCCCGCCCGGTGCTCTCCCTGGCCGGGGCGGACCAGGTGGGTGGCATGGTAACCATCCACGTCCATGGCTGGCAGACGGTCATCGCGCCTGAAACGCATCTCCTGCGGGCCAGCGCTGATGCATTTGCCCTGTCCCTCGACCTGACGCCGGACAAGCCGCCGGTCATGCACGGTGTCGATGGATACAGCCTAAAGGGCCAGTCGACCGAGCGGGCCAGCTGCTATTATTCTTTTTCCCGCCTGCAGGCCGAAGGCACCCTGACCATCGACGGTACCCGCCATGGGGTGCAGGGATCGGCCTGGATGGACCACGAGTTCAGTACGGCTCCCCTGCAGCCGGGCATCACCGGTTGGGATTGGTTCAGCCTGCAGCTGAGTGACCGGACCGAAATCATGATTTTTTTGCTGCGCCAACCGGACGGAACTCTGAATCCAGCCTCCAGCGGCACATACGTGCTGCCTTCGGGGCAGACGCGGCACCTGTCGCTCGGCGATGTGCGCATCGAGCCGCTGTCGCATTGGACCAGTCCCCACAGCGGGGCCCGCTACCCGACCGAGTGGCGGGTGGCCGTGGTTCCGCTGGACTTGGAACTGGCTGTGACGGCTATCCTGGACGACCAGGAGATGCGCACCCCGAAAAGCACCAATGTGGTTTACTGGGAAGGCAGCGTGCAGGCCAAGGGAACCCGCAACGATAAGGTGATCGATGGCGTCGGTTATGTGGAGCTGACCGGTTATGCCCAGCCATTCGATGCGCCCATGTAAGCCAGGGATGCCTGTCGTGATTAGTCTTTTGAGAGCATCCTGGTAGGTCTGCATCCTCTCAGCTTCCCGCCATGAGCATGTCGGCAGCCTTGGTCGTCAAGGCCATTTCGGATCGGCACTGACAGGTGATTCAAATAATTTGCTAATAAATAATATGGGTTAAACGATTAAAAGGTTTAATTTTCAGTCGTCAGCGGGCGGTACCGACGGTTTGGATAACCTCGGTAGCGTGTTTGCCGCAGCCCAAGACGCCCCCCAACCACCGTCTTACCCTGGTTTGACAACGTGGGTCGTGTGGCTAGCTTAGCTCATTATTCACCCGAGCATACAGGAGGCGATATGAAAGCATTTACAACCACCATCGCGCTAATCTTCATATGGGTTTCGATGGCCGCCGCGGCCGGCAGCCCAGCCGTCAAACCATCGGTTTCGAAAGATGTTCAGTATTACAACACGGGCGTTAAATTGATGCTGGAAAAAAAATTTTCCAAAGCGGAAAAGCAGTTCCGCAAGGCGATAGACCGTAACGAGCGCTTCGCCGAGGCCCACAACAATCTGGCCTACGCCCTGCGTAAACAGGGTCCCGATCATTACGCGGAGGCCCTTGCGCATTACAATCGGGCGATTGAATTGAAGCCCAACCTGGCTGAGCCTTACATGTACCGCGGGGTGCTGCACACCCAGATGGGTAATCGATCACTCGCCTTGGAAGACCACGGCACACTCGTCAGCATGAATTCGCCCCTGGCCGCTGAGCTGCAATATGTGGTCGAAAACGGTCGCGAAAAAGAACCGGAACAGTTTTTTGGCGTCTCCCGGAAAATGTGATTGTGGGGGTCAGGTGGGCATCGGTCGGGATTGGCAAGATGGCTTATAAAAGGCGGGGATAGAGAGAACCGCTTCGTTCCTGTGGCTCCGTCCATCCTGCCATGCCCCAGTTGCGCCAAGAATTATAAACCCTTCTCTCGGCGGCATCTGCCGTTCGCCTGGCGGTTGATCTGAACAGCCGGCGGCGGCTTCATGCATGACAACCCACAGTGGATGTACTATATTGGTTTATCTAACTGAGTGAAGGCAGGCCTTTCAAGATTTGAACCAAGACACGCCGATAGGCCTCTGCCCACCCCCCCCATCAACAGACACCGAATTGGCTAAAAGGAGAACTCATGGACATCATCGATGCATTGGTCGGCCACCACCAAGAACTCAGACAGCTCTACCAAGAGTCGGAAAACAACCCGGACCGGTTCGTCGAATTTGTGCGCCACCTCGTGGTTCATCACACCATGGAGGAAAAGTACTTCTACGATCTGCTCCAGAAGATTGCCGACGCCCGTCACGATTCCCTAGAAGCGGTTAACGAGCATCATATCATTGAACTGATCATCAAGGACGCCGAGGGGTTCCCCAAGGATCACGGCGACTTTCCCATCAAGGTGGAAGGCCTCGGTGAATACACCACGCACCACCTGGACGAGGAGGAGGCGGAAATCTTTCCCATGGCGCGCGACCGTTTCAGTCCCGAGGACCTAATGACCTTGGGCAAGCTTTTCCTTGAGGCCAAACAGAAACTGCTGGATATTGAATTGCCGGCGGTGCCTGCACAGGTCAATCAGCGGGCCATCGGCTCGAAACTGGTTCAGGCCAGCTCGCAAGGGCTTGGTATCGGCAGCTTGAAATAACGACTGCGCACGATCAAATTAATTACTTATCGAAATTGGAGACACCATGGATATACTCAAAAGAGAGTTGGCACCAATCCCGCAGCAGGCCTGGGCTGAAATCGATGCCCAAGCGGCAAGGAGCTTGAAAGCGATCCTTTCGGCCAGAAAAGTGATTGACCTGACAGGACCCATGGGACCGGATTTTCCAGGGGTACCCGAAGGACGCCTCGAATATCCGGATAATCAGCCATCCAACAAGCTTTCCTTTGGCATTCACAAGGTGCACCACCTGGTGGAGACTCGCATTCCCTTCGAGCTGGACATCAAAGAGATGGACAATGCCGTGCGGGGGGCCAAAGACCTCAATCTGGCCAATCTCGAAGCCGCCGCACTGGAGATCGCCCTGTTTGAAGAGAGCGTGGTATACCACGGACTGCCCCAAGCCAACATCAAAGGGCTCAAACATTGTGCCGATCAGGAATGCCTGACCATTGGATCGACTCCGGAACAATTGCTCGAGGCCATCGCCGAGGGCCTGACCGTCTTCGCCGGCCGATCCGTCGACGGACCCTTCTCCTTCGTCGTGGGGCCAAAATTGTGGAGCCGGATGTCCGCCCACCTGCAGGGCTACCCGGTTAAAATGCAGGCTGAGAATATCCTGGGCGGCACGGTGCTGCTTAGCCCCTATCTAACCGGTGATTTTGAGATGGAGGCTTACATGGTTTCCCAGCGGGGCGGTGATTTCGAGATTATCCTGGGCAACGATCTGGCGATCGGCTATGACAGCCACACGACCAGCACCGTTGCGCTCTACTTCACGGAATCCTTCACCTTTAGAATCCTCGATACGGCTGGCGTGATTCATTTTTCGGCCCAGGTGTAGGTCAATCCGTCCACGGCGAAACAAATACTACCGCCATGGCCGCTTAACCCAGAAACGAATGAATAACTAAAGGAGGTCTACCATGGTCGACAAAGCGGCGCTATGTGAAAAAATAAAATCCATCTACCCGGATATCGGTGAGTGTGGCATCGACATCAAGGTGGAATACGACGATGAAAAACATGCCACGGTTTTATATCTTCGTAAGGGCAACAAGGAGGTCAAACATTACCTGCCGGATGAAGACGCGGAAGCATGCATGGCGGGCAAGCAGTGCGTCGCCCTGGGCGTCGAGATTGCCCAATTGAGGGATGAGCGCTACCTCTGATGATCAAGCCTGTCAGGATGCATCGGGCAACGAATATGCCAGCAGGCCACCAACGACGGCCAGCAAGACGAGCGTTCCGATCAGCCAGGCCACACCGAAAATATGAGCCACCATGCCCAGGGCGCCGAAGACCAGGGCCACCAGGCCGATGGCAGAGTTGGCAAAGGCGACGTAGGTGGGGCGCGCTTTCGCATCGACGCGGTCGATCAGATAGGTTTTGCGTCCCAGCAGCACCCCCGCCTCTGAAATCCCGAGCAGAACGAACACCACCGCCAACAGATAGGGAGATTGCAATGACGGCGGCAGGTATCCCATGGCCAGGGCGGTAAGCCCAGCTGTGGATCCCATTAACCCACCATAAAACAATACCTTTCTGCTGGACAAATCCGCAAAGCGACCCCAAAACGGGCTGCTGAAGGCCGCCGCCATTCCGGTGGCGATGACAATCAAGCCAAGCATCCCCGCCTGGTCCGGAAACATGTCCCTGACGTAAAGCACATAAAAAGGGCCTGCCAGTTCGACGGAAAGCAAGGACGCCCTTACAAGCAGAAAGCGAAGAAACCACCCTTCACGGCGCAACAGATGCTAACCGGCAATGCTTTCTTTGAGCATGTTGCGTCCACCGGCCACGGCCCCCGGCGCTTCCTTAACCGCTGCGAAGGTCATGGCGGCCATGAACCACAGGATAGCGCCGCCCAAGATCAGGATCAACACCGGCTGTACGTCGGTCGAAGTCCCAAAAAAACTGTTGAGCAACAGTCCGACAACAATGGTTAATACACCACCGATCATGCCGCGGGCAGCGAGCATTTTTCCCCGTTTGCCCTTGGGAATGGTTTTGCCGGTTACGTCCTGGAAAGCCACCGACCCAACCCCGCGGGCCACGCTGAAAATTACCAGACAACCAACGATAGCCAGACTGGCGGTGGGTGGCGGCAAGATCAGGGCCGCTGCCAGAATTGCCAGGAGTGCAGCTACCTGAACCAGGGCCGATCCCACCCAGAACCACTCGCGAATCGGGAAACTGCGAATATAACCGGAAATGGCCAGTTGCGGCAGCAGGGTGCCGGCTTGTCGAAGTGGCAGAAGCAGGCCGACATAGGCAGACGGGGCACCGATGGCGCTCAACAGCCAGGGCAGCACCAACTTGGCGCTGGCCACCTGTTCCGCCAATTTAGAGGCAGCGCCGTTGAGCACGTTCAAGACGTAATTCTTGGGCAACGCGCTGCATTCGGAATCAGGAATGGATGCACAGGCCCGATCGTAGCGGTCGTCACCGCTCAAGATGACATAGACCCGTTCGAGGCGGCTTCGTTTAGAAGCGATCTTTAAATGTTGCCCGTTTGTCGCGGTCATTTTCACCTTTCCGTCAAAGGCCAGATTCAACGACGATCTCGCCCGTGCCGACGCACTTTCCGGGCATGGCGCTTCAATTGCGATAGGTCAACACGATCCAGGACCGCTGCGTGGGTAGCGGCAAGGATCACCGGCGGGGCAAAACCGTTTTCCTCGGCTTCTTTCCATCGGTCGACACACAGGCCCCAGCGGTCTCCCGGTTTGAGTCCGGGGAATCCGGCCGCCGGGTGGGGGGTGCTCAGATCGTTGCCCCGACGTTTGGTGAATTCCAAAAAGGCACCGGTCACTTGGGCGCAGACGCCATGCCGACCGACGTCGTTATTTCCGATACGGCAGTCACCGTCGCGCAGAAAACCGGTTAATGGATCAAGGCTACATGTTTCAAGCGGTTCATCGAGAACGTTTAATGCTTTATTCGTCATCACAGCAGGACTCCTTATCGTTTTAAATGCTCTATACCATATGAGAAATTGATCAACATCAAAAAGTTACAACATCCAGCGGCAGGCGCAATATGAAACGGATGACCGTATGATGACAGGTTGAGGCTATCACAAAGAGACCCTTTGCATCATCAGACATTGTCGATGCCTTTTTTTTATCGGCAGGTTTAATGGGTCGACAAGGTCCACCTTTTTCTTTATGCTGAGTTTAAAATACAGATCGACCTTTTCCTGGCCGCGTGCCACTTCGTCCGATATCAAATGACGGATCATTACACTGACAACCCTGTTGATGATCAACTGGCGCTACTTGCCGGTGACGTGTTTGAGTCGCTGGCCGTGCAGTTTCCGATCTGCATGGCCAGCGACGAGTTTCATTTTTTTCCTCAGGCCAGGGCCAGGGCGTTCGACTGGTCCCGCTGGGATGATTTTTCTCCGACAGGCCTGGCAGACGTTATCGGGAAGCTGACCCGATGGGAACACGACCTTGGCCTTCAACCGCGCCACCCAACACCATCGGCCCGCGCCATCGACGCGGCCATGCTGCGTCGGGTCATCCGCACGCTTCGCGACCAACTATCCGTTGTCAAGGTGCATGAGACGCAGCCCACCTTTTACCTGACCATCGTCGGCATCGGATTGGCGGAAGCGCTTGAAGCCGGATCCCAGGCGCTGGCGGCGCGCCTGAAGCATCTTCCCGAATTTCTCGACCAGGCCAGAGGAAACCTCAAGCACATCCCTGGCCTCTTTCGCGATCTGGGAATTGATATGCTGGTTAAACAACGCCACTGGTTGGCATCCCTGCAACTATTGGAAGCTTACCGGGCGCCCATTATCGATGCCTTCCAACGGCTGGATGGCCATCTCAGACAGATCCCGGTTGTCAAAGACTTCCGCCTGCCGACCACCCTTTACGAGCGGATCGCCGCTGAGCACATGGGATGTCTGCTCACACCGGACGAGATTGAACATGGGTTGACCCAAGAAATTGAGGATACTCGGGAGATCCTTGACCAATCGGCTGCATCAATGGCACCTGGTCGCCCCTGGCAAACGGTCGTCGACGCGTTGTCCCGACCCCCGATGCCGTCCGGTGGCGTCCAACAGCTCTATCGCAACACCATATTAGAACTGGCTCGGCATTGCTCGTCACAGGGGTTGATCACAGCCGACGAGGTGAACCAATGTCCGGTCACAGTGCAGGGCATTCCGGACTACATGCGGCCGGTGCGCAGCAATGCCGCTTACAGCATGCCGCCGATCCATCCGCCCAGAGGCGGCACCTTTTTTATCCTGGAGACCGGCCAAGGCGTCACGATCCCGGCGGATTATCGGCTGCTGACGGCTCACGAGACCTACCCCGGCCATCACCTGCTGGACACTGGCCGCTGGCGCCACCCACGACCGGTTCGGCGCCACATTGAATTTCCGATTTTCTATGAAGGCTGGGCCAGCTTTGCCGAAGAGCTGATGTTCGAAACAGGCTTCTTCTCCGGTCCGGTGGACCGCATGCTGATGGCCAAGCGGCGCTACTGGCGGGCTCTGCGCGGACAGATTGACTTCGACATTCATATGCACCGACGAACGCTCAACGAAGCCGCCGCTTTCCTGGCTGCACAGGGGATGGACGACGGCCGGGCCACAGCCATGGTCCGACGATACAGCTTGAAACCGGGTTACCAGCTGGCTTACACCATGGGGCGGCGCCGCTTCCGCCGGTTGTACGATGAGCGTTGTCGGAAGGGAACCGATCCTGTCGCTTTCGCCCGCCGGGTGCTGGCGCAAGGAGAAATCGATTTTAATCATTTAGCGCAGATACTGCAGCAAGGAGGCTAAGCGTGTCCAGTTTTCGCGGCTACCATTCGGAGTGGAATCTCGGCAGCCCCGGCGGTTGGGACTACCAACGCATGACCCAGGAAATCGCCAAGGTGGTGTGGCAGAAAATCAACCGTGTCAGTCCCACCGGGGTCGACCTGAATTTCGACCATCCGCTGCTCTATCCGGTGGTCGGCTTCACCGAGATGCTGCTTGCCGTCCATCGCCAGCGGGAAGGCGCCAATCATGGTCTGCTGGCGGTGGTGGCCGAGGAGGAAACCCTGGCCGATGTCACCGAGAACATCAATCTGGCCAGACGGCTGGACGCCGTGGACGGGATTACCGGCATCCTAGCCGCGCCGCATGAATTCGAGCTGCATCATGGCCGTGTCTGCCATAATGGGCGGCCGGTGTCGCTGATCTTCATGGATTTCAACAACGACGTTTTCCTGAAGCTGCACCGCAAGCACGGCCTGACGCCGCTCTACCAGGCCATTCGGGAAAACCGGATTCTCAATCCCCGCGGCACCGAACCGATCAATGTGAAAAGCATGTTTGAAGTCATCACCGGGTCGCAGTCCGCGCGCTTCCATCCTGAAACCGTGCGTCGAACGCCCTGGACCCGACGGTTTTTCTCCCGCCGTACCACCGGTCCCCAGGGCGAAACCATCGGGAACCTGGTCGAATGGGCGCGGGCAAATTGGTCTCACCTCGTGCTCAAACCGGAGCGTGGTTATTCCGGCATCGGCGTGAAGGTAGGTGGAATCGTGCAGGATGGAGACGATGCCATTGAAACGGCACTGACCACAGGGGGGTATATCGTTCAGGAGAAAGTTCCCCTGAGCCTGTGGGGGGAGACCATGCCGGAAATCGACCGAAAGCAAGGGCAGATCGTACTCAAGGACCGCCAGACGGACTTTCGCTGCCTGATCGGGCCCGACCAGATCTTCGGCTTTCTCTGTCGCTATGGCGATGTGCCCACCAACGTAGGCAGCGGCGGCGGCGTTCAGCCCATGGCCATTTTAGAATCACCCATGACGGTGCGCGAGGCCGTCGATCGTATCAACGACACCATCGCCCATATGGATGTTGGCGACCTGCTGGCCATCGAAGATGCGCAGAACGCCCTTGCGTTGAAAGAGAAATTTACCTACCTGCTGGGGCCGATCAAGATTGCCCTGCGGCCGCGCATCATCACGGCGCAGCAGTTGGTCGACCTGGAAACATACGGCTGGGGTATTTGGGAGGACAGCATCAGGCTTGAGCAAATGTGGCACGCCGGCGAACTGGATGCTTACATCGATATCGAAGAAGAAGAACTGGAAATTGCGCGCCTGCAGCCCTGGCGGGGCGGTCCGGCCATCTTCGCGGCGGACGGGCTGTTTGGTTTCGGCGCGCACCTGGAGGCGCCATGACCATTGATGTGGACCCCGACTGGTGGAAGACCCTTTTCGACGAGGTCTACCTGATCACCGATGCCCGCAGCATCGGCGACGCGGCGATCACGCGACAGGAGATCGACATCTTTACCTCGCTGGTGCCCATACAACCCCACGATCGCATTCTCGATCTTTGCGGCGGGCAGGGGCGACACGCCCTGGAACTCTGCCGGCGCGGTTTTCGCGACTGCACGGTGCTGGACTATTCGCAGTCGTTGATCGACATCGGTAAACGCGAGGCTATCGATCAGCGCCGGTCAGTGCAGTTTGTGCAAGGGGACGCCCGCCACACCGCCTTGCCTCCCGAGGTCTTCGATCATGTGCTCATCCTGGGCAACTCATTGGGCTACATTCCGGAGCCGGATGCCGACCTGCATATCCTCAAAGAGAGCCTGCGCCTGCTCAAGTCACGCGGCTGGCTGCTGCTGGATGTCACCGATGGCGCTGCCGCATGCAAGACCCTGGCCCCTCTCGCCTGGCATGAAATCGGCGATGACGTGGTCGTCTGCCGGCAACGGGAGGTGACCGACGGCCGTATCTGCGCCCGGGAGATGGTGCTTAGCAAGGCCCATGGGATGATCCGGGATCGAACTTACTGCATCCGCCCATACACTCCGGAAGATCTTTCTGCGCTGGTCGCCCGCGCAGGTTTCGGCGACATCGCGCGCTACAGCGACGCGTCGGCCTTGAAGCGTGCCGAAGATGTGGGCTGCATGAACCAGCGTCTGGTCGTCTCGGCCCGTAAACCTTGAACACCAAACCAATCGGTTAAATTGAGCGGCAAATGGTTGGGCGCATCGGCTTCAAGCCCCGACGCTTGACGGTCGGTGGCGAAACGGAGTCCGCATAGATTGGAAAATTACCTGAGAACCATTTTCAACGACTTACCCCACCATCTATCCGAGCGGACGCGGGTGTTGAACGGTCAGCCTGTCGCAGCGAACGGCGCCTTCGTCCTTTATTGGATGCACCACGCCGTCAGGGGCCATGAAAATCCCGCACTGGACACCGCGTTGTGGGTCGCCGATCGATTGAAATTACCCGCACTGGTCTACCAGGGTCTGGGCGGGCGCCACCCTTACAACAGCGATCGGCACCACACCTTTATCCTTGAAGGGGCTCGGGATGTTGAAAAAGAACTCAAACGCAGGGGCATCAGCTATTGTTTTCATCTGGCCGAGGAGCCTGAAGATCCCACGCCGTTGCGGGGATTGATGACCCGGGCGGCGCTCAACCTGACCGAGGCGTTTACCGCCCCGCCGTTCAAACACTGGACCCGATATCTCGCCGCGATCTCTCCTTGCTCATTCTGGTCGGTGGATACGACCTGCATCCTGCCCATGCAACGGGTTGAAAAACCATATGCCCGCGCTTTCCAGTTTCGAAAAGCCACCTGGGAATCCTATCAAAAGCGGATGACCCAAGTGTATAAACCCTCTGCGTCAACGGTCAGACCATTTAGTGGCCAGCTCGGCTTCGATACCCTCGACCTGGCTTCGGCCGATATTGCCGGCTGTTGTGCGAGGTGCCGCATCGATCATACGGTCGGGCCCATACCCCACACGCGTGGCGGATCGGAGGCGGGATACAAACGCTGGGAACAATTCCAACAGCACGGTCTCAGCGACTACGCCGAAACCCGCAACGATGCGGCCATAGCCTTTCCGTCCGGTGTCAGCCGGATGTCCGCCTACCTGCATCACGGACACGTGTCACCTTTTCGTATCGTCAGACAGGTGGCTTTATCGAATACCCGTGGGGCAAAAAAATACCTGGATGAAATTCTGATCTGGCGTGAACTGGGGCATAATTTCTGTTTCTACCATGATTATCCCAAGACCCTCGATGTTCTCCCGGCCTGGGCACAGGCGGCCCTTGAAGACCATCGTCAGGATCCTCGCCAAGCGGTCTACACCTGGGAAACACTGGCCAGGGCGCAGACGGGTGACCGGCTGTGGGATGCCGCCCAGAAGTCGCTCTTGATTCACGGCGAACTGCACAACAACCTTCGAATGACCTGGGGAAAAGCGCTGTTGCAGTGGACCCGGACCCCCCGAGAAGCGCTGCAGATGATGATCGATTTGAATCATCGGTTTGCGCTGGACAGCAGCGACCCCAATTCATACGCCGGCATACTGTGGTGCCTGGGGCCTTTCGATCGGCCCTTTGCGCCACACAGGCCGGTCATCGGATCCATAAGGCCCCGTTCGACCCGTTCACACGCCAAGCGGCTGAACCTTGAACGATACACGGCCCGGGCGATCCAACCGGCTGGTAGTCATCCGCTTCGGGTCGCGGTCATCGGTGCGGGCCTTTCCGGCCTGGTGGTCGCCCGAACCATGACGGATCATGGGCATCGCGTCCGGGTCTATGAAAAGGCCCGCGGGCTCGGTGGCCGACTGGCCACGCGACGGTCGGAATCCTGTTCGTTCGATCATGGTGCCCAGTATTTTACGGCCCGGGATGATCGATTTATAAGATGGGTCGACAGCTGGCGGGCAACCGGGGTGGTTCGACGCTGGGAGGGCCGTATCGGCGTTTTGCGTGCGGGTGCGTTTCGAAAGGAAAACCGGCACCACCATCGCTTGGTTGGCGTTCCCGGAATGAGCGCCCTGGCAAGTCACCTGGCGCAAGACCTGGACGTTTGCCTGAACACACGTATTCGTCAGGTTAGAAAGGACGCGCAGGGCATCGCTGTGATCGATGATAACGGTCATGCCGCGGGTGGTTTCGATGCACTTGTCGTTACCGCTCCCCCGCAACAAGGGGCAGACTTGCTTGATGGCCGGACGCCGCTGGCCCATCGGTTGGCGGCGGTGAACATGGCACCCTGTTGGGCCGTTATGCTGGCATTTGCCAAGCCCGTGGATCTGCCATTCGATGGCGCTTTTGTCCATGACTCGGAAATTGCATGGGCCGCCCGCAATTCCAGCAAGCCGGAACGCCACCATGGCGAATGTTGGGTCCTACACGCGACCGCCGCCTGGTCCTCGGCCAATTTGACCATGCGGTCCGAAGCGGTTATCTTCCACCTGATGAAATCCTTTTCGGCGGCTGCCGGCGAAAGCCTTCCCGAACCGGTTTTTTCATCGGCGCATCGTTGGCGTTATGCCCAGGCGCAGAAGCCTCTGACCGAGGGCTGTCTATGGGATCGCCTGTCGATGGTTGGGATCTGCGGCGATTGGTGCTGCGGCTCAAGAATCGAAGGTGCATTTCTAAGCGGCGCAGCCATGGCCGGCAGGATACTCGCCGACATCCCCTGACCGAAATTCACGATTTTCCTTTAAAATGCAGAATTTTATGGATACCTATAGATAAGGCATACCCATTGACAGCCTCATTTGACAAATCATCCAGTTGCCATAATATTGAAACTTCCGGGCTGTCCTGCACGCAAACAGGATCACCATCGTTTATTTCACATGACCGATGACATCGATTCCAGGCGGCGGAATATGGTCAGAACCCGGTTTCTGCTTCATGTTCGTGATTGGGCCGAAAATAATTTAAACAGCCTGTCTGAACTTCAGGGCCAAATCCTCAGGAACGGGCGAGCGCCCCGGCCGCTTTTTAACGGGTTCAATGCATTTGGTTTTCAAATCGGCACGACCATCGCTGACTCGCCTTTGCCACATGGGATGGCGAATGGATTGACATGACGACCAACGCCAAGAAATTGAAATTGCTGGTCACCGGGGCTTCCGGGTTTATCGGTTATGAGGTCTCCCGCCAGCTTTCGCGCAATGGCTATCGACCAC
>JAQYWF010000380.1 GCA_030145105.1 Desulfosarcina sp.
ACCTATGCCGAATCCCCATGATTTCGCCGTCCACCGCGGTGGCGGTCACCGCCAGACAGTCGGGCAAACTGCCCTTCTCCACCGCCAGGCTGTGGTAACGCAGGGCCTGAAATTGCTGTTTGATACCGGCAAAGATTCCCTTGCCATCACCGGTGATGGCCGACGTTTTGCCGTGCATCAACCGCTTGGCGCCAATCACCCGGCCGCCAAAGACATGGGCGATGGACTGGTGGCCCAGGCAAACGCCGAGGATCGGTATCTGACTGGAAAACCGCCTGATCGTATCCACGGAAATACCGGCAGACTCCGGGCGGCCAGGCCCCGGTGAAATCACGATGGCCTGTGGAGCCATCGCTGCGATTTCATCCACGCTGACGGCATCGTTCCTTTTCACCGCCACCCCCACGCCGATCTGCTTGAGGTACTGGACCAGATTATAGGTGAAAGAGTCGTAATTGTCGATCATCAGTATCATGGTGTTGTCTCCACCCGTTGCCCTTGGCGAGTCAGTTCGAGGGCCCGTTGAATGGCCATGGCCTTGTTGACGGTCTCCAGCCGCTCGGTTTCCGGATCCGAGTCGGCCACAATACCCGCTCCGGCCCGCACAGTAAGTGTCCCGTTTTCAATGCAAGCGGTCCGGATAGTAATGGCCAGATCCATGTTACCGCTGAAAGAGACATATCCGACGGCGCCGCCATATGGCCCCCGGGGACTTTGTTCCAATTCGTCGATGATCTCCATGGCCCGCACCTTGGGTGCACCGGAAAGGGTGCCGGCAGGAAAGGACGCCCGCAGCAGGTCCCAAGCATCGTAACCATCCTCAATATCACAGTTGATGTTGGAAACCAGGTGCATCACGTGGGAGTACCGCTCCACCACCATCAGATCCGTCACCTGGACCGTACCGGTCCGGGCGACTCGACCCAGATCGTTTCGCCCCAGGTCTACGAGCATCAGATGCTCGGCCCGCTCCTTCTCGTCGGCCAGCAGTTCCGAGGCCAACGCTCGGTCCGCCTGCTCGCTGGCTCCCCGGGGTCGGGTACCGGCGATGGGTCGCAGGGTGGCCACGCCGTTTTCCAGACGCACCATGGTTTCCGGTGATGATCCCACCAGGGCGATCTCATCGAAATGAAAAAAGTAGAGGTACGGAGACGGGTTCACATAACGCTGGGCCCGATAGACTGCAATGATGTCCCCGGGCGCGCTGCATTGAAAAGGCTGTGAGATGACGGCCTGGATCACGTCGCCTTGCCGAATGTGGTCTTTTACACGGGCCACCCGCTCTCTGAACGTTTGTGCCGCCAGCAGCGGCACCATGGTCGGGCTGTCGTCGGCACTCTCCGGCACGGCATCGCCAACACCCGTGGCCATGCGCCGTTCCATGGCGTCCAACCGCGTCATGGCATCATCATAGGCGGTAGTGGCATCCGGATTCTCGTCAATAAAGGCGATGGCCACACAGATCATCGTGTTGCGAATGTTATCGAAAATAAGCAGTTCGTCACCGATGATGAAATGTGCCATGGGGGTATCCGCCGACAACCGGTTGGGTATGCGCTCGAAAAATGAAACCATTTCATAGGTGAGATAACCGACCAGACCACCCCAGAACCGGGGAAGCTCAGCCATTTCCGCCGGTTGAAAACGGCTCATGAAAGCTTTCAGCGTTTTCAGGGGATCCCCGCCGTGGAGAATTTTCTCCTCCCGGCCATTCCCGGCAATGCTCACCTGATCGGCAAAAACCTTGACGTGAGTACGAGCCGACGTGCCCAGAAAGCTGTAACGCCCCCATTTTTCGCCGCCCTCCACACTCTCCAGAAGAAAAAGCGGTGTTTGCGGTCCCTTCCCGCCGTTGTCGTAGCATTTTTTCAACAGGGAAACCGGCGTCTCCATGTCGGCTAGAATCTCACGGCAAACCGGAATCACATTAGCGGTCCGGGCCAGTGCATCAAACCGTTCTCGGCTTGGAAATTCCTTTAATTTCATCTATTTTCCTCTTTTGAACCCTCCCCGCGGCAAGCCACGGGGAGGGTTCACCGTAAGGATGAAAGTCTATTTTCAGTTCGCTCGCATTCCCCGCCGTAAGCGGCGAGGAATGCGCTCGCTATCGCGGTTCAATAAAAAAGGCCGTGTTTGTTTTCACGACCCTGACTAAGCGATGTTTAAGGACTTTTGCATGGGGTGTCAAGGATTTTTTGTTCTTATGTATAGTAACAAAATCGTTATTGGCTAACCAAATCATCACAATGGCAAGAAAATTGCTTCATATATTTTTTAAAATGGGTTCCGAATTGGTGAAGCACCGGATTCATCTGGCCTGAGCGGATATTGCTGGACAGTTGCAAAAACAGGCATATTTTTTAGGTTCCAGCTTGTCCAAAAACCGGACATGCCTGTGCACAAAAGGGTATCCCATGCGCAAAAATTGCAGCAGCGGCTGCCCATAACCAATGCGAGGTGCGTCATGCATAGACAGACCCGTATCCTGGTCGTGGAAGACGACCCCAACGTATCCACCGTACTGACCGCCAGATTGGAGAGTTTGGACTACCTGGTATGCGGCACCGCCGAAACCGGACTCGAGGCCATCAGCGCTGTTTACCGGAACAAACCGGACCTGGTCACCATGGATATTCTGCTCAAAGGGGAAATGAACGGAATCGAAGCCGCCGCAAAAATTGCCGAAGGTTCGGACGTGCCAATCATCTACATGACCTGCCTTTCCGATCAGCGGGTCTTCAAGCGAGCCCTCGGAACCAACCCTTACGGCTATATCATCAAACCCTACGACATCAATGAGCTGCGATCGGCCATAGAAATTGCCGTGGTCAAACACAACGCGGCCAAAGAGCGAGAAATACTAATCGCCCAGCTGGAAAAAGCCCTCCAGGAAGTCAAAACCCTCAGCGGCCTACTGCCCATCTGCGCCTCCTGCAAGAAAATCCGTAAAGACGACAGCACCTGGCAGCCGATCGAGGACTTCATCACCAGCCATTCCGAGGCCGACTTCACCCACGGTATCTGCCCCGAGTGCGCCCATCGGCTTTACCCGGACCTGTATCGAAACAAAGGCTGATCCGGACAGGCGCCTTGACAAGGATCAGGATTTGGGTATTGACAGCACACCAATTCCCCCCGAAAATGGTGAGATCACGATCACACTTACTTAAAGATAGGTTACCATGGCGCGCATGGAATACCAAACCTTCCGATTGGAAACGCTGCCTGACCTGACGGCACCGGTGTTTATCATCGGTTTCCGGGGATGGGGCAATGCACTCGAGGTGTCGGCCGGCACGGCCGCTTATCTGGTGGAGACCCTCCAGGCCGTTTCCTTCGGCCATATCGAACCCGATGCATGCTATCGTTATGACGAAAGCCGGCCAGTGGTGAAAATCGAAACCGGTGTAATAAAATCGATTACCCCCCCGGGGGGAAGCTTCTTCGCCATCGAAACCCATCCCGGTGAAAACGATCTGGTAATATTGATCGCCGATGAGCCCAACCTGAACTGGTACCGGTTTTCCCGGGAGTTGGTGGATCTGGCCCACCGGCTAAAGACACCGGGGGTGTTTACCCTGGGCAGTATGTTCGACAATGTGTTGCATACGGACCGGATTATTTCAGCGCTGACCACCGGCAGCGATTTTGAAGGCGTGGTCAGCCGGCACCGGGTGATTCCGATCAATTATCACGGCCCCAGCGCCATCCATACGATCATTCTGGAGGCTTGCCGGAAGCGTGCGGTGGCCGGTACCAGCCTCTGGGGCCACTGTCCCGCCTACCTGCAGGGCATCACCCACCATGGCATGATGCTTCAGTTGGTCCGGTTGCTCGCCGATATGGCATCCTTTTCAGTGAAGACAGACGCGCTGGAAGCCGGCTGGGAAACCCTTGAAATTCAGATTCAAAAGCTGATGACCGACAATCCCAAACTCCAGGAAATCATGGACCAGGTCCGCAAAAAAAAGCGCGAAGGCGCCATGCAGGACCTGGGACAAGGCGGGAATGAACAGGGAAAGGTGATCAATCTTAAGGATTTTCTCGATCCCTGACCGCTACTGGCGGTATACGGTCGGCTTGTCTTCAACGTTGATGTCGATACCGACCGTGTCTCCGGTCTTAAAACCGATCCGCTTGAATTCTCGAACTACATCGTCGTGGCGATCCACATACCAGTATACGGTCCACAGGGGGTTTCGGACCGTGTCGATACCGTATGCATCGTGGCTGCACAAATTGATCCGGAACTTGTCCTTGGCGATGAGCGTGTCGGCTTCGGACAGGAATATATCGATCTGGTAGAGGTTGTTGTGCAGGGCTTTGGAGAGTTCCGCCTGCAATTCCGGGGTGTCGTCCAGGTAATGGCTGGCAATCTGGTACAGATCGACCGGATCCTGAATGGCGATGCCGAGCACCGCGTATCGCTGATGGCGCAAGGCAAACGCCTCAAAATCCGCTTCATAGGCCTTGATGGAATCGATGATCTGGGTAATATCCGGCTTACCGGGCGTGGCGTATTCACTGACCATCTCCTCACACTGAGAGATGATATCGATATAAAAGGATTTATTGTCCATCACATACACCGGTCGCTCCCGGTAACTGCGCCGCTTGCGGATTCGCCGGATGCCGTCCAGGGTGATGGACCGCTGATTCTCCTTTTCTTCCAGGATGTCGATGCTGGAAATGTCCTTGGCCTGCACCACATGAATACCGCCGTCGGCCGAAATGATGTATTCGATCTCGCATCGAAATCCCAGATACGTCTGAATCTTCTTTGACAGCTGGACCAGCCGACGGTCATGGGGGGTCCGGGTGATGTAAGGTTCGCTTTGCACCTTGTG
>JAQYWF010000423.1 GCA_030145105.1 Desulfosarcina sp.
GATTGGCCACTGGGTGAGAATCCGATCCACGCAATCCCCAGTGGAGACTACCCGAAGACGAAAAAACCTCGTTACGTGCCATCTAATTTTGATTTCTGGCAGCTGCATGACTGGCTTAAGGCTCGTGCAGAATCGGGGATACCGCCTCATGTTCAGGACTATACCATGTTCATGGTAGCCCTTCACTTGGCTGCACGGCGAGGTGAAATGTTCCGCATTTGTCACGATGACTTGGATTTTAGCAGAGAGCAAGTTCGGCTATGGACACGTAAACGCAAAGGTGGCGGTTTGGAGCCTGACTGGTTGCCAATGACAAAGGAACTTCGTTCGATCCTGTTGCGATGGATTGAGGTTCGTATGGCAGTGTCAGGAATTATAGATGACACGTTGTTCGTTAATGTGGATAAATATGCTTTTGCAATGCCGTACTATGGAAAATCCTTCACTTCAAGGCAGCATGCAATGAAGCGTTGGTGCAAAAAGGTCGGTATCAAATCATTCGGCTTTCATGCGATTCGGCACTTCACCGCATCTACACTGTTCCATAAGGGCTACCCATTAGCTCACATGCAAACCATACTTCGACATCACAGTCCATCCACCACTGAAAGGTACCTGCGTAGCTTGGGGTTGTCACATGTTCGACATGCCTTGGAGGATGGTTTGAAACGTGATGCCCAGGTTATCCCATTCCCAGAAACAAAAATGGCCGCTGAAGGTTAGTTCATAGGCCGTTTTACATCCAAGTTTTACATCCAGTAAAAACAAAGAAAGGGTTGCAACCGCAACCCATTAATTTTTATGGTGATCCCACCGGGATTCGAACCCGAGTTACCGGCGTGAGAGGCCGGCGTCCTAACCACTAGACGATGGGACCATTTGGAAAAACAGTGGCTTGATTATATAAAAGACAAGCTTTTGTCAAATTAAAAATCCTGGAATGTTACAATACTTTGGCGTCAATCAGGAATCCTCTGGATACCGGATCAAGTACGGTATGACGGCATCGGAAAAACTGAACTGGTGAAGGTCGAGTCTGGTCGTGGTCATCTGGTCTTTCAGTCCACCGGCGCATCAGCCGTGGCCCGTTTCCCCTTTCTGAAGCCGAACAGAAAATAGACCACCACGCCGATAAACGGCACCAGGGCCACGACGAATGCCCACAGGGCCTTGAATTGGATGCCACCGAAGTCCTTGCGGGCGATATCCAGAAGTGCCACACAGGTCAGCAGGAAAAACGCAACCCCGGTGAGCACAATGAACATGCCGGTGCTCATGATGGATCAGCCTTTCAATTTATCCGCGACATCGAGGATGGTGTTCACGTAGTATTTGCTGTGATTGTAATGGTAGACCACCTTAAAGGCCTGTTCCCGGGAAATCCCCGGTTTCCACCCATAGTGTTTCAGGTAGCTGGCAATGCTGGAGATCGCGTCGGCATGAACGAACAGGTCCACTTGGCCGTCGGCATTGCCGTCTTTGCCATAGGGGGCGATATTGCTAGGCATGAACTGTGAAATCCCCATGGCACCGGCGTAAGACCCCTTGATCGTCGTGGGGTTCATCCCTTCCCTTTCCGTGTAACTCAAAAAGGCCTTGAGCTCTCGGTAGGCCCAGCTGGATTTCCGATCCGCTTTTTTTTCAAATTTTTTGCGGGACATCCTTCTGTCGTCGTCGGGCAGATTGTCCCAGATCGCCTGGCGGGGCTTTTCGTCGGTCATGGCAGACAAGGTGGCCAGGGTGTTGATCACCGATCTGTTGCCTAGATAGGTCCCCAATTTGGTCTCCACCAAAATGATGGCGGTGATCACCTCCTTGTCGACCTCGAATGTCTTCTCCGCGAATGCAAGCGCCTCCTGATGTTCCTTCATGTATTTCTTGGCCGATGCGATATTCCATATGCGTGTAAACTGCTTGTAGTTCAGCTTGGACTCGTTGTGTATGAAATAGGCGCTGACGCCCCCCTCTTCGAAGGATACGTCGGGGCTGGCAAAGATGGTTTGGATGCGGGCGCTGTCGAAACCATCCGAGATCAGCCGTTTTTCGAGTGCATCAAAAGGTCCCGGCGCGTCGGCGGCAACTGCCGGGATTGACGACCCTGCCAGCAATAGGATCAGGATGGCCATGCCGCACAACGCAAACCGTCCGTTTGCAGATTTTAGAATATCATCGAGCATGAGCATTGGTCTCCTCTTATATAGTCAGGCACGTTCCCCGTCCCCCTTGCCCTCAATGGCAAGGCAAGTTGGGGGCAGGATCCGGCTTAACCGAAATGGAACGACGTCCCGCCGTCGATGGGAGAAATCGGCCAGAGGCCGGTATCCAGTGAACCGCAGGCGGCGATGAGCGCTGGTTGCACTTTTTAGACAGATTCAGATGACATATCACATCAAAGTAATCATAATCCAGCATTGATTCCAGTACGCCGAGGTATTTCGGATAGACATCGTCGGTGCTGATTTCTCCCTGGCCCCAGGCTGAGCACCTGGACACCACATCTTCACCGTCGAGGAAATGAACGCTGCTGCCCACCACATCGAGATCGAATGTATTCTCCGTCTCGATGCAGCGGTCTACATGGCGGGGTGAAAAGTCAATCTACAGCCTCACCCGGACGTTGATCTGCTCTCGGTATCACCACGCCAGCCGGCGGGCTTCATTCACGTATAGGGGCACCTCCCTGGGAAACATGGCGTTGGTGCGCCCCGCCGCCTGGAAGGTCAGATGCTCCAGAAAACAGATGCCGGCAATCCCCTTGCCCACTGCCGTCCGAACTTACGGCACCATGGTGCCGGTAGCGTGGTTGCAAAGGCTGGTACGGACGTGGTAGTCGATCATGGTTGACAGTTCCGTAAAAAGCTCGATATCTGCGTTATGCTTCATCCCTCGTCACTGCGGAGTACGATCAGTACGCCTCGTTCCTCGGGACTCGCAAACCTTGATCCCGAGCTTTTTACGAAACTGTCGGGTCAATGAGTGGTTAAGCATCGATCACAGTCGGGATGATCTCATTTTTGGGTGTAACCACCTTGCAGGCGTGTCTATCAACGGGATACGTACCACTTAACACCTAAAACTTAAACCGATGTAAATATAACCATGGCACGGAAATCTGCAAAAACCCTGTTTGTCTGCCAGTCGTGCGGGTACGAATCCGCCAAATGGATGGGCCGATGCACCGAATGCGGCGCCTGGGACACCTTTGCCGAAGAGGTGCGACGGGCAGCTGCGTCCGGCAGCAAAATTATGGCCGAAAAAGGCAACCGCCCGGTTCCCATCGACGCCGTTGAAATTATCGATGAGGAACGGATGGCCACCGGTATCCAAGAATTCGACCGGGTGCTGGGTGGCGGATTGGTGGCCGGCACCCTGGTGTTAATCGGCGGTGACCCTGGCATCGGTAAATCCACGATCATGCTCCAGGTCATGCACGGCATCGCCAGCAATGACCACCGGGTGCTGTATGTTTCCGGTGAAGAGTCGGTGCGGCAGCTGCGCCTGCGCAGCCGCCGGCTGAAGACCGCATCGCCCGGTCTGCTGGTGGTGTCGGAGATCGACATTGACGCGATCATGGCCATGGTGGAAAGCGAAAAGCCGGATGTGCTCGTGGTCGATTCGATCCAGACGGTGTTCAGCCCGGAGATCACATCGGCACCGGGCAGCGTGAGCCAGGTGCGCGAGTCCACCATGCGTCTGATGCTCATGGCCAAGCGCACGGGCATCCCCACCTTCCTGGTGGGCCATGTGACCAAGGAAGGCACCATTGCCGGACCCCGGCTGCTCGAGCACATGGTGGATACGGTGCTCTATTTCGAAGGGGACCGCAACCATGTGTTCCGCATCCTGCGGGCGGTGAAGAACCGCTTTGGCTCGACCAACGAGATCGGTGTCTTCGAGATGAA
>JAQYWF010000074.1 GCA_030145105.1 Desulfosarcina sp.
AAGCGCGTTGGCCACGTGGTTTGCCTTTCCCAACCCGAGCGGCATGCCCAAAACAATATTCTTGCCCACCCTTTTTATCACATCATCAACACATTTTTCCGCACTCTGATAAATAGCCGGTTGATTTTCCTGCATAAAGTAACCTCCCAATTGATCACCGTGTTCTGGAAAAAATTGAGTGTACAAAAGATTGTTATATGTTCAATTTCGATCAAAATCGGAATCAGATATCAACAACATTTAAATTATTCTTTCTACATCCAATAACGAGGAAAAGATAATAGTGGCGCACCAACAACCGGGGATAAAAACAATTAGTACCAAAAAACTTTTGTTCCTCCTCTCTTATTTCTAATATTAGAAATACTTGGTTGTAAAGCTAACTTTTTAGGAAGACCCGGTTGCAGATAGGCCATTATGGATGAAAGCCAAAAATCAAGAACACCAAATAGAAAACCCGGCACCAATCAATATCTCCAATTCAATCGAACCAACGAAATCTGTTCGTCAGGCGTTGTGGAACAGGGCATTGAATACAGTTCGCCGAAAGGTTGGACGTCTGACAGATTTTATTCGCCCAAAATAATAGAAAAGGTTTGAACATAAGGCTTTAACGGCCCATTCATCAAAAGTCTAATATCAGGACCATTTCAAATATTTGTAAAGCCAAATATTTTTTTATATATAAACACAGTTGCTTAAAGAAGATAGTTTTAGGTTTCAAGGCACGCTTCATATGGAATTGTCGGCATATCAATTTCTGAAGACCGAAAATAAAAAAGGAGGGCCACAACATCTGGTAGTCAGCCATTTTCGATTAAAAGTTAAATTTACCCTTTATATCTGAAGGTTAGAATATGACACAGATTGCTTTGAATTCTCCAACTGATCTGGTAAAATTGCCCGGTCGGAAAAACTATGATAGCTTAATCGGATGAATCCGATGATGATCTGTATTCCGATCCAATCGCCGCTTCTTCAGTATAACATCCCAAATTTGATTATATACAGGTCCATGTGTTTACTAATTAGGCGCAATAAAAAAGTGACTTAATTGCTATGGATTTAAATAAAAAAGTATCAGGTGAAAATAAACTCAAAAAAATATTTGGCATCGGCCCTACCGGAGCGATTATCAGCCTTTTCTTATTTTCTATTTTCGTGTGGGCAGATTCAATGATTAAGCTTTCTATTGTCACGGAATCTGCGAGTTTGATAAAAATTATTGGCATCGTACTGATTGTTTTCGGTTTGGGGCTCCATTTTTGGTCTTTTTCTACGTTGCGTAGCTGGTGGGTAGATGACAAACTTTGTACAAGAGGTCCATTCAAGCATTTTCGTCACCCAATGTACGCTGCTTGGATTACATTTATATGTCCTGGAATAGCCTTGTATTTAAATTCCTGGTTTTATTTGTTTTGGGTATTTTTATTGCATCTGCTTTGGCACAAGCTTGTAATAAAAGAAGAAATAATAATGATCGATACTTTTGGAGATATGTATAAGGATTATGCAAGGCGAACGGGCCGGTTTTTTCCGAGAATGATGAATTATAGCAATTAATGATTAGAATCGCCTAGCAAGACAAACTAACTCGGATGCAAATTCCGCTACGCTTCATTTGCACCGGTTCTTTGCATCGTCATAGGTTTCTCCAACCCAAACTGAGCGATTCACCTTCCTCGAAGAAGGTCGATTGGCAACGATCAAGGTTGGGTACCATTGATTGTTGCATTCAAAAGGTAAAACCCATTGGGTTTGCCGATCTCACCACATCTTCGGCGTTAGATATCGCCGCGCATAGTCCACTATAGCGCGACGACATCTGCCTTGAATCTGTGGCAAGCTCGACAATCGCTCAGATTGGGTCCAACTAATCTTTGCCCAACGACCGATACAGCTTTCTTTTGGATATTGCTGCTTCATCCACAAAAAAAAGCGGCCGTTCTACATGTGTGCTGACGGCCCACCGGGGATGAAACTGCAAAAACCACCGATCAGAAAACGAAGCGCATCAGCCTCGAAGCCCATATTTTTCACCGTCCGGGGCAAAACGCTTGTCCATATTAATCTTGACACTATTGGGCATCATCTCATAAGATATGATCATATCCCTACCTTAGATTCCTGAACCACCGTTGAAGCGAAATTAGTTTGGTTACCAGTTGCCCTGTCCGTGCAAATTCGCTGGGACTTTAGTTCAAACCAATCCATGGCAGTCCATCTCTCCAACAGGACGGGAAGGGCAAACCATGGGTAGGCGCCGCGTCTTAACTGATCGGCTTTTAATTTTTGGCTACAGATATAGCCAAAATAGTCTCTATGTCCGAATTGATATGCGGGATATGCCATCGGCACCTCCAATATCCCGCTCGGGGACCGGTGTGGAACTCCTCCGAGGAAATATTGAGCAGCCCATAACCTTCTCAACCACCCGGTCCCCTTTTTCTTAAGTGCCTACGTTCCACCAGCGGGTCCGCAGAAAAAGGGCAATGTTTTACGGTTCCCGGTGTTCTATCCACGGATTCACACCTGTATATTGTGGACCGGGCCACCGCCAATGGGAATGGGGACTTAGGTGGGCATATGTGACAAGTTTGTTTTGGAAATCGAAGGTTTTGCTACGAACCACTGAACATAGATAATCTTAATACTTCACCACGTGACCGATTTATCAGATATATTCACTGATTAGTGGGCAATCACCACCCACCAAAAATTTCGTCTGACAATAATATGTAGCGGTGCTTGGAATTAGCCTTATTTTCAGTGACTGGCTATCCCAACAATATAAGCGGATCAAAAAGTACAGGTTACATCAGAATCATCCATCTATTTACAAATTCCGGAATAACCGCCGGACGCTATTTGGCTCGGCACCAAAAAATAAAATTTCAATGGAAACCATAGATTAAAAGCTGTTCCGGAATGTTCGGATAACGGGCCATCATCGATCAAGCCGACCTATGACTTCTCTTCATTTTTTTGAATCGCCTCATCGAAAGCAACCAACCTTACACCACGTGTATCCGTTTTTCCCAACGCGCTTCCTTTTTCAATATCCTTCGCAACAACATTGACGCCGCCCCAAGGAGTCCTTGTTATTAGATCTTCAGATAGAAAATTGTATTACAAATAAATTTCTAATACAAAATTATTTTACTTGACGTATTTGTTTAAGAAAATTACAAGGAAAAATATTTCTTTCTAAGAAAAAAAAGACCGGAGGGAAATTTTGAATAAAACAATTCTTGACGCCCTGGATAACGAGATCATTCAACTGCTAACCGAGGATGGGCGCATGCCGATTGGTGAAATGGTAAAAAAACTTAATATTTCAGCGCCGACCATTCGAAGCAGGATAAAAATTTTAGAAGAGAAGGATTTATTCAAAGTGTCAGGCCTTGTTGATCCCAACCGACACCCAGACATGATAACTGCTTTGGTTGGCATGAGCATCCAGTCAAAAGGGCAGCTTGATAAAATCTTGGACAAAATATCCAGCCTTCCAAATGTCGCATGGGCAGGGGTGGTTGCTGGGCGTTACGATATCATTGCAGAGGTTGTTTGTGTGGGAGGGAAGGACGAATTATATCAATTGACCACTGAAACGATTCTTAAAATTGGCAATGTTGTTAGAAGTGAAACATTTATAATTATGAAATCCAGACAAAACTGGGTAGGCCTGCCTAAAGGTGTTGGGAAAATATAAACGAGAAGTTTTGAGGACAGCAATATGAACATTACTGTATTGGGCTCGGGAAACGGGGGCTGCGCCGTTGCATTCGACTGTGCAGCCCACGGGCATCAGGTCAGTCTGTTTGATTTCGAACAATTCCCGGAGAGTATTAAGGCTGTCCAAAAAAACGGAGGCATCCACTGCGAGGGCATGCTTGAAGGATTTCAGCCGGTGGTTTATGCCGGATACGACATTAAAAAATCGCTGGGTGGGACGGATATCATCTACGCCGTTGGCCCGGCCTACAGCACCAGACCCTTTGCCGAAGCCTGCAAGCCGCACCTCAAAAAAGGGCAGATCGTGATCGTGTGCCCAAGTTCCTGCGGCGGCAGTATTGAATTTAAAAACGGCGCGGGTCTTGATCTTCGGGATGAGGACATTGTCGTTGCAGAAACGTCGACGCTGCCGTATGCCGTGCGACTGCTTGAACCAGGCAGAATCAGGATTTTTAACAAGCTAAAAGGCGGGTTGTTCCTGGCGGCGGCGCCTGCGAAAAATACCAATTATGTGTTCGAACGAGTGCGCGATGTCTATCCGACGATGAGCGCGGCGAAGAATATACTCCAGACCAGCTTGCAGAACGGAAACCCGGTCATCCATCCCGCAATTACGCTCATGAATGTCGCGTTAATCGAACGCACAAAGGGTGATTTCGACTTTTATCACGAGGGCGTCACTCCGGCGGTTGGCAGGCTGGTCGAAGCTGTTGATAGAGAACGGATCGCCATCGGAAAAAAATTGGGCCTGGAGGTCATTCCCGATCCGGAATTAGGCGTCATCCAAGGCTATATGACAGAGGACACGTATGACAACGGATTTAACACCGCGCCGGGATTCGCGGGAGTCAAAGCCCAGAATAACTTGGATTACCGGTACTTCAATGAAGATGTGGGATATGGTCTGGTATTCCTCCAGAAGCTGGGGGAACAGGTCGGGGTGGTGACGCCGGTAATGTCGGCTGTGATAAAACTGGTGTCTGTGTTGATGAATCGAGATTATTTGGGTGAAGCCCGGCGCACAATGGAAACTTTAGGGCTTTCTAAGTACACGGCGAAAGAATTGGAGAAACTGTTGGCGTAAAAAAATGCGGATGTAGCCGGTGTGCGGGCGGTTGAGATAAACAAGTGTGTCTCTGTGGCAGTGTTTTTTATTGGCGCCACTGCTTCCCTGAACTTCCTGCTAAATCTTTCCGACACATTTGGCGGTTTACTGGCAATATCGATCCAGACTACCTTATTGGCTCTTTGTTCATGGATTGTGCCCCCGGCCACCGTTTCAGAAGGCAACCCTCTACCTGCAACGCTTTAAGGTCCTGCGATAATCCCACCCGATTCCCCCTGGTTCACGAAAAGCATTTCATAAAAACGGCACTCGATGGTATATGGATACGTCGATGGAATGACCAAGCTGGTGGACCTCTTAACGAAGGGAACCGTGATCGTGGATATCGGATTGATCCTGCTAAAAGTGCTGGCGCTGTTCATGGCCCTGACCTTTCACGAGTTTGCCCATGGCTGGGTGGCCAGGCGGCTGGGCGACCATACCGCCGAGTCCCAGGGGCGTTTGACCTTGAACCCGAAGGATCACATCGACCCCTTTGGCACCGTTCTGCTGCCGGCCATGCTGATCCTGATGAAGTCGCCGGTGGTCTTCGGCTGGGCCAAGCCGGTGCCCATCGATCCGCGCAACTTCAGGGATCCCAGACGCGGCATGATGTGGTCGGCGCTAGGCGGTCCGATGATCAACCTCTTTCTGGCCGCTGCCCTGGCCGTCATCTTCAAAGCCATGCTCATGGCCGGTATCCACATCCGGGGGCTGCTGCTGTTTCTGATTATCGCCATTCAACTCAATGTCTTTCTGGCGGTCTTCAACCTGATCCCTATTCCACCGCTTGACGGTGGCCGGGTATTGGTGGGGCTCCTGCCACCCAGGCAGGCCGTGGCCTACAGCCGGATCGAGCCGTACGGGTTTATGATCGTGATCGCCTTGATGTACTTTAATATTTTGGACCGGTTTGTCTTCTACCCCATCCAGATGATCCTCCGGTTCTTGGGAATCGGCTGACCAATCAATCGTGCAATAGCGTCGTAAAACCCCGGTAGTCATAAATCCGCGCTGGCGGACGTCAACACCCGCAAGCCGTTGATGGTTCATGAGCGTGGCAGCGTCACCGTCACCCGCGTGCCTTCACCCAGCGTGCTGATCAGATCGATACGGCCGCCATGGGCATCGATGATCGCCTTGCACAGGCTCAGTCCCAGTCCATATCCGCCGGTCTTGCGTGAACGGGAAACGTCCGGCCGGTAAAACGGCTCGAACAGATGGGGCAGCGCCGCTGCGGGAATCCCCTCGCCCTGGTCTTCGACGAGGATTTCAAGGCGATCCGGCCTACGGGCCATTGAAATCGAAACCGCCGGCGCCTCTTCGGGGGTGTGCTTCAAGGCATTGTCCAGGAGATTGCGCAAAACGATTCTCATCTTCTCCGGGTCGGCGTTGACCGGTATATCCACCAGCGGGCCAAGTTCGACACCCGGCCGGCGATCCTTGAATTCCGGTATCAGCGACCGGATCAAGTCGCCCATGCCGACACTTTTCAGGTTCAGTGCGGCAACCGTGTGCCTGAGGCGGGCCGATTCCAGGAGAGCGGCCACCATGGTTTCCATCTCCGCCAGATCACTGCGCAAGGATTCCCGGGCGTCCGCATCTTCAATAAACTCAAGCTGCACCTTCAAACGGGTAATGGGCGAACGCAATTCATGGCTGACATCCAACAGCAGTTGTTCCTTGCTGTGCAGCAACCGGTTCAGCCGTTCGGCCATGCTGTTGAAAGCCTGGGCCAGATCACGCAGCTCGCTGGGACCAGTTTCGGGAATTCGGTGATCGAGCCGCCCGGCACCGACTTCATTCACACCGGATTTAAGGGTGTGCAGGGGATTGAGGGTTTTGCGGATAGTGAGATAGACCGCACTGAGGATGGTGATCATGGCCAAGACCATGGCCGCCAGGAACCATACAGCCAACTCACCGCGACGAACGTCTCGCGGGGCAACGAAGGTCAGCTCACCGCCACCATGGGCCAGACGAATGAAGTGGTGGCCTTTGGAGTTGCCCATGGTCAGGCCGGATGCGTAACGGCGGACCCAAGCCCGCTCAAGATTGAGAAATCGTGGTAAAGGACCTGTCTGCCAAACGTTATCGGGGTGGTCGAAAAGAATAACCATGCCGTTGCGCCGGGCGATTGCCCGAGCCCTGATTTCATCCGGCGGGTCGCCCAGATCGTCGACCAGATAGTCGGCATACAGCATCAGATTCCGCTCGAAGGCACTCTGACTGTGTAAACGGATAATAATAAAGCCGGCGATCACCGTGAAGGTAATCGCCAGGCCAGCGGCCAGGGTGACAATCAGAAGCCGGGTGAAGACGGAACGAAACAGCCGTTTAATGCGACGGGGTTTCATCCACCACCTCCCGAGCGACAAAGGTATATCCGGTTCCCCACACCGTTTTGACATATTTCGGTCGCCTGGGATCATCACCCAGCTTCTGGCGCAGCCGGCTCATGGTGATGTCCACCACACGATTGAAGCACTCGCTGTCGATGCCGCGAAGGGCCTGCATGATCTCATCCCTGTCCAGCACCTTGCCGGCATGCCGCACCAACAGATCCAGCGCGGCGAATTCACTGGTAGTCAGGTCCACTTCCCGATCCTCCAACCAGACCTTTCGGCGGTGAAAATCAATGGTTAATCGCCCGAAGCGTCGACGGCGATCCGTGCCGGTGTTCTGGATCCGGCGCAGCACTGCCTGCATGCGTGCCACCAGTTCACGGGGTTCGAAGGGTTTGGGCAGATAATCGTCGGCCCCCAGTTCAAGGCCCACCACTTTGTCCATCACATCCCCCCTGGCGGTGAGCATGATGATCGGCACGGCACTGGTTTCCCTAATCCGTTTGCAGACGTCGAAACCGGTCATGCCTGGCAGCATGACATCCAGAATGATCAGGTCGGGCAATACGGTTCTGCATTTTTTAAGGCCTTCATGGGCATCGATTGCCGAATAGACCTCAAAGCCGTAGTCCTTGAGGAATCGTTTGAGCAACCGGTTAAGTTTTTCATCGTCATCAATGACCAGAATTGTCCAGGACATGCAAATCCCCTATGGCGGGTATACGTATAATGGCGCTGCGCGATGGCCACCTCATGGTCTGGTAGCAGCTTTTCCCTCCAAAGGAAAGCCGTCTGATCCTGGATTTCCGGTGAAAGTGACCGTTTGCAGTGGGTTTCCCGGCTGCAGGCCATCGATGCGGGAGCCGTCGCACCAATGGCCTGCGACCGGATAACCAGACTATCGCCAACCGAACCGGCAACCGCTGGACAAACGGTCTTCGATGCGTGCGGCGATCTTCTCCCGCTGCTCCGGCGTCAGCGTCGCGTGAAAGGCGATCAGCCGTTCCGCTACAAAATCGGCCATCTCTCTCACACGTGCCAGCTTGTCGTCGATCATCCCGTCGACCACATCTCTGTCGACGGTATCCTGACGAATCAGACCCACGATCTCCTGGCGTCGGCTTGCATGGTCCGCATGCATCGCTTTTGCCTTCTCGGCGATCTCTCCGGCGATCTGCTCCAGGTCGGCCGTCTGGGATTCCGTCAGGTCCAGCCGGGATGCGATGCGGTTGGTCACCGCCGCCAGGTCAAACTCGTCGAAGCCGCCGGGATGATGCCCGTGTTTGCAAGCGGCCACACCGCCGATGAGAAAGAGCACTGATAGTGTACTGACAATCATAACGGTTGTTTTCTTCATTGCTGCCTCCTTTGGATTGATAACGCTGGTTTATTGATGACATTGATGTCATCGGTTGCGTAGAATTTAACGCCAAGCTTGAAAAAGAGCTTTGCAAATGCGTATCAGTTTGTAACAAAGTGTAGCCTGATTGGTGTTGTATCGATTTTTATCGGTTCATCCACAACCGGAAATCAAAGGAGGTTCTCATGAAAACCATGGTCTGTCTCGGCGACAGCCTGACCGAAGGCACGGAGATCCCTACCGGCCACGCGTGGCCGGCACTGGTGGCCAACGCCCTCGACCTCGATGTGATCAACTGCGGGATCGGCGGAGACACGACACAGGGGATGCTGTCCCGCTTCTACCCGGAGGTGGTCGTTACGAAGCCGGCATTCGTCTTCATCATGGGCGGGACAAACGACTTGTGGTGGAATTGGGAGGTCAGCACGATTCTCGGTAATCTTTTCTCTATGATCGTCCAGGCCCGGCACCACGGCATGGTTCCGGTCATCGGCCTGCCCTTACCGGTCAACATCACCGCAGCACAAGCAAACGATTTTTCCCCACCTCAGGGAGGATATGATCGATTTACCAAGAAAATGAAGGCGATGGTAAAAGGCCTGATCCGTCACGCAATCGAGAGCGAGGTCACCGTCGTCGACCTGCACCATCCCTTTTTAAAGGAAAACCGGCAGGTTCTGACCGACCTTTTTTTACCCGATGGGTTGCATCCCAACAAGGCCGGACATAGGACAATTGCCAAGGCAATAACCTCAGCCTTCAGGCGGGATTTGAATTTCCCTTGAGTGTGGTCTACAATTTATATTACGGACCAACCATATATATGTACATTTTTACTAAAAGTGCCCGCATGCCGCCCCTCCAGCGCACCCCGTTCAAATTTTCTTAGACATCTAAAGGCTGTCAATTATAGGAAGCCGGCCCCCTGCCATGGCCGCATTGAAAAGGGATGTTCATCTTTAACAATCCATATTCATAATCAATTTTATTGAATATTTGGTAGCCGCGTATCGCCCCGGGCACCAATCAAAGATGCTATTGTTAAGCACGTTTTTCATCCAAACGGGTTTTCAACCCTTGGCACACACCACCCCATCGCAAAATACTATTGTACTTTTTTTGTACTTGACATCTTCATCCATTTGGCCCATTCTGTTGTCGATCGGTTAGCATTTTAGCTCCGCATTTCATTAAATCGTCAATCGCCCTGCCTTCAATCGTATAGCTGCACAGCGAAAAGAGAGGGGTCGACACAGCATGTCTGCCGCCAGTCAGCTAAAAAGGGAAATCGGTTTATTTTCGGCCATTGCCATTGTCGTGGCCAACATGGTGGGTACAGGCATCTTCACGACTTCCGGTTTCATTCTCGAGGAGGTCGGCAGTTCATCGGCACTGCTGCTGGGCTGGCTGGTGGGGGGGGCGTTCGCCCTGTGTGGCGCCCTGTGCTACGGTGAGCTGGGTGCGCGCTATCCTCAGGCAGGCGGCGAATACGTCTATCTGCGCGAGGCTTTCGGCAAACCCCTGGCCTTCCTATCAGGCTGGATATCGCTCATCGTCGATTTTTCTGCCCCCATCGCGGCTGCTGCCACCGCCTTTTCCATCTATCTGCTCAAAGCCGTTGGCGCCACGGCCGACACCGATCGTGTGGTTACCCTGTTCGGCGTGCCGATCATCACGCTCTCACTGCCGGTGATGCTGGCCATTGCCGTGGTGGTACTGCTATCGATTCTACACGTCAACAGCGTGCGCATCGGCAGCCGGGTTCAAAACCTGCTGACGATCTTCAAAATCGCATTGATCGCGGGGTTTATCGGCGCCGGCATCTACTCTTCAGGCGGTTCTACCGACCATTTCAGTGGAAGTCTCTCCCTCGGCGTTCTGCTGGACGGGAAATTCGTCGTCGCACTGATTTTTATCAGCTTTGCATACAGCGGCTGGAATGCGGCCGCTTATTTAGGCGGAGAAATCAAACACCCGTCCCGCAACATTCCCCTGGCGATGCTGGCGGGCACGCTAATTGTCACCGCACTCTACCTGCTGCTCAACCTGGTCTATGTTTACGCGCTGCCGCCGGAAGAGATGCGCGGGGTGATGGAGGTAGCTGCCGCAGCCGGTGCCCGGCTGTTCGGCCCCGGCATAGGCCGCTGGCTTAACGGTGCCATCTCCCTTGGGCTCCTTTCCGTAATCAGCGCCATGATCCTTGCCGGACCGCGCGTCTACTACGCCATGTCTCGTGACGGCATCTTTTTTCCCCTTTTCGGCAAAGTCGATGCGACACGTCATACGCCTGCCCATGCGATCGGTTTGCAGGCGGCCATCGCCATCGCCATGATTGTTTCCGCGTCCTACGATAAACTGCTTGTCTACATCGGCTTTACCCTGTCCCTGTTCGCCATGCTGACCGTCATCGGCCTGATGCGCGTACGTCTCAAGGACCCAGGTGAAGGTCCAGCATACCGGACATGGGGATATCCGCTGACACCGCTGATTTTCATCCTGGGCAACCTGTGGATCATTTACTTTTCCATCAGGAGCCGACCGGCACCGGTCGTGTGGGGCATCGTCACCATTGCCGCCGGCATGGCCATGTACGTTTATTTCTACCGCTACCGGTCTTATCCACAGGGAAAGAATACAAACAATCCGCAGGTGGTGCGGGCACTGCTTTCGGATCGGGGCGAAGTCGGATTGAACCCATCCAAACCAAAGGAGGACCTTTCATGAATGATGGACGTCGATGGCTAAGACTATTGTTTATTATAATGGCCGTCTGTTCCTTAACGGCGCTATGCGTTTCACCTATCGCTGCCGCGCAACTGGGAGACATCCCGGTGACGGCGGAATTCGCCGCCGGTATGCGCGCCATTGCCGCCATGGATCCGGACGAGAAGATCCGCAATCCCGACAGCATGGCCAAACAATTCCTATCGCCGGCTTACTGGTTTTGGACCGCGCTGGACGAGGATTACGACAAGTCAAAACAATTCATCAAATTCTATCGGGTCAGCAGCTACTACACAATCAACGCCTGCACCAAACACATCGACGGCATCCTGCAGGCAGCCGCCGAAAAAAACCTTGAACAGGTGGTCATCATCGGTGCCGGATTGGACAGCCGGGCCTACCGCTTCCAAGAGCAGATGCCGGGCGTACGATTCTTCGAGGTGGATCTGCCGGCCACCGTGGCCCGCAAAAAGGAACTGATCCTGGCCTCCGTGGGAAAGGTGCCCGCCACTGTGGTGTATGTTCCTGTCGACTATCCCAAGGGTGGCATGGACAGTGCCTTGAAGCAGGTCGGATATGATCGAAAACACAAAAGCTTGTTTATCTGCGAAGGCGTCACCCGCTACATCGATGCTGCAGCCGTCGACAGAACCATGCAATTCATCGCCAAAAATGCCTCACCTGGCAGCGAATTGGTGTTCGACTATATCTTCGAGGACATCGCTCGTGGCGATTTTTCGAAAATGCCATGGGCCCGGTTCCAGGCCGTACGCATGGCCGCCTATGGTCACCCCTGGAAGTTCGGCATCGCCCCGGACAAGGCCGGTGCATTCGTTACCAGTCGGGGTTTCGAAGTGATTTCAGACCTGGGTTCCGGCGAACTGGCCCAACGCCACCTGCTGCGAAGCGACGGCAGCATCGACGGCAAACCGGCGCCCTATGTTCGCATGGTGCATGCCGTGGTGAAAAATTAATGTTCATCCAAAAAACGCATCTTTTTGCCCAGGCCGGCGTGTCTCGCTCTGTCGAAGTCCTCAACGTAGCGCTGCTACGCACGCTGTCGCTCCTACGGCTACGCCGTCAAATTCAACATCGCTGCGGGCCTTGGCCTGAACCAACAGCTACCCTTTCTGGATAAACATTGGCACGCATACATAAGTCATCAGACGCGTCAGTCAAAAGACCTTTAAAGGAGGAATGCCATATGCAACCCCGCCTGAATAAAATCGACAGTAAACGATTCCGCATCGGACTGGTGACATCGCTCCTGGTTTTGATCCTCTCTTATCAAGCAGCCTGGGCCGTCGAGTCGGGCATGCTTTCCATTACTGCCGAAGGGACGACCGCCGCCAGGGCCATCTTTGCCCAGCATCCGGATCCCAAGGTGCGCAATGAGGACTATCTGGCCATGAAGCTGGTTGCACCGGAGTACTGGCATTACTCGCTGATGAAGCCGGATTACAAAACGGGCGTATTGGTCACCAAAACGTTTCGCTTTGACACCAACTACTACGTCAATGCCCGCACCAAACACATGGACACCCTGCTGAAACAGGCAGCCAAGGACGGTGCGACCCAGGTGGTCAACCTGGGCGCCGGCTACGACAGCCGCGCCTACCGCTTTAAGGATACCATGCCCAAGGCCCGTTTTTTCGAAATCGATCTGCCGGCCATGATCGAAGAGAAGAAGCGCCGTCTCGAAGTGGCCCTGGGCCAGGTGCCGGATGACGTGGCTTACGTGCCCATCGATTTCAACACCCAGAACATCCCCGACGAGTTGAAAAAAGCCGGCTACGACCCCAACCAGAAAACCTTTTTTATTTGGGAAGGAGTCACCTATTACATCTCCGGGGAAGCTGTGGACAGCACCCTGCGGTTCATTGCCACCCAGTCGGCACCGGGCAGTTCGGTGGTTTTCGACTACATGCCCTTAGGCGCCATCCAGGGCGATTACGAGAAATTCCCTGACATTCGGCGATTAGCCTTCTGGGTCGCCTACCGGGACGAGCCGTTTGTTTTCGGCATCAAAGCGGGTGAAAGCGTCGCCTATGTGAACCAACGCGGATTGAAGGTGATGTCAGATCTTAACCCGAAAGATCTTGAAAAGAGATATCTCACCCGCAGCGACGGCACCCTGGACGGCCCATGCACCAGTGCATTTCGCATCATGCATGCACGCGTACCCGAATAGCCAATCCGGCCCAACAGAACAACTGGAAGGGATGAAAATCGGTAGTCAAAATTTACCAAGCAGGATAGGGGCTTCCGCGGGCGTACGCTTTTGCTGCGGCCGCATGTGTGCGGACCTGATTCGGCCAATGGGCCGGGTCAGGAGAATCCATGCTTTTCCATACGGTAACGCAGGGTATGGCGGGTCAGGCCCAGAAGACGGGCAGCCTTGCTCTTGTTGTTTTCAGACTGGTCCAGGGCCGATAGGATCAGGCGCCGTTCTACATCTTCCAGGTCAATACCGGCTGCCGGCACTGTCCAGCAACTGTCATCCACGGCATCGTTCCCAGAAGAAGGCGTTGTCAGCACCAGGTCGGAAAGGTCGATTACATCACTGTCTATAAAGATCATGGCCCGTTCGATGCAATTGTTTAACTCCCGCACATTGCCCGGCCAACTGTGGGCCAAGAGCGCCTTGCGGGCGTCAGGAGAGAATCCGTTGATCTTTTTTTTAAAATCAACATTCAATAACCTGACGAAATGGTCAGCTATCAGCAGTACATCTTCCCCCAGTTCCCTCAAGGGCGGAAGGTCCATCGACACGGCATTCAGGCGGTAAAACAAATCTTCTCTGAATCTTTTTTCAGCAATCTCCAACTTCAGGTCGCGATTGGTGGCAGCGATAATGCGGACATCCACTTCACGCGTCTTGGTGCTGCCCAGGCGTCGAAACGATTTGGATTCGATCATGGAGAGTAATTTGGCTTGCACGTTGATCGGCAGTTCTCCGATTTCATCGAGAAATAGCGTTCCGCCGTGAGCGCCCTCCAGAAGGCCCGGTTTGGTGGCCACCGCATGGGTAAATGACCCCTTTTCATACCCAAAAAGTTCGGCTTCAATCATTGACTCAGGCAGGGCCGCGCAATTAATCTCCACCAAAGGCATTTCACGCGACATCGAACTTTCGTGAATCATGCGGGCGGTCAGGTTCTTGCCGGTACCCGTTTCACCCGTCAGCAATACCGTAGCGGAGGGAATTCGGCTTATCTTTTGGATGGTGTCGATGATCCGTTTGATCGCAGTCGATTGACCCTTCAACCACGATCCGATTTGATTCCGCCGGTGATCGAGGCTTTGGCGGTACAGATATAGGTCATATCGTTGCTGATTGACTGCCTGTATGGCCATCGCTTTTTCGGTGATCTCTTCGATGATGAGCATGCCACGGCCCACCTCCGGTCCGGCCAGCAACAGCAGATCCCAATAGCGGGTTTGCCCTTGCCCGTCACGGCGATTGACATGGTCCAAGCGATAATCGCCGGCCTGCTTTTCTACAATCCGCATCAATTGATCTTGAACACCGACCAGTTCCGGGAAAAGGTCTTGAAGATCGCCGTCGTGGTGTTGCAAAACAACTGTCGCCAATATGTCGACGGCGGCGGCGTTCCGCTCAACCACTTGCAAGCGGTTATCGAAGCCAATCACGCCGAAGCCTTTGTGCACGATTAAGCTGGCTAAGGATCTATTCATTGGACGCGTCGATACGGTGGGAGAGTAAATTAAAAGCCGCTTCGATACCATGGCCTGATTTGGCGCTGGTCAACATCACTTCGGATGAGTATGCAGACGCCAATTTTATCAAACCGGAATGAGCGGCGTCATCGTCCTTGAAAAGATCCAATTTGTTACCGATAGTGACCAACGCTGCCTGCGGATTGATCGAGATGAACTTCCTGCATATGGGTTCCAGACTGTCTATGGTTTCCGGGCGGGTTAGATCTGCCACGGCCAATGCCCGGAAGCACCGCGGAAGCGGTTGATCGCCATAGGATCGAATTTTTCAAGTCCGGCAATGTCCCAGGTCAGAAACATATACTGGACGGTCCGGCCGTTATGGCGGCTCTGGATCGGCGGCATCAACTTCTGGCCTGCGCTGATGCCCACCGTGGTCAAATACTTTTCGTCAAAACGCTCGTGTAAAAAACGTTCCACCAAGCTGGTTTTGCCGACGGTAAACGTCCCAACAGGCATATTTTCTGTTTTAGAAGGCCCATTTTCCTTGGTTGTCGAATGGTTGATCAGAAGATCCGATGGTACCGGCCGTGAAGTGGTATCACACCATCCGGTCCCACTGCTGGTGGAGTGAGTGGGGCAACGCCTGACTCAAGTTTGACAGTTAATTTTTAAATATGCTTTAATCTATCTGGGTGAATTCCCCGCAGCTTGCTGCGTTTCCTTTTTTGCGGTTAGCTGTTGATACCCCGTCAGCTCTGCTGCGGGGTATTTCATTTTCAATATAATAATTGACGCAAAAAAGTTCTTGGCACTACCTTTTGACGGTCAGCTCAATCGCGGTGTCTTAATTTCAGTAGGTTTAAACCCAAGAATGGCTATTTTCCAATTTAACTGTCAAACTTCACTTTGGGTTCTTGGAATATTCATCAGGATGATATATATCATGAGCGTTTCATCCTTCTATTTCCAATTTTTCAAATGCGGTATAATCCGCACACGACTTGAAAATCGGCAATATGCTTACAGTGGAAAGCCTCCCTGTCTTAGCTGCGGAATGTTTCACGTTCTTCAAACCATCAACCCTGCAAAGAAGGCACCATGAGAATAAAAACCATCGGTCTGATTGCCTGCTTGTCGTCTCTTTTGTTGGCATGCAGCCAGCAACAAGCAACCGAAGCACCTGCCCCGCCAGCCCCGGATATAACTGTCATCGAAACCAAGGCCCAGGATGTTACCCTGTACATGGAGTTCGTGGGGCAGACCGGCGGTTTAAAAGATATCGCCATCCGGGCGCGGGTGGAAGGGTTTATGGAAGGGCTTCATTTTCAGGAGGGTGGTGATGTCAAGAAAGGCGACCTGCTGTATACGCTGGAGAGCCAGCCCTTTGAGGAAAAAGTCGCCAACCGGATGAGCAAAGTCGCCGAAGCGGATACCCTGCTGACCTACGCCAAAAATGACCTGAATCGAATCAAGCCCCTGGCCGAGATCAATGCGGTCAGCCAGAGCGACCTGGACGCAGCCGTGGCTTCCCATGAAGCCGCCACATCTTCACTGGAGGCGGCCAAGGCCAACCTGCGGGCGGCCAAGATCGAACTGGGATACACCAAGATCTACTCCCCCATCAACGGCATTATCGGCAAGACCAAGGCCAAGGTGGGCGATTTTGTGGGCCGGGACCCCAACCCGGTCATCCTGAATACGGTCTCGCGTGTGGATACGATCCTAGTGACCTTTTTCATCACCGAAACCCAGTATCTATCGATTGCAAGGGCATTTGCCGAACTTGAACCGCAAGAAAAGGAAAACCGGGAGTCCAATATGGAATTGATCCTGATCGACGATTCGCTTTACGACCATAAGGGCAAAGCGGATTTCGTCGACCGGGAGGTGGACACCACCACCGGCGCCATGCTGGTCCAGGCCTCCTTTCCCAACCCCGAAAAACTGCTGCGTCCGGGCCAGTTCGTTAGAGTTAAAATCGAGGGCCAGGTAATTGCGGACGCCATCCTGATCCCTCAGCGCAGTGTCATGGAACTCCAGGGGCTGCACAACGTGTATGTAGTGGATGCGAGCAACAAAGCAGAGACCCGTGAAATCACGGTTGGCGCTAAAGTCGGTTCCAACTGGCTGATCACAGAGGGGCTCAAGCCGGGTGAACGTGTGGTATACGAAGGCCTTCAAAAGGTTAAGGATGGAGCCACCGTCAATCCCTCCGCTGCCGACCTCAACTCAACCGACCAGGAAAAAAAGTGATCGAACATGGGTGATTTTTTTGTCAGACGGCCCATCGTGGCCATGGTAATTGCCATCTTTATGATCATAATCGGCGTGGTTTCTCTCGGCGGCCTGCCTACCGAGCAGTACCCCAACATCACGCCGCCCATCGTCGAGGTGCGTGCAACTTATACCGGTGCCAATTCGGTCAGCGTGGAACAGTCCGTTGCCACGCCGCTGGAGCAGCAGATCAACGGTGTGGACAACATGATCTACATGAAGTCCATCAACGCCAACGACGGCACCATGACCATTCAGGT
>JAQYWF010000244.1 GCA_030145105.1 Desulfosarcina sp.
AGTCACCTCGTTCGCAAGTGGCCCTTCGTTTGTTGATTCACCAATGTTCATTTTATCCGCCGATAAGGGTTCCGACCTCTTCTCCGCTGACCACCTTTTGGATGTTTCCCTTTTCTTTCAGGTTGAACACCATCAGGGGCAGTTGATTGTCCATGGCAAGGGAGATGGCCGTCATGTCCATGACCCGCAGCTGCCTCTCAAGGACTTCCATGTAACTGATGGTTTTGATGAACCGAGCGTCGACATTGCGCTCGGGATCGGCGTCGTATAGACCGTTGACCTTTGTGGCCTTGAGCAAAATTTCCGCATGAATTTCTTTGGCACGCAGAACCGCCGCCGTGTCGGTGGTGAAATAGGGATTCCCGGACCCGGCGGCAAAGATGACCACCCGCCCCTTTTCCAGATGCCGCAATGCCCGGCGGAGGATATACGGTTCGGCCACCTCATGCATGGAGATCGCCGTCTGTACCCGTGTCTGAATGCCCCGTTTCTCCAGTGCATCCTGCAAGGCCAGGCTGTTGAGTACCGTGGCCAGCATGCCCATGTGATCGGCCGATGTCCGCTCCATGCCAAAAGAACCGGCCGCCACGCCGCGAAAAATATTTCCTCCGCCGACCACAATGGCCAATTGTACATCCAGGTCAACGATGGAGCGGACTTCCTCCGCCACGTAAGCGAGCATGGTGGGGCAGATGCCGAAGCCCTGATCACCCATCAGGGCTTCACCGCTCAGCTTGAGCAGGATCCGTTTAAATTTGGCTGCCACCGCTATTCCGTTCCGATTTGAAATCTGGCGAATCGTTTAATGGTAATTTTCTCACCGGTTCTGGCTATCACTTCGTTGAGGTAGTCGGCGATGGTCTTGTCCGGTTCCCTGACGTACTGCTGATTCATCAAGCAGCTGTCCTTGAAAAACTTGTTAAGCTTGCCCTCGGCAATCTTTTCGACCATCTGCTCTGGCTTGCCCATTTCAAGCACCTGCGCCTTGTAGATCTCCCGCTCCCGGTCGACCACAGCCTGGGGGACGTCTTCAGGAACAATGCCCACTGGATTGGTGGCGGCGATATGCATGGCGAGGTTTTTGGCAAATTCGTTAAAATCATCCGTCTTGGCCACAAAATCGGTTTCGCAGTTCACTTCCACCATGACGCCGATCTTGCCGCCCATATGAATGTATGATTGTACGGTTCCTTCGGAAGTGGCCCGGCCGGCCCGTTTGGCTGCGGTGGCGATTCCTTTTTTTCTCAGGAAGTCGATGGCTTTTTCAAGGTCACCATCACACTCACCCAAGGCTGTTTTACAATCCATAATACCGGCACCGGACTTTTCCCGGAGTTCTTTGACCATTGCTGCACTGATACCTGACATGTGAATTATTCTCCCGTCGATTCTGCTTCTGAGGATGCGGCTTTTGTGGGCGCAGCTTTTGTGGGCGCGGCTTCTGTGGGCGCGGCTTCTGTGGGTGCGGCTTCTATGGGCGCGGCTTCTGTGGGCGCGGCTTCTGTGGGCGCGGCTTCCTCTGTAGGTTCAATATTTTCGGCAGGGGCGGTGCCTTTGCGGATAATTTCGACCACCGGCCCGTCAGTGCCATCGGAGATCACTTTCCGTTCACCCGGCTTGAGTTCTGCCGCGGCGCTCTCCAGTTCGGTTTCCACTTCACCCTTGTCTGCTTTTGCCTGCTGGCGTTCATTGTATCGATCCTTGCCCTCGATACAGGCATCGGCCATTTTCGAGGTAACCAGTCGAATGGCCCGGATGGCGTCGTCATTTCCGGGAATAACGTGATCGATCAAGTCGGGGTCGCAGTTGGTGTCCACGATGGCCACGATGGGAATACCCAGGCGGCGCCCCTCACGTACGGCAATGGCTTCATTGCCCGGATCGATGACGACCATGGCGCCGGGCAGTTTGGTCATGGTACGGATACCGCCCAACGTGCTGTCCAGCTTCAAGCGTTCCTTGCCCAGCTTCAGGCCTTCTTTTTTTGGAAACAGACTGATGGATCCATCGTTGTCGATGGTGTTTAGGTAGTTCAGGCGATCGACGCTTTTTTTGATGGTCTGAAAATTAGTCAGCATGCCACCCAGCCAGCGGTTCTGCACATAGAACATTTCGGCCCGGTTGGCCTCTTCGTAAATGGATTCGCGGGCCTGCTTCTTTGTGCCCACGAACAGGACCGATTTCCCGGACGCCGCCGTATCCACGATGAAGTCGTAGGCATCCCTGAACATTCTCACGGTTTTTTGCAGATCGATAATGTAAATACCGTTTCTGGCCCCAAAAATGTAAGGTTTCATCTTGGGGTTCCAGCGTTTTGTCTGGTGACCGAAATGGACACCAGCTTCCAGCAGTTCTTTCATTGTTACGTAAGCCATTGTCTTCTCCTTTGGGTTGGTTTTTCCTTCGCCCGCTTCACCCCTGAATCCGACTTTCCAATGAAAGCACCGGGATCAGGTCCACGGGCGTGTGGTTTTAAAACGAGTTTAAATAACAAAATTAGTATGGGGCCGCAAGCCTTTTTTAACCATCAGTGCGACGCGATCATGCCCGCTGTAGTCCTTGATGATTTGCGGTGCGCTGTATTTTCCAGCCTCCGCAGCGATGTCCTGGACATCATTTTTCTGGTCATAGGCCATCTCCAGCGCAATTAGGCCGCCGATTCTCAGGTACCGGTGGGCCGATTCGATGATGTGTCGAATGCACCTCAGGCCGTCGCCGTCTCCATCCAGAGCGATCTGGGGTTCGTGATTGCGGATTTCCGGCTGAAGGCCGTTGATATCGCGGCTGCGGATATAGGGCGGATTGGAAACAATCAGGTCGAAGGTCTCCCGGTCCGGCAAGAGGGCCGCATCCCAGTTTCCGCAGAACCAGTCGATTCGATGGTCCACCTTGTGCGTCCGGGCATTTTGCCGGGCCGTTTGCACCGCAGCCGCGGATCGGTCCATAGCCACGTAGTGATGTTCAGGATACTCGTGAGCCAGGGCGATGATAATGGCACCGGATCCGGCCCCCATCTCCAGCACCCGCTTCATCGATCCGGCGTGATCGTCGAGAAAAGGCAGCACCGCCTCCACTAGGCATTCGGTTTCCGGCCGGGGGACCAGCACCGATGGATTGACCGCCATCGCCAGGGACCAGAATTCCCGGGTGCCGGTAATATAAGCCACGGGTTCACCCTGCACCCGTCTTTTGATCAAGGCTTTGAACCGCTTGAGTTCATCTTCGCACAAGGGCTGGTCGTGGTTCAGATAGAGGTCGATGCGCCGCGTCTTCAAGGCATGGGCCAGCAGGATTTCCGCCTCGCTGCGGGCGCTTTCAACCTGGTGGTCCTTGAAATACCCGGCTGTCCATTTAACCAGGTCCAGGGTGGTCCAGGATGACGGTTTATCCGTCGACGCGTTCGGCATGCTGGAGTGCCTGACTCTGGTAGTAGGTGATCAGGGGATCGATGACCTCGTCCACATCGCCCTGGAGAATGGATTCCAGTCGATACAGGGTCAACCCGATGCGGTGGTCGGTCACCCGGCCCTGGGGGAAGTTATAGGTCCTTATCCGCTCGCTGCGGTCGCCGCTGCCCACCTGGCTTCTGCGATTCTGGGAGCGCTCCTCGTCCTGTTCACTGACCATCTGGTCCAACAGCCGGGAACGCAGCACTTTCAGGGCTTTGGCCTTGTTCTTGTGTTGGGATTTTTCGTCTTGGCAGGTCACCACCAGGCCGGACGGCAGGTGGGTGATACGCACCGCCGAATCGGTGGTATTGACCGACTGGCCACCGGGTCCGGAAGATCGGAAAACATCCACTTTCAGTTCATTGGCATCGATATTGACTTCGATCTCCTCTGCCTCGGGCAGCACGGCCACGGTCACGGCGGAGGTATGAATCCGTCCTTGGGTCTCGGTGGTGGGCACCCGTTGAACCCGATGCGTACCGCTTTCAAACTTCAGACGACTGTAGGCCCCTTTGCCGTTGACGTTGGCTATGATCTCTTTGAGCCCCCCCACACCGGTGGTATGGTGGTCTATCACATCCACCTTCCATCCGCGGGCATCGGCATATCGCTGGTACATCTTGAACAGGTCGCCGGCAAACAGCCCGGCTTCATCACCGCCGGTACCGGCACGGATCTCCAGGATCACATTCTTGTCGTCCAGCGGGTCCTTGGGAACCAAAAGGATTTTGAGTTCTTCCTGCAGTCTCTCCTTCTCCCGCTCCAGCCGGTCAACCTCCTCGCCGGCCATCTTCTTCATGTCGGGATCTTCATCGTGCATCAAGTCGAGGCTGTCATCCAGTTCCCGGTCCACCCGTTTAAACTCCCTGAAGGCGGCCACAACGGGTGAAATCTCCGCGTGCTCCCGAATATACTTTTGATAGGCGTCTCTGTCCTGAACCACCTTCGGATCAGACAACTGGCGCTCCAACTCCTGGTAGCGATCTTCAACCCCTTTTAATTTATCAAACATGCGCACCATCCATTCATGATGGGATGCCGCCGCAACCTTTCAACGGTTTCTCAGGGGCGGCATTTCCGTTCGATGATGTATAATAAGGTTACTGGAATGGTCAGGGCCGGCAGGTCCCGGTGCCGACGCTATAGGCCGGGCACCGGACGAAGCCTGTGGGAAGACGGAGCAGGAGCGCTACTGATTCTGAAATTTTTCGTATTTTTTTCTGAACCGTTCGATGCGGCCGGCCGTATCGATCAGCTTCTGTTTGCCGGTAAAAAACGGGTGACATTTGGAGCAGATCTCCACGCGTATGTCCTGTTTCGTAGAACCCACCTCGACCGTGTTGCCGCAGGCACACTGGATGGTTGTTTCGGAATAATCCGGATGGATGTTGGCTTTCATTGTAATATCAACCCCCTGTAATTATTTTAAGCGTTCATTGAATCCAAAAACTCTGTATTATCCTTTGTTCCGTTCATTTTTTCAAGTAAAAATTCGAGACTGTCCGACGGATTTAAGGAGGCAAACAGTTTCCTAAGAATCCAGACGCGGTTCAATGTTTTGTCGTCGAGGAGCAGTTCCTCCTTACGGGTACCGGATTTCTTGATGTCGATGGCCGGGAAGATGCGTTTGTCAGCCAGGCGGCGATCCAGCTGAATTTCCATATTGCCGGTGCCCTTGAACTCTTCGAAGATGACTTCGTCCATGCGTGATCCGGTGTCCACCAGCGCGGTGGCGATGATGGTCAAGCTGCCTCCTTCCTCGATGTTACGGGCGGCACCGAAAAACCGTTTGGGCCGCTGCAGGGCATTGGAGTCCACACCGCCGGAGAGAATTTTACCGCTGGGGGGCATGACCGAGTTGTAGGCGCGGGCCAGACGGGTGATGCTGTCCAGCAGGATCACCACGTTCTTTTTGTGCTCCGTCAGCCGCTTGGCCTTTTCGATGACCATCTCGGCCACCTGAACATGGCGCTCGGCCGGTTCGTCAAAGGTGGAACTGATCACCTCCCCTCTTACCGATCGCTGCATGTCCGTGACCTCTTCCGGGCGTTCGTCGATAAGCAGGACAAAGAGCACGATATCCTTGTGGTTCTTCACGATGCAATTGGCGATGCATTGGAGCAGCATGGTTTTACCGGAGCGCGGCGGTGAAACGATCAGCCCGCGCTGGCCGAATCCGATGGGTGTCAACAGGTCCATGATCCGGGCGGAATAATTCTCCGGTTCGTTCTCCAAGTTGACCTTGTCTTCCGGATACAGGGGCGTCAGGTTGTCGAAAAGGATCTTTTCCCGAGCCACTTCCGGATCTTCATAGTTGACGGCCTCCACCTTCAGCAGGGCAAAATAGCGTTCGGATTCCTTGGGCTGACGAATCTGCCCGGAGACGGTGTCGCCGGTCCTGAGGTTGAACCGCCTGATCTGCGACGGTGACACATAGATGTCGTCGGGGCCGGGCAGGTAGTTGTAGTTGGGTGCTCGCAGAAAGCCGAATCCGTCGGGCAGGATCTCCAGCGTTCCCTCTCCGAAAATGAGCCCGTCTTTTTCAATCTGGGCCTGGAGCAGGGAAAAGATCAGTTCCTGCTTGCGCATACCGGCAGCACCTTCGATATTGAGCTGCTTGGCCAATTTGGTCAGTTCATTAATCTTTTTGTTTTTCAACTCTACGATGTTCATCAACACACCCCACTTTAGGATTGATTAGCGCACATCACCTGCAAAGGCTTCCCGGCAAAAGCAATTCACTTGAAAAGGCAAACAACAGCGACCCCGGTTCCGGTTACCACCAATGGCGACAAGGTTTTACACCCTAAGCCAGCATTTCGGATTTCACTTTACGACGGTGCCTTTCGGGTGAATTGGGTTGGACTGTTGGTTTTTTTTTTGGAGGATTATGCGTGTTTTTGTGATAGAAGTTATTCGAATTTACCCCACCAGACGGGTCTATCCGTGAGATTTAAGTGAAATTTCTATACTATGAATCCGCTGGTGTCAAGGGAATTTGAGCCTGCTGACGCGTGGGTTGTCGCCACCGGCCGGCCACCCGGCAGCGCCGGCATCCGCATGGAAAATTATTGTGTGATAAATGAATGAGTTAACTGGCATCAACCTCAACTTTCTGCCTGACGATCTCGAGGGCATCTACCTGGTTGGCGGAATCGTGCGCGACCTGCTGGTGGGACATCCCCCGGCGGACATCGACCTCGTGGTGGCCGGGGATATCGTCCGTGCCGCCGGACAGATCGCGGAAAAAACAGGCGGCAGCATCATCGATATGGGGAATAAGGGTTTTGAGGTATTGCGGGTCGCATCGCCGGAGACGACCATCGACATCACGCCCCTTGACCACCCATCCATCGAATCCGATCTGCGGCAACGGGATTTCACAATCAACGCCATGGCCTACGACGTCAAGGCGCGTCGCCTGCTGGACTGCACCGGCGGACGAGCGGATATGCAGCAAAAAAAGATCCGTATGGTTTCGCCGGCAGCCTTTGAAAAAGACCCGGCCAGACTGGTCCGGGCCTATCGGATGGCAGCGGTGCTGCATTATTCCATCACCGACGAGACCGAGGCGGCCATCGGCAGGCATCGCCACCTCATCGGCAGCGTCGCCGGAGAGCGGGTCTGGACGGAACTGGTCAAAATATTCAGCACCACCGACGCCTCACCCGTCGTGATGCGCATGGCAGCCAGCGGGCTGCTTACAGCGATTTTCCCGGAACTGCAGCCCGCAGTCGGCTGCACCCAGAACCGCCATCACGCCTTCGATGTGTTCGATCACAGCCTCCGGGTGTATGACGCCCTGGAAAACCTGATAGGCGAATGGTCCAGTCGATTTCCACGTCTGGCGGGTATCGCCGGAGATGCACAACTGTCCGGACACGCGGCCATGCTGAAGTATGCAGCCCTTTTGCACGATGTGGGCAAGCCGGCCACCCGGAAGGTCAACAGGGATGGTCAGGTCCGCTTTCACGGTCACGCTGCAAAAAGTGCGGCCATCGCAGCTGCAATCGGCCGCCGCCTGAAACTGTCCAACCGGCAGCGCCATGTTTCCGATGCCATTATCCGTCACCATATCCGGCCGCTGTTCATTTACCTGGCATCGGAAGCCGGCAGTCTCGGCCCCAAGGGAATGGTCCGTTTTTTTAACCGCTGCGGCGATATAGCCCTGCCGATCATCGTACACGCCATGGCCGATATCATGGCCAAGGGCGAGGGCATGCAGGACAGGGACAAAGGCTTCATCAATTTTTGCGATGGCCTGCTCGACACCTACATCGACTACAAAGACCGCCAGGCCGCCAGGCCGCCGCTGATCAGCGGGAACGACCTCATTTCAGTTTTCGGTCTCTCCCCTTCTCCCCAATTCAAACACATACTGAACCGGGTGGAT
>JAQYWF010000165.1 GCA_030145105.1 Desulfosarcina sp.
ATGCGGGCAGCAAAGCGGCCAAAAAGCAGGTATCGGTCGTTCTTGTACCCGACCATGGAGTCAAGGGTGTTGACCATCTTGTAGGCCATGGCCAGGGGGGCACCCCCCAGCACGGCAAAGAACAGCGGGGAGACGACCCCGTCTACCAGGTTTTCGGCCACGGTTTCCACGGCGGCGCGGGTCACACCCTTTTCATCCAGCCGGTCCACTTCGCGGCCCACGATCATGGAAACTGCCTGCCTTGCGGCGCCAAGACCGGATTGGCCAAGTGCTTTTCCCACGGCCAGGGCGGCATCGGCCAGACTGCGGGCAGAGATACAGATGTATATCATCACCGCCTGAACCAGGATCCCGGCGGCGGGATGGATGGCTGCGGCAATCCTGACCAGCAGCAGGCAGATGATCCACACGGATGCCACCAGCAGCGTCGCCATGAGTGCACCGGCCAGCGTCGGCTTCAGGGGTAACTCCCGAAATCGAGGCTCCAGCCGGGCGATGGCCTTGCCCATCCATCGCACCGGATGGGGCAGCCACAGCGGATCGCCCAGCAGGATGTCCAGGGTCACGGCCAGGGTCACGGCCAGGGCTAATCCTTCATTGGGCATGGCGGCTTCCCAGATTGGCGTGGCCGCGGCACAGCTCGACCAGCAGGTCGGCCGCCCGGCGATTCTCCGCTTCGCTTTTCAGGGAGATGCGGATATACGCATCGGACAGGCCGGTAAAGTTAGTGCAGTCGCGGATCAGGATGCGGTTGTCGGCCATCTGACGCGACACCGTCTGCGCGTTCAATCCATCGGGCAGCCGGATGAGAATAAAGGAGGTGGACGAGGGGAAGCACCGGGCTCCAGTCTTTTGATGGACACTTTCTTCTATTCGTCTTTTCTCCTTTTCTAATATATTCCTGGTGGATAAAAGAAATGGTTCGACCCGTTCGGGGTGGTCCATGAGCCATTGCACAGCCGCCTGGGCCAGGCTGTTTACCGACCAGGGCAGGGCCAAGGGGGTAAGGGCCTGCATCAGCGGTTGCGGTGCCTTGACGAAGCCGATGCGCAGTCCCGGGATCCGAAAGGCTTTGGACATGGAGTTGAGTACCAGGATATTGGGCAGGTCCGAGCCGATCATGGTGGTGTCTGCTGGCGCTGGCGTAAAGGGCAGATAGGATTCGTCGACTACGAATAGCGTTTCGGGCATGGACCGGCACAGGGCGTCGATATCCGGTCGAGCCACCAGGGCCCCCGTGGGGTTGTTGGGATTGCACAAAAATACCAGGTCAGCCGCAGCTGCCATCTTGCGGATTGCCTGTACGTTCGGTACAAAATCGTCCTCCTCCCGGCAGACTATATGGTCGCAGGAGACCTGGTTCATGGTGCAGGCATCCCGGTAGTCGGAATAGGTGGGGCCCACCACCAGGGCCTTTTTTAGTCCCAACGCCCGGGGAATCAGGTAGATGAGTTCGGTCGTGCCGTTGCCCGCCATCACCTGCCGGGGATCGATGCCGTAATACCGGGAAAAGGCGGTCACGATGCCGCCGGCGTCCACTTCTGGCAGGGCTGCGATGGCCAATATGCCAGCCTGCAAATGATCGATCAGTGCCGGCATGGGGCCAAGGGGATTGACATTAGCGCTCATGTCGCTGATATCCGACGGCAGACATTTTAGCCGCTGAGCCAGTTGGTAGATGTTGCCCCCGTGTCCGCCGATCATGGGCTGCCTCCCACGCATATCGTCAGAAACAGAAGCGCTTCCATGATTTCGGTCATGGCGCCGAGCAAATCGCCTGTGATCCCAGACAGTTTTTTCCGGTACAGGCAGATCATGGTCGTGGTGGCAGCGGCGAAAAAAAGGTTCAGCAGAAGCCCCCGCCATCCCAGAAACAAGGATAGGATGACCGGTGCGGCAACGTATCTAAAATCCACTGCGGACAGGGGCGTTTCAAAAAAAGCGCTGCCCGTGCCCTCCTTTCCCCGGGCATAGGGCAGAAAGTGTATTCCAGCCATCATGGCCGAGCGGGCATAGGCCGGAACGATTATCAGCGCCAGAAACCGTCCGTTGATGATACTTCCCACGGCCGCTGCTTTGACGAGCAGCACGCAGGCCACGGCCACCAATCCCATGGCGCCCACCCGGCTGTCCTTCATAATTGCCAGGGCTTTTTCCCGCTCACGTTGGCCGTATAGGCCATCTGCCGTGTCCGCCAGGCCATCAAGATGAAAGGCACCGGTGACGGCCGCCAGCAGAACCACATCCAGTACGCCGGCCACAAATGGCGGCCAGATTGCCGAGGCGAACAGATCGAACAGAGCCAGAATCAGACCGATGGCCAGGCCGGCCAATGGAAAATGAACGATGATTCCCTTGGGATCGAACGGTCGGGGTTGTCCCAGCGGAATTGCGGTGATGAACTGCAGCGAGGCGATGAATGCGTTCATGGGGCCGGGTTCTGAAAAGGGGGTTTGATGGTCACGGGAATGCCGGCCACGGTCCAGACCACGCGGTCACAGGCCGCGGCGATGGCCTGGTTGGTCCAGCCGGCCAGGTCACGGTAAAGCCGGGCCAGGCGGTTTTCCGGAACGATGCCGGCACCCACCTCGTTGGAGACGAGTATCACCGCGTGGGGAGCCGTTTTCACGGCCTCGGCCAGCTCGTCGATTGCTCGCTGCATCTGATTGGTGTCTTGGGTCTGCATGAGAAGGTTGTTCAGCCACAGGGTCAAACAGTCCACCAGGATCACGTCCGCTGCAGGGTTGTGGGCGCGGATGGCTTCTGCCAGATTGATGGGGATTTCCAAGGTGCGCCAGGTGTCGCTGCGCTCGCGCCGGTGCCGGTCTACCCGGTTCTGCATCTCGTCGTCGTGGGGCACACAGGTGGCTACGAACACCCGGCGCCGGCCCATTGTTTCGGCCAATTGTAGCGCATGGCTGCTTTTCCCACTGCGGCAGCCGCCCAGAACCAATATTTTGTCGGTGTCGGTCATGATGACTTCTTTAAGGGATCTTTATCGATTGGTTCTTGTTTTGAATGAGATCTAACCCGGATAGCCCGGAAACATCAAACCTCAAATAACAAATCTCAAATAAATTCCAAATTACAATGTCCAAATCTCAAAGAAGGGCAACACAAACAGTTGATTGTCATTTTGTTTTTTTTCGGTTTCGAATTTTGAATTTGGTTATTGTTTTTTATTTTTGATCTTCACCAGTGTGCTAATCCGTTCCACATCAATATGGCAGCGGACATGATCGGCCAACAGGTTATACTGCTGCATTTTAGCGTCCAGGCCGCCGGCCACCGGCACCTCGATGCCGGTAATGCCCACCGCATTCAGCCAGTGGGCAATCATTGCCGGGGTGTCGAACAGGCCGTGCATGTAGGTGCCGATGGCCCGTCCATTGTCTTGCGCACATCCGTCGGTGTCATTTACGGCCTTGCCGTTTCTTTCATGGACCACCAGCAGGGATTTTCCTCCGTGTGAACGCGTCTGGCCCATATGGATCTCATAACCGGTCCCTTGGATGCCGTTCCAGGAAAACCGGCTGAGGGTCGTGGTTTTGGGTGCCTGGAGTACGGTTTCCACCGGCAACAGGTTAAGGCCGTTGGTCGCGCCCGGTTCACCTTCTAAGCCGTCGGGATCGTGGACCCGCGTTCCCATCATCTGATAGCCGCCGCAGATGCCAGTGATACGTCCACCGCCGGCGTTGAAGGCGGTGATCCGGGATTCCCAGCCGCTGGTTTTCAGCCACGCCAGGTCGAAGCGGGTGTTTTTGGATCCCGGCAGGATCACGGCGGAAAAGGCGGAGAGATCCTGGGGCGTTTCAACAAAATGAACCGTCAGTCCTGTCACCCCCCGCAGCGGATCGAAATCGGTGAAGTTGGAAATATGGGGAATGCGGATCACCGCCACTGCGTGGCTTCCATCCGTGCTCACAAAAACGCTTCTGGGGCGTTCGATGACCACCGAGTCTTCAGGGTCGATGCGAATGTGGTCATACCAGGGCAATACGCCAAATACCGGCAGTCCGGTTCTCTCTTCGATCCATTGCACCCCGTCCGCAAAGAGCCGAAGATCGCCCCGGAAGCGGTTGATGATGAATCCGGCCACCCGGTTACGGAAATGTTGAGGAAGGCAGTCCAGGGTGCCTACCAACTGGGCGAAGATGCCGCCGCGGTGGATGTCGCCCACCAGGATGACCGGGGCATCGGCGTATTCGGCCATGGGAAGATTGACGATATCGTGGGCCATGAGGTTCACTTCGGCACAGGAGCCGGCGCCTTCCATCACCACCAGGTCGTAATCTGATCGCAGGCGGTCCAGGGCTTCGTTGGCGGTCTGCACCAGACGTGCTTTCTTTTGATGGTAATCCATGGCTGTCTGGTTGCCAATGGCCTCCCCCAGGAGCACCACCTGTGACCCCACGTCGCTGGTGGGTTTGAGTAAAATGGGATTCATGTCCACGTGGGGGACAATCCCGGCAGCCTCTGCCTGGACGATCTGGGCTCGGCCCATCTCCAACCCTTCCGGGGTAACCCCGGAATTGTTGGACATGTTCTGGGCCTTGTAAGGTGCCACCCGCAAGCCCCGGTCGGCGAAAATGCGACACAGGGCGGCGGCGATGACACTCTTACCGACGTCGGAGCCGGTACCCAACACGGCGAGGCAGGGGGCTGGGGAGGGGTTAAGTCGATTTCTTGTTTGATCGGGAAGTACCAACGACGTTGCACCTTCAAATGGTGTAGTGTGAAAATAGTTTTAAGTGTTAAATCAAGAATCAGGTCGATCTTAACTTATAGTAAACGATAGAATACATTAACTTAAAACTTAACACGTGAACCTAAAACGCTATTATTTCTCAATCCCAACACGGGCTGCCACCCCATCCTGGTAATAGTGCTTGATGGCTTTCATTTCCGTCACCAGATCGGCTTTTTCGATGACGCGTGCATCCGCTCCCCGGCCGGTGACCACCAGTTCCACATCAGCGGGCTTTTGCGACATGATCGCCAGAATCTCGTCCGCCGGGAACAGGCCGCACATGGCTGCCACGTTGCCCTCTTCCATGATCACCACCTGGTAATTGCCGGAGTGCAGGGCGCTGCGGATGGCTTCCAGCCCCTTTGGCCGGCGGCCCGATCTTCCGGCGATGCTTTTCCCTTGATGAACCGGCCCCGCCCGAACTGCTCCACGGTGATCCGGTCCGCCATGCGCGCGAGAGCCTTTATTTCGCTGTAGTCTCCGGATTTGATAAATTGGGCGATGTAGACCTTCAGGCCTGCTCCAGCGGCCCGCAGGGCCAACCCCAGGGCGGCCGTGGTTTTGCCCTTACCGTCTCCTGTATAGATTTGCGTATAACCTTTTTTAAATGTCATTTGAGCATTTTTTGTGTTTATTGACACCGAAATTAATTGCTGTTTGGTTGTATACAAAGTGTTAAGTTTTAAGTGTTAAGTGAAGGATCGAATCGGTTTAATTATAAAGCCATGAAAAATAGATAGAATACCTTGGCTTAACACTTAATGCTTAACCACTGATATTATACTTGTCCGCATAACCCCGTGGTGTAACCATGAACCCATCATAATTAAAGGTGCTCGAATTGCCTATAAATACAGTGGTCTGCATATCCACATCGGCCTGGTGAAGATCCTCCAGCGTGGTGAGTGTGACCCGCTGGTTTTCTCGCATGGCGCCGGTGACGATACCCACCGGTGTAGCCGGGTCACGGTGCTCAAGGATGATCTGCTGGGCGCGGGTCAGATGTTCGGCCCGTCGCCGGCTTTTGGGGTTGTAGATCACAATTACAAAGTCGGCCCTGGCGGCGGCGTCCAGCCGGGCTTCGATGGTCTCCCAGGGCGTAAGCAGATCGCTCAGGGATATGGCTGCAAAATCATGGGTCAACGGTGCCCCCAAAAGCGACGCGCCGGAGCAAAGCGCGGGGATACCGGGAACCACTTCGACGAGCAGTCGGTCTGGATCTTGCGAACTTTCGGAACTGCCGATGGCAATGGCCCGCTCTCGACACATTTCCAGCACCAGCCCGGCCATGGCATAGACCCCCGGGTCTCCGCTGGAGATCACGGCGCAGGCGATGCCGGACAGGGCCAGGTCAAGGGCTGCCGATACCCGGTCCACCTCTTTTTTCATGGCCGTGCTGACGATTTGCTTGCCAGCGATCAACGGCCGGATTAGCTCGATGTAAGTGGTGTACCCGGCAACGGCGTCGACGGTTTCCAGCACCCGGGTGGCGCGTTGGCTCATGTGCTGGGGGCCACCGGGCCCGATGCCGACGATATACAGCCGTCGGCGGCCACCGCCACGGTGACGTTGGCCGTCTTTTGTTTGGGAACAATCAGTCGCCCCCGGTGTGTCGCCAGCAGGGCTGCGGCTTCGCATACGCTTTTGACTCCTATGTGTTTTTCAACCATGGCCGACGGGGTGGGCACCTGTGCCACCCCCTTGAGCCGTTCACGGGTGAATATCGTTAATGGCAGGTTTAAGGATTCAGCCAAGGCCAAAAGCCCTGGCTCGTCGGCTTTCAGATCCACCGTGGCCAGGCTGCGCAGGCTGGAGATGGCCAGACGGTTCGTCGCGAACGTTTCCACCAGCAGATCGCGCATCTCTTCGACATCGGTGCCCCGGTTGCATCCCAGGCCGGCCACCAATGACCCGGGTCGCAATACCAGCACATGGGGGGGCAGGTCAAGGCACATGTGATCCACGAAAATCCCGGCATCGTTTCGGCCAAATGCCTCCACGGCAGAGGCGATTACCTGGTCTTGCGGCAGCCGGTGGGCCACTATTCCAAAGGGATCGTGGATGAAGATCGGGTTGCCGGTGATCAGGGCCATGTTGACTGATTTGATGGCATCGGGATTCTCGATGGTCAGATTGTTTTCCGTGGCGATGATGTCGATGGCCGCCACCCGGTTGACGTCTGTGGCCGTGGTGATCACCGGCAGTCCGCCGGTGGTCCGGGCCACTTCCCGGGCCAGGGCGTTGGCCCCGCCGATATGGCCGGAGACCAGGCTTATGGCAAACTGCCCGGCCTCGTCGCAGACCACCACGGCCGGGTCCGTGGTCTTGTGGGCCAGGCCGTGGGCGATGCTCCGCACCACGATGCCCGTGGCCATGATGAAGATATGGCGGGGAAACCCGGCGAACTGCCGGTCCACTTCATCTTTCAGCCGGGCAAAGTGCACCGCGCCGGGGATGGCCGCCTCCAGTTTCTGAGATAGAAACAAGGTGCAGCCGGGCATCCCGTCGGCGATAATCCGGGCCAGTTGGACACCGTTTGGGGTCAGTGCCCAGACGGCGGTGCGTTCATGGGCGGCCGACTTCACCGCTGGTCCTCTGCCTCACGGTAGCCGTGGGCAAAGTGGCGGTCGTAAAGCTTGGAGTGGTGATCCATGGTTTCCAGACCTACATCCAGCACGCGTCCGACGACCACCAGAGCGGTCCGGGTGATCTTCTCTTTTTTTACAGTTGCGGCCAACTCGCCGGTAGTGGTCCAGAGAATTTTCTGATCGGGCTGGCTGGCCCGGTAAACCACCGCACAGGCCCCTTTGGAACCATAGGCCTTCGAGAGAATTTGCGTCATCTCGTCGACCATGGACATGCTCAGGTAGATGGCCATGGTGGCCCGGTGGGCGGCAAGGGATGCCAGGGATTCGCTTTCCGGCACCGGTGTCCGCCCGGCCAGGCGGGTGAGAATAAGGGTTTGTGACACCTCGGGCAGGGTGTATTCGATGCCCAGGGCCGCAGCGGCGGCAAAGGCGGCGGTAACCCCCGGAATCACCGTGTAGGGAATGTTGCGGTGCGACAGTTTGGCCATCTGTTCGAAAATGGCCCCGTAGAGACTGGGGTCGCCGGTGTGCAGGCGCACTACTTTTTTGCCTGCCTGCCAGGCGTCGACCATGGCAGATACCATTTCATCCAGGTGCAGGCCGGCGCTGCTCAGGTGACGGCAGTTCGGCCGGGTCCATTTAAGCAGTGCCTCCGGCACCAGTGAGCCGGCGTAGACCACCAGATCGGCCGTTGACAGGGCCTGCTGGCCCTTTACCGTGATCAGATCCGGATCACCGGGGCCGGCGCCGCAGAAGATGATGGGGTTCAATGCGTTGTTGTCTGTATCAAAGGATTTGTGAATCATGATGGATACTTTCTTTGTGCCAAAGCGTTCAAAGGTTCAGGGTTCAACCTACAGGGTTATCATTTTTCGTCAACTTTGCTCGAAGGTCGGCCCTTAACAAAAAGATTCCGTTTGTCGATTGATCATTAACCTTTGAACCTTTGAAGCCGTGAACGATTAACTTTGTGCGTGTCAGGGACGGCCGCCGGTGATGATCCAGACGGGGTTGGCCGCTTCCAAACGATGACTAAAGGGCATGGCGGTCGCCTGATTTACCTGGATCTGGACCATGTCTAATTCAAAGCCGAGGTTTTCCAGGGTATGCATGGCCGTTGTGAGGGTGTCGATCAGGACGGTGTTGATCACGATGATACCGGCCGGTTTGAGGCGGTCGGCAGCCATGCGGATAATGTCGGTCAGGGACTTGCCGCCGCCGCCGATGAACACCCGGTCCGGATCGGGAAGATCGGTCATGCCAGCGGGCAGGCGGGCCTGGACGATCTGCATGTTGCCGATGCCGAAGCGGGATCGATTTTCAAGGATGTGCCGGATCCGCGACTCTTTTTGTTCCACGGTGTAAATTGATCCCCGGGTGATGAAAAGCCCTGCTTCGATGGAGACCGAACCGCTGCCGGCGCCCAGATCCCAGAAGACCGCCCGGTCGAACAGGCGCAGCCGGGACAGGCTCACCGCACGGATCTCGGCTTTGGTGATCAGCCCCTTTTCATGGGCGAAGCGGTCGTCGGGCATACCGGGGAAAAGGGCCGGGGTGGTCTTCGTTACAGGATCGGGCTTCAGGACCACCAAGTTGAGATCGGAAAAGGTCATGGCCCGCGCCTCCGCTGGCGTGATCCGGGTGATCTGTTCGTCATGCATGCCCAGCCGTTCTAACACGCACATGTTGACGCCGGAGAAGCCATTTTCCTCCAGGATGCCCGCCAGCCATGCCGGACCATGGGTCGGGTCCGTGTAAACGGCCACCGTATCGCCGCCGGCCAGGTACCGCAGCAGTTCACCGGTGTGGTTGCGGCCATGCAGGCTCACCACCCGGACGTCCTGCCAGGGTTCGCCCAAACGGGCGAAACCGACCGCCACGGTGGAGACGTTGGGTAGGATGTGCACCCGCCCGGCACCCAGGCGGCGCACCAGGAACGAGCCGATACCATAAAACAGGGGATCGCCGGAGGTGAGCACCACGATGGTGTTGTCGGGCATCTTTTGATGGAGAAATTCGCCCAATCCGTTAAGATCCCTGTCGACCAACCGTCGCTGGCAGGTCAGATGGTCGAAATGCGCGATGAGGCGTTTCCCGCCAACGAGAATGTCGGCGGCCTCGATGATTGATCGTTGCCGGGATGTCAGGTCGTCAGGAGAGACGCCCATGCCGATGACAGTGATTGGTGGGGCCACTGGGTGTCCTTTTATTGCGCCTAAACCAGATAATCAAGAAGCGTTAGGATACGAAAACCAATTCATAAATAACTAATTACAAATCACAAATCTCAAATAAATTCCAAATTACAAAACCAAATCTCAAAAGAGGGCAAATCCGTAAATATTGATGATTGGGCTGTCCTTTCTTCAAAATCAAAAAGTTTGGGAATTTGAACCGCGATAGCGAGCACATTCCCCGCCGCTTGCGGCGGGGTTAGCGAGCGAACTGAAAATAGATTTTCATCCTTACGGTGAAGATTCCCCGCGGCTTGCCGCGGGGAGGGTTCAATTTGATTATTGTGATTTGTTTGTCATTTGATTTTTGGTTATTGTATTTTATTCTTCCTTCATCCTCCTACATCTGATTGCATAAACAAAAGCGCCGCCACCCTAGCCCCAATCCGGTTGCGTGTCAACCGCTGTGGTACCGTCGTAATCAAAAATTACGCAGCGGACGCGAATCTTGCTGGCAGAGAATCCCATCGCGCAGTTCTGGGCCTGTTCGGCCACATGGGCGATTACTGCCGGTGCCCTTGCCTTGAGGGGATCGAAGGCGTGCCGGGCGGTGTTGGCGGCGGCAATCAAATTGGTTAGTTCCCGGTTCCCAGTCTGTTCAAAGGTCCAGCGGGCCAGGGTTTCCAGGGTCAGTTCGGATTTTGCCGCGTGGGTGTGGGGGATGTTCTGGGCCATTTTTACCGCCTTGCCGAAAAAGACGGCCAGGGTTGCCGATAAAAAC
>JAQYWF010000265.1 GCA_030145105.1 Desulfosarcina sp.
ATGTAGTATTTTTCAAATTCCTTGCCGTGGGTACGCATGTCCATGAAAAAGACAGCCGTATCCAGCTCTTTTTCGCTGTGCTCCTTGGCGATGATGGTTTGCTTGTTGGTGTACATGCAGCACACCGAGGAGCAGTAGCTGTGATCCGAGCAGTTGATATCCCGGGAACCAACGCACTGAAACCAGGCAATCTTTTTCGGTTCCTTATTGTCTGACGGTCGAACAAGATGGCCAGCATAGGGGCCAGACGCAGAAAGGATCCGTTCCATCTCCAAGCTGGTGACCACATTGGGATGGCTGGCGTATGGGTAGGACTTGTGTTCGGAGGGATCGAAAGGCGTAAAGCCGGACGCCAGGATAATGGCTCCCACGTTGATCGTCTTGTGCTCGGCCACCATCTCGTGATTGACCGCATTGGCCAGGCAGGCGTCCACACACTGGTAGCATTCGGAGCAGAGCCCGCACTTGAGGCATCGATCAGCCTCGGTCTTGGCCTCTTCTTCGTTATAGCCGTAGGAGACCTCCAGAAAGTTGCACTCCCGCGCTTCGGGATCGAGGCACCTGACCGTCGTACGCTTTTTGTTGGGCTCCTGGCTCAAATCGTCGGGTTTGACAAAATCCCACTCTTTTTGGCGGCCCTCGGTGAGATCCAGGCCATTGATGAAGCGGTGGATGCTCTCGGCGGCTTCCTTGCCACAGGCGACGGCGTCCACCACCGATTTGGGACCGTAAAACGCATCGCCGCCGGCGAAGACCCAGTCGATGGGGGTCTGCAGGGTAACCGGGTCGGCCTCCAGGCCGCCGGGCCGGGAAATGGCGATGCCCTGGTCCTTGATGCCGTCAAGGTTTGTGCTCTGGCCGATGGCGACGATGATGGTGTCGCCGAAAAAAGGCTGACACTCCGCATCGTCGTAGGCGGGATTGAAGCGACCGTCTTCATCGAACACCGCTGTACAGGTCTTGAATTCGATGCCCGACACCTTTTTGTTTTTGTCGATGTAAAAGGACTTGGGGCCGAAGCTGTTGACGATATTGATTTCGCCTTCCAGGGCTTCTTCGATCTCGTGCTCCCAGGCGGGCATCTCTTCGCGCTTTTCCAGGCAGATCAGGGTGACGTTCTTGGCGCCTTTGCGCTTGGCGGTGAGGGCCACATCGATGGCCACGTTGCCGCCACCGATGACGATGACATCCTCGCCGAGTTCGAAATCCTTACCCATGGAGGCTTCCCGCAGAAAGTCGACGCCTTGAAGCACACCTTCAGAATCTTCGTTTTCCACCCCGAGGTTGCGTCCGCCATGCAGGCCGATGGCCATGAAGCAGGCGCTGAATCCGTCGGCCTTAAGGCTCTCGAGCGTAATGTCAGAACCGAAGCTCACCCCGCATTTGATTTCGGCACCCATTTGCCGGACCACATCGATTTCGTCGGCCAGGATGTCCCGCGGCAGCCGGTATTCGGGAATGCCGTAACGCATCATGCCACCCGGTTCAGGCTGTTTTTCAAAAATGGTCACCTGGTAGCCCTGTTGAAGCAGGTAGTAGGCTGCCGTTACACCCGTGGGACCGGAGCCGATGATGGCCACCTTTTCGTCGCGCTTCTCGGCCGTAATTTCCGGAATGTACGTCTTGCCACTCTGTTTTTCATAATCGGCCAGAAATCGGTGCAGCTCACGAATGGCCAATGGCTGATCCACTTCGTTACGAGTACACTCACTTTCACAGGGATGGTGGCAAACCCGTCCGCAAACGGCCGGGAAAGGATGGTCCTGTTTGAACAGCTTCAGCGCTTCCTCGTAGCGACCGTCGTTGATCAGGGCGATGTACCCCTGGATGCTCACGTGGGCCGGGCAGGTAGCCTTGCACGGAGCGGTACCCCGCTTTTCGATGGCGTAAGCACTGGGCATGCCCTGAGGGTAGAGTTTAAAGGCCGCCTTGCGGTCCCTTAGCCCCTCATCGAACAGATTGGGTGTGTCAATGGGGCAGGCTTTGGCGCACTCGCCGCAGGCCGTGCACTTGTCCATTTCAATAAAACGGGCATTTTGACGCAGCTTGACCGTGAAGTTACCCACCTCGCCGGTTACCTCTTCGATCTCCGTCAAGGTCATCAGGTCAATGTTCAAATGGCGGCCGCACTCCACCAGCTTCGGGGAAATGACGCACATGGAACAGTCGTTGGTCGGAAAGGTTTTGTCCAGTTGCGCCATGACGCCGCCGATGGCCGACTTGGTCTCGGTCATATGAACATAATAGCCCGAATCCGCCAGATCCAGGGATGCCTGTATGCCTGCAATGCCCCCGCCGACGACCAGTACGGACCCGACGACATCCTTGCCTTGGGTGTTGTCTTTTTCTGCCATTACGCGTTCCTCATGAAAGTGTTGATGTTGGAAAGGCTTTCCACGTCACGCTAAATGCGCTATGCACAGTTGACGCTTGCGGAAGCGTTTACCTCTTTTGGTGGCTCTCGCTTCGCACAAATTATGATTTTACCGACATCAAATTCAATGTTCACTTGTCGGCGTCAAGTCCTTTATAAGTGTTACGAACAAACACGAGATAATAAAAGCAAACCGCCGGCGATCGGCCGCAGTTGGGGTTTTCGCCCAAAGACCACCTTCCGGGAAAAGCCGAAGTTGCTGTGATCCTGGCCAATTGATGGCATTTTCTTGCCATTTTGGACCAGCAAAGGCTGTACCACAACATCAGGCGAAATTCAAATCAGTTTTTTTTCTTATATTTCAAACAATTTTATTAATGGACGCGAGCAGTGGGAAACCAAACCAGAGCCAAAAAATATGGACATCTATGCCAAAATGGCATATGCAAAATAAAAAAATATAAAAAATAGCCTGTTATATAAGCTGAGCCGAATTGGCACAGAATCCTTGGTACGAAGACCTGCGTGGTGAAAATTGATGAACAACAATTTGGTCGTCGTGGATGACGACCGGGATTCCCTTGAAGTTCTGGGGAAAAAACTAATTGATATCGGCTTTAATCAAGTCCGGTTGGAAGCGAGCGCTGTCAAACTGGCCGAGGAAGTAAAAAACGGGCTTTCATTCGACCTGGCCCTTATCGATATGACCATGCCTGAAATGGACGGCGTTGCCCTGCTGGAAACAATTAAGACCAATTCACCCGCCACCGAATGCATCATGGTAACGGCCATCAACGAGGCACGCATCGCCGTGGAATGCCTGAACAAGGGCGCCTATGACTACCTCGTCAAGCCGGTGGCGACCGAAGACCTTTGCCTGTCCATCAAGCGGACCCTGGAACGCAAACGCCTTTTGGATCTGTTGGACCTGGAAAAACGAGACGATTTGCCCACCCTCGAAAACGAAGCACCCTTCCGGCCCATCATCACCCAATCCAAAAAAGTCCTGCGTATCCTCAAGGAGGCGGAGCTGCATGCCGCCAGTCTGGTCCCCGTGCTGATCACCGGCGAAAGCGGTACCGGCAAGGAGCTGCTTGCGCGGGCCATCCACGCGGCAAGCCCCCGGGCCCAATATCCCTTTACCCCAATCAAAATAATCGCCCTAACCAGCTCTTTTTCCGAAGCGACATTCTTTGGCCAGACCAAAAGGGCCATGAATGGTGCCGAAGACGAAGGTATCGGCTATCTTGAATACGCGAACAAGGGAACCCTGTTTCTGGACGAAATCGGAGACCTGCCACCATCCCTCCAGGGAAAACTGCTGCGGGTTCTACAGGGGAAAGCGTTTTCCAAACATGGATCGCGTGCCCGGCAGGAAGTTGACCTGCGCTTTATCGCCGCCACCAATCAAAACCTTGAACAGATGATCGTCCACAAACGTTTTCGTAAAGACCTCTATTGCCGCATCCGCGGTGGCTGGCTCCACCTGCCTCCGCTTCGTGAACGCCAGGAGGACATTTTTCTGCTGATTCGTAATTTTCTGGAGAAGTATTACGATGTGAACATGCAGGGTTTTATCGAAAAGGCGGCGCTGGACGCGTTGATGCGCTATCACTATCCCGGCAACATCCGGGAATTGAAATCCATTCTCCAGTCGGCGGCCAACCTGGCGCGCGGCGAGCCGATCCGGGAAACCCACCTTCCCTGGCATATCACGGCACCCCTGAAAGTGTTTGAAGATGAGGATGCGGCCGCCGGCGGTTCACCCATAAAACCGCTTGCCGAGGTCGAAAAGGCCCACATTTTACACGCGTATGCGCAAACCGGAAAAAACAAATCCAAAACCGCCAGACGTTTGAGTATCGGCTTAAATACGCTGCGACGCAAGTTGGCCAGCTATGGCATACACTGATTGGGCTATCGCTCTCCGCGGCGGTAGGGCTCCGCCAGCATGGCCGGCGCGTTGAGGCGACGACTGTCCCGAAGCCCGCCCACCAGAAGCACCAGCAGCGTTGCCAGATAGGGCAGCATGGCTAAAAAGTTCGGAGAAATCCCCAAGGGTTGGAGCATATACTGGAGCACAAAAATCCCGCCGAAAAGGAACGCGCCAAACACGGCCCGCAGAGGATTCCACAAGGCAAAAATGGTCAGGGCGATGACGATCCAACCCCGCCCGGCGGTCATCCCCTCGATCCACGACTTGCTGTAGGAGATGGACAGGTGGGCGCCGGCCATGGCCGAAAATCCGCCGGCGGCGAGCACAGACAGATAGCGGATCAGCGAGACATTGACCCCTTGGGTTTCCGTGGCCTTGGGGTTTTCTCCGGCCGAACGGATGCGAATCCCCAGCAGCGTGTGCTCAAGCATGAACCAGACCCCAATGGCCAGGAGTATCGCCAGGTAAAAGAAAGGACTCTGATTGAAAAGCACCGGCCCCACGATGGGAATGTCCGACAGGAAGGGAATGGGCATGGCGTTGATTTTAATGGCCAGCGGCTTTCCCACATAGGGTTTTCCCAACAAGCCCGCCAGCCCCAGGCCGAGCATGGTTAGCGCCAGCCCGGAGACCACCTGGTTGGATTGAAGGCTCACCGATGCAAACGCATGCACAATCGAAATCAACATCCCCGCAACAATGGCTGCGCAAAGCCCGAGCCAGGGATTGCCCGTATGGTGCGTGACGATAAAGGCGGTCACCGCACCCACAGCCATCACGCCTTCCACGCCCAGATTAAGGATGCCGGATCGCTCAGAGATGATCTCGCCGACAGTGCCGAGCAGCAGGGGGGTACCGGCAACCAGTGTGCGCTGAACCACAGAAATGATGATCTCCTCCATGGGTTAACCCCTTTCCCCTGCCAGTATACGAACCTTGTTCTTCGTAAAAAAGTCCCCCATGATCAGAAAGATCAGCAGGGTTCCGTTGAAAACTGCCACCGTCGCCGCCGGCAATCCGAGCGATATCTGAATCGCGTCACCACCCACGAGGATGCCGGCAAAAAAGATGGCTGAAAAGATCACGTAAATCGGATTGAGCTTGGCCAACCAGGCCACAATAATCGCCGTAAACCCATAACCGGAAGAGATGGAGTCCGGATAACTCAGATAATGGTGGATACCCGCCACCTCACCCACACCGGCCAGACCGGCCATGCCGCCGCTGATGACCATAATGAGCATCGTCGTTCGGGAGAAATCGATGCCCGCGTATTTCGCCGCATCTGGATTTTCTCCGATCACCCGCACCTCATATCCGAAACGGGTCTTGTAGATGACAATGGTCAGCACCACGACGGCGACCACCGCCACAATCAAGGTGGCCGTGTGAATTCGTGATCCTGGCAGCAGGGATAAAATGGCCGAATCCGGGAGATCGTCGGTATACGGAAAACCAAATTTTTTTGGACTTTTCCAGGGTCCGACGATCAGCAATGTGAGAAACTCAGCACAAATGTAGTTGAGCATCAGCGTGGAGATCACCTCATTGATGGAAAACCGGAGCTTGAGGATGGCCGGAATCAGTCCCCAAAGCGCGCCGCCGAGAAACCCGGCCAGAAACATCAAGGGGACGATTACCGGAGAGGGAAGTGACGGCCCCCAGTTCAACCCCACCCAGGTCCCGAAAATGGCTCCCATGAGAAGCTGGCTCTCGGCACCGATGTTCCAGAACTTCGCTTTGAAGACCACGGCAAGCCCTCCGCCGATGAGAATGAGAGGAATGGCCTTGGTAATGGTCTCCTTGAAACCATAGAGGCTGCCGAAGGAGCCGCTGAATATTTTCTTGAACGCAAAAAACGGGTTCACGCCACTGATAATAAAGAGCAGCCCGATTGCGACCATGCCGGCGGCCAACGCCAGGACCAGGGTCAAAAAAGTGCCGAGGGCGGAAATCTGCTCGCGGTCCGAGACTTTAACGTGAAGCATCAGCCCCCTCTCCCGCCTTTAGATCCCTGGTCCCGGCCATCATCATCCCGATGTCCGCAATCCGAGGATCATCCGATTCCAGAATTCCCATGAAATGCCCTTGAAAAATAACGGCAATCCGGTCGCACAGCTCGAAGATTTCTTCCAGATCTTCAGACACCAGAAGGACTGCGCCGCCTTCTGTCCGTCGCCGGAGCAACTGGTTGCGTAGATACTCGGTAGCGCCCACATCCAGGCCGTAGGTGGGGTGGGAAGCCACCAGCAGGTCCGGCTTGTCCGCAATCTCACGACCGAGAATCAATTTTTGAATGTTGCCGCCGGACAGGTTTTTCGTCTGAACATTGATGGACGGCGTCGCCACCTGAAAATCCTTGATCAGCTGGCGGGTATGCGCTTTGATTCGACCGTAGGCCAGAAAGGCCCGTCGTGAAAACTTCTTTTGGTGGTGCTGCTTCAGGATCGCATTTTCGTATATAAAGAGATTCGGTGCGATGCCAAACCGGATGCGTTCCTCCGGTACATGGGAAACCCCGGTGTTGTGAATTTTTCGGGCGGATTGGTTGGTAATGTCTATATCGTTGATCCGAATCTGGCCGTGGGTCACCGTCCGCAGGCCGGTGATGGCTTCGACCAGCTCGCGCTGGCCGTTTCCGGACACACCGGCAATACCGAAAATCTCGTTCCTGTACACCTCAAAGGAGATGCCGTTGACCACCGGATAGCCCTTGTCGCCATCCACCCTGACATCCGCTACCTCCAATACTTTCTCTTTTCTCGGCATCTTTTCCCTGGAAAACGAGAAGATCACGTCGCGACCGATCATCATGCGTGCGAGAGTGCGTTTGTCGAGATGTCCAGCGTCCGCATGCCCCACCACCTGACCTTTTCGCAGAACGGTTACCCGGTCACAAAGCCTTTTTATTTCATCCAGCTTGTGGCTGATGAG
>JAQYWF010000200.1 GCA_030145105.1 Desulfosarcina sp.
GACAATCGCTCAGCTTGGGCAACAATAGCTTTCATTTTATGTTCTCCTTTCTTAGGCGCTAATTTACGATGAACGGCGCCGGCATCGCGTCACCCGCAAGGGTCTTTTTAATCGCATCTTCGAGAACACCCTGGGAAACCATTCCCGTTATGGAATTAATGGCTTTTCCCCCCTGAAAGATCATCAGAGTGGGGATGGCCTTGATGCCATATCGTTCTGCGACGGCTGTGTTGCTGTCGACATCGCATTTAGTGAAAATCATTTGATTCTTGTAAGTTTCCGCCAGAGACGAAAATGCCGGTGCCATGGCTTTGCAGGGGCCGCACCAGGGGGCCCAGAAGTCTACGATGACGGGTTTGGCCTGCTGAAGCACCTGCTGGTCGAACTGATTGTTTTCGATTTCGCTGACAAACTCGGACATGGATCGATTCCTCCTTAATGGTGTTTGTTTGATTCTGGCGGCGTTGAATTGCTCCAGAACGAATGGATTTTCTCCCTTCACAATTCAAACTTTATGCCAAAAAGGAGAGCCCCGACACGATGGGCATGCATTTCATCGTGCCGGGGCTCCAGGAGGTGAGAGTAAGGTTGAGTGAATCAAAATGGAGGTATTGATTGCTTACTCTGCAGTAAAATAAAGCAAAGGGTGTGCCAGCGTTTGCTATTCTTGGTTCAGTACCTGGTGAAGCTTTTATTTTTTTATCTGGTTCCACGCACTTGTCTGGGAAATACCCAGCAAGCTATCGGCTTCAGGTTGGTTGTCGTTCGCGCGTTTCAGGGCATGGATCAGCCGTCGCTTTTACCCCGGGAAAGGAAATAGTAGATCAGTCCGGCCACCAGCATGGAAGGAATCGACCCGCCGACCGGATACTTCATCAGCGCGATAATCTCGAAGGTCACAAATCCAGCCGTCCAGGCTACCGCTGCGATGATATTGAAGCCTTTGTAATACCAGTACGGCCCGCCGACGGTGTCGATGGCCTCGATCTCCAATTTTCCTTTGCGCAGCAGGAAATAATCGGTGAGTACCACCCCGAACAGCGGCATAAACATGGCACCGATGAAAAGCAGAAAGTTTTCATATTGTTCCATGGGAAACACCAAGGCCACCACGATTGACAGAATCCCTGCTATCCACATGACCGTGTTGGCCTTGATCTTCTGGGAAATATTCATCATGGAGCAGGTGGCGGAATAGATATCTGGAAAATCGGAGGTAATCGTGGAAAACACCACCATGATGAGTGCCGGCACCGCAAACCCGATTTTTCCCATGGTCTGAAGGATCAGTGCGCCTGGATCCGTCTCGCCGGTGACCAGGGTGGCCATCAACCCCAGCAGATACATCCAGGAAGATACGATAAAATAGCCCACCCAGGTGTTCCAAAAGGCCGGTCCGCTTTTCTTGGCAAAGCGCGAGTAGTCCGCCACCAGAGGCATCCAGGATATGGGCATGGCGATCACCAGGTCGAGGCCGATCATGAACGGCATCTGGTCGGCCGTGGCTGCCGTCACCCCGCTGCCAAACTCTCCAAAGGCAACCCAACTCATCAGGACAATCACCAGCAACAGGGCGATCACGGCTGTCGTTTGCAGTATTTTCCAAATCGATTTGCCGGTTCCCAGGGCCCATAGCAAGGTCCCTATGCCGATAAGCACGATCCAGAACTGGCTGGAAGCCCGAATCCCTCCGAAGGGCGCGCCCAGCATGGCACCGGCCCGGCCGCCGATGATCAGCATGATGGATGCCCAGCCGATCAGCTGGATGATGTTCAAGACCGCTGGCAAGTTGGAACCGCGGATGCCAAAGGCGGGACGAACCGAGACCATGGAGATGATGCCGTGCTGCGAGCCGATGAGACCCCCCAGGGCCATCAAGGTATTGCCGATCATGTGGCCCAGGACGATGGCCCAAAGGCCGGCCCAAAAGCCCATGGGGGCAAGAAAGCCGCCGGCCCAAATCTCGGCCAGGGAAATCGACACGCCTGCCCATAGGAGAAAAAAATCGAGGCCGTTCAGATTTCTTTCCGAGGCGGCAACCGGACGAATATTTATCATCAGTATTTGTTTATCAGATCTTGGATAAAAGGCAGCAGGCGGTCCCGCATGTCTGGCCGGTCTAAAGAAAAAGACAGGTTCGCCATCTGAAAACCCGCCTTGTTGCCGCAATCGAAACGGGTGCCCTGGCAGCGATAGCCATAGATGTCCTGCGTTTTGAGCAGATGGGCCATGGCATCGGTGATCTGGATTTCACCGCCAGCGCCCTTCTCTTTACCTTGAAGGATGGTGAAAATTTCCGGCGTCAGGATGTATCGACCGATGATGGCCAGGTTCGAGGGGGCCTCTTTCGGTTTCGGTTTTTCCACCAAACCGCGAATTTTCGTGGTGCTGTTGACCAGCGGGTCCGCATCCAGGATGCCGTACTTGCTGGTGTCCGCTGGGTCCACTTCTACGACCGAGACGATCGAGGATTGCAACTCGTCGAACTTTTCCATCATCTGTTTCAGCACCGGTCTTTCTGATTTGATCAAATCGTCGGCCAGCAGAACCGCAAAGGGTTCGTTGCCCACGATGTTTCGGGCACACCAGATGGCATGGCCCAGTCCCAAGGGTTGGTTCTGGCGGGTGTAGATGATAGAGCCGGATTCGGGGATCAGGGAATGAAGCATCTTCAGTTGGGCGTCCTTGCCCCGGGCCATGAGCATGTGCTCCAGTTCACAGGAGTGGTCGAAATGGTTCTCGATGGCGTTTTTTCCGGCGCCGGTGACGAAGATGATCTCCTTGATGCCGGAGGCATAGGCCTCTTCCACGGCATATTGGATCAGGGGTTTGTCGACGATCGTGAGCATCTCTTTGGCCATCGCCTTGGTGGCTGGCAGAAAACGAGTGCCCAGACCGGCAACGGGGAAAACGGCTTTTCTGACTTTCATCAATCCTCCTTGGTTGAGAAAATGTACCTCAGACTGCTTCCACCCATCCCGAAGGGTCTTCGATGGTGCCGTACTGAATTTCCTGAATGGTCTGGAAAAACTTGTGGGCCAAGGGGCCGACCCGGCCGTCGCCGACGGTGATAACCGTATCTTCGTACTTAAGCTCACCCACCGGAGAAATGACGGCCGCCGTGCCGGAACCGAAGATTTCCTTCAACTGGCCCGACGTGTGGGCGTCGATCACGTCGTCGATACTGATTTTTCTTTCGGACACTTTCATCCCCCATGACCGTCCCAGTTCGAGCACCGAATCGCGGGTGATGCCGGGTAGGATGCTGCCAGAAAGCATGGGCGTAATCAGTTCGTCGCCGATGACGAAAAAGATGTTCATGGCGCCGACCTCTTCCACATACTTCTGCTCAACGCCGTCCAGCCACAGCACCTGGGTATAGCCGGCTTTGTGGGCCTTGTCGCCGGCAAGCAGGCTGGCCGCATAGTTGCCCATGGTTTTGGTGTCGCCGACACCGCCCCGCACCGCTCGCACGTGCTCTTTGGTGACCATGATTTTCACCGGGTTGAACCCTTCGGCGTAGTAGGCCCCCACCGGGCTGAGAATTATGAAGAACCGGTAGGTAAAGGACGCCCGGACGCCCAGGAAGGGATCGGTGGCGATGATGGTGGGGCGCACGTAAAGCGAGGTTCCCGGAGCGCTGGGTATCCAGTCCATTTCGACAGTGAGCAGCTGCTTGAGTGCTTTGAGGGCAAAGGTTTCGTCGATTTCAGGTATGCAGAGCTTGCGGTTGGACGTATTGAGGCGCCTGAAGTTTTCCTGGGGGCGAAACAGTTGAACGCCCCCTTGCTGGTTGCGGTAGGCCTTCATGCCTTCGAAGACCCCTTGACCATAGTGGAGGACCATGGTGGATGGTTCCATCACCAAGGGTGCATAGGGCTCGATGCGGGGATTGTGCCATCCTTTTTCCACGCTGTAATCCATGTTGAACATGTGATCGGTGAAGATCGTGCCGAACCCCAGCTTGTTTTCATCCGGTTTGGCTTTCAGCTGCTCGGCTTTTTTGATTGTGACTTGCATGATGGGTCCTCCTCGGTGGATAAAACGGTCTCGGTCCGGCGCCCGGATCAAGGAAACTAAAATAAATTAGAACAGTTCAGGAAAAGTAAAAACGGACAGACACACCCGTTATAGGTACACTTATTTTACCCATGAATCAAGGCAATCAATACATCGATTGAGTGGTGCCGGCATCGAACAGATGCAGATGATTCAGGTTCATGCCCATGCGCAAATGCTGGCCGGCGTGAAAGATTCTGCGGCCCTCGCTTTTGACGATAAATGTGATGCCTTTAAAATTCATGTGCATGTGTGTTTCCCCGCCGAGGGGTTCGACCACCTCTACCGTGCCGTCCAACTTCCATTCCTCGGGATAGTCGCCGTCGCCGTTGTCTACGGTAAAATCCTCGGTGCGAAGGCCCATGACGACATCGGTCTCTTTTTTAATCGACATGCCCTCCTTTTCAGGGAGGGGCACGCTGAGCTGGTCGTTGAATCGGATCTTCAGGGTGTTGCCTTCGTGGACGATGCGGGCGGGAACCAGATTCATGGGCGGGCTGCCGATAAAGCCGGCGACGAAGGTATTGGCCGGGTTCTGAAACAGTTCTATGGGCTGACCCACCTGTTCGATGTTCCCATTTCTCATCACCACGATGCGGTCGGCCAGGGTCATGGCTTCCACCTGGTCGTGGGTGACATAGATGGCGGTAGACTGAACTTTTTGGTGCAGCCGTTTTATTTCAACACGCATCTGGGTTCGCAGCTTGGCGTCCAGGTTGGACAGGGGTTCATCGAAAAGAAATACTGACGGTTTACGAACGATGGCACGCCCCATGGCCACCCGCTGCCGCTGCCCGCCGGAGAGCTCGTGGGGTTTGCGATGCAGCAGCTCATCCAGGCCCAGGATATCGGCCGCTTCGTTTACCCGTTCGAGAATCTCCGCCTTGGGGGTTTTGCTCAGCTTCAACCCGAAGCTCATATTGCCAAAGACATTCATGTGCGGGTATATCGCGTAGTTCTGGAACACCATGGCCACGTCCCGGTCCTTGGGGGCGATGTCGTTGACGATGCGGTCACCGATGCTGACAGTGCCGGATGTGATCTTCTCAAGCCCGGCCACCATGCGCAGCACCGTGGATTTGCCGCAACCGGAGGGACCGACAAGGACCACGAATTCCTTGTCTGTGATGTCCAGGCTGATGCCGTGGACCACTTCTGTTTTACCGAATTTTTTAATGATGTCCCTGATAATGACTTTTGCCATGGATCGCATTTTCCTGATTTTGAGTGTTGTCCTGAAAAATGACCATGCTTTTCCGGTTCAAGTCAAGCACTCTTTGGAAGGCGGCCGGTATTTTCTCAAACCCATTTAGTGCTGCCTTTCAATTCGTGGCGACAATTTAATAAATGCTTGACTCGTGAGAGGGAACCCATTATTCTTATTTCATTTCGGGCGGATCTATCTTCTTTTCTATCTATTTTCAAACCGTTACATACAATCGGGAGGAGCGTGCAGCCATGATTAAAAAACTCATGATGTTGATGGTATTGGTGATTCTGGCGGTTTTCGCTGCCGATCAGGTTTTTGCAAAACCCATTGAAATCCATTGGTGGCACGCCATGCGGGGTGCCCGGGGTGAAACCTTGAAAAAGATCGTGGATGCCTTCAATGCATCCCAGAGCGATTTCGTGGTGGTGGAGACCAACAAGGGCAATTACGACGAGACGGTCAATGCCGGCGTGGCCGCCTATCGGGCCAAAAAGCATCCCCACATCCTGCAGTCTTTCGAAGTGGGCACGCTCACCATGATGCTCTCCGGGGCCATCTATCCGGTCTACAGTCTCATGGCCGATCAGGGCTACAAAATCGACTGGTCCAGCTACCTGCAGCCGGTTCTTTCATACTATGTGGACGAAAACGAGAACCTGCTTTCCATGCCGTTCAACTCGTCTACACCGGTCATGTATTACAACGTGGACCTGTTCAAAAAGGCCGGTATCGACCTGCCCTCCAAGACCGAACCGCTGACCTGGGACCAGATGGGCGATATCACGGCCAAACTGGTGGCCTCCGGTGTGAAAAAAGGCATGGTTACTTCCTGGCAGTCCTGGACCCAGGTGGAAAACTATAGCGCTGTGCACGACCTGGCATTTGCATCCAAGGCCAATGGTTACGAGGGCCTGGACTGTGAACTGCAGATCAACAATCCCCAGGTGGTCAACCACCTCACCCGGCTTAAATCCTGGATGGCGGACAACCGCTTTTCCTACGAAGGTCAGAAATACCAGGGACCCCAGGCCGCTTTTGTCGGCGGGGACGCAGCCATTTTGATGGAATCCATCAGCGGCATCGGCAATGTCAAGAAAAATGCCAAGTTTGCCTGGGACCTGGCCCCCCTGCCGGTAGAAGCCAGCATGAAAGCCCCCCAGAACAGCATCATCGGCGGCGCTTCCTTGTGGGTAATGAAGGGTCATCCCAAGAAAGAGTATAAGGGCGTGGCCGCTTTTCTCGACTTCCTCGCCAGTAACGACATGCAGGAACTGTGGCACATGGAGACCGGCTACTTCCCGATCACCATCACGGCCTACGAGTCGCTGAAGAAAAAAGGCTATTTCGATGAAAACCCCTACCAGGAAGTGGGCATTGGGCAGATGACCCGCCGCAAACCCACCAAGAACTCCCGGGGGCTCCGGCTGGGCTATTTTGTCCAGATTCGAAATATCATCAACGAAGAGATGGAGCTGCTCTGGAACGGCTCCAAGACGCCGCAGCAGGCCATGGACGCCGCGGTATCCAGAAGCAACGACAAGCTGCGTGAATTTGAGAAAACCTACAAGTAGACATTCCAAAAAACAGCGGTATACGCCTTGCGGTGCACCGGTTGATGCGCGATATCATGCGCCGGTGCACCGTTAGCCCCTTAATCCTGGAAGTCGTGTTTTTTGGGCCAGAAAGCCAAAACCAGAACAATCACAATATCCAGAAAACCAAATGACAAATAAATCACAATGACAAAAACGCCAATATTGGTTTTTAATCTTGTTTGAAAGTTGGATAGTGTAATTTGAACTTTGGTACTTGCGATCTATTATTTCCGCGACACAGACACCGGCATTGACCACCCTAAACCATGATCAAACGATCCCATTTCACCTCCCGGACCCTGGCTTATCTGCTGATCCTGCCTCAGATTCTGGTCACACTGACCTTTTTTTACTGGCCGGCCGTGCAGGGCCTGCTCCAGTCGGTCATGCTCAGCGATCCCTTCGGCCAGCGCAGCCAGTTCGTCTGGTTCTACAATTTTATCAATATCTTTACCGACCCCCTGTACCTTAAATCCATCGGGATCACCCTCGGATTCAGCCTGGCCACGGCCATCACCAGCATCGCCTTCGGCCTGTTCATCGCCTCGCTGGCCAATCGGGCCCTGCGGGCCAAGGCCCTGATCCGCACCATGCTGATCTGGCCCTACGCCGTGGCGCCGGCTATTTCGGGCATCCTCTGGCTTTTCCTGTTGCACCCGTCATTCGGCGTGTTGGCCTTTTTTATCCAGGATCGGTTGGGCATCGACTGGAACCCGATGCTCAGCGGCACCGACGCTTTAATCCTGGTGGTGATGGCCAGCGCCTGGAAAGAGGTGAGCTACAACTTTGTCTTTTTTATGGCCGGGCTCCAGGCCGTTCCCCACTCGCTCATCGAAGCGGCTGCCATGGACGGGGCTGGGCCGTTCCGGCGCTTCTGGACGATCACTTTTCCGTTGCTTTCGCCGACCTTCTTTTTCCTGATGGTCATGAACATCATCTACGCTTTTTTCGAAACCTTCGGGGTGATCCACACGGTTACCCAGGGAGGGCCCGGCGGCGCCACCAACACCCTGGTGTACAAGGTTTACCAGGATGGCTTTATCGGCTTGAACCTGGGGTCATCCGCGGCCCAGTCCGTGGTGCTCATGATCCTGATCGTCACTATAACGGTGCTCCAATTCCGTTTCGTGGAGCGCAAAGTTCACTATACGGTGTAATGGCTTTCCATGGTTGAACGAACCCCTATACTCGACGTACTGACCTACGGTTTTCTGATGCTGGGCATCTGTATCGTGGGTTTTCCGATCTTCTACACGGTCGTGGCGGCGACGCTGCCACTGGAGGAGGTCGCCAAAGTACCCATGCCGCTGATTCCCGGTGACCAGTTCTGGGTGAATGTCAACACGGCCTGGGAAAAGGGTAATCTGGGGCGTCAGCTGACCAACTCGTTCATCATGGCGTCGGGCATCACCATCGGCAAGATCGTGGTCTCCATGCTGGGCGCCTTTTCCATCGTCTATTTCGATTACCGCTTCCGCAAGGTGGCCTTTGCCACGGTCTTCTGCACCCTGATGCTGCCGGTGGAGGTTCGTATCCTGCCCACCTACGAGATTGCAGCCAACATCTTCGGTCCCCTGCAGTGGTTTGTCGACACCGTGCACCTCAACAGCCTGATTCAATGGTGGGTCGGCAACGATTTTGAAATCGCCCTGGAATGGAGCCTGCTGGACAGCTACACGGGTTTGATTCTTCCTCTGGTGGCCTCGGCCACCTGCACCTTCCTGTTCAGGCAGTTTTTTCTGACCGTGCCAGAGGAGCTGTGCGAAGCCGCCAAGCTGGACGGCGCCTCGGCCATGATGTTTTTCCGCAAGATTCTTCTGCCGCTTTCCTTGACGAATATTGCCGCCCTGGTGGTTATCGAGTTCGTCTACGGCTGGAACCAGTATCTGTGGCCGCTGCTCATCACCACCAATCCGGACATGACCACCGCCGTCATCGGCCTTCAGCACCTGATTCCGCAGGCGGACGACATACCCTACTGGAACGTCGCCATGGCCGGTTCACTGCTGGTGATGATGCCACCCATCCTGGTGGTGCTGATGATGCAGCGCTGGTTTGTCAAGGGGTTGGTTGAGCGAGAAAAATAAGATATTTGAGCCAAGTTCAAACCGTCCCATTACGGCCAATATCGGCGTTGGACGC
>JAQYWF010000169.1 GCA_030145105.1 Desulfosarcina sp.
CATGTTTTTTTTCTGCGGCCGCTGGAAAAAGGATGTCCCTGGCATAGTCGGCAACGGAAAGAAGCGGTTGGCCGGTCGACCGCCCCAGTTGATCTTTCAGGGAACACATCGTCCGGTAAATCCAGCGCTGGCAGATTTCCATGGGATCGGTGGTTTCGCTGTCGGTCAGCCATCGCTGGATCATATCCGACCGGTGGTATTCATATTCTTGAAACAATCGGGCCAGTTCTTCGGAAAGTTGCCAACAACGGATTTCGATGTCGCTGCGCGCGTTCCCCCCGGTCAATCGAAGATAGGGGTTGAGGGGAGTCAGATCCGATATTTCACGGTCCTGGGCCATAAGGAGGAAAAACAGGATGATTTTAAGACCGTCTTTGTCCATCAGTTTGGGACTGGGGCCCGACCTAGTGTCCAGGGACTGGATCATCTGCCACAGTCCGGTTTCCAGGTATTGAAACTCGACGTTCATGAAAATTCCGGTTTTGCGGGCAAGGGTGAGTTTGATCCACTTGGAGAGGTTCATGTTTGGAACGATCACCACCGGTGGGTCCAGAATATTGCCGCCGATACCTTCCGGACCGAGGTTTTCGAGGAGCTTGTCTGCCAGCGGCATCAGCTGATTACTGAAATATAGGTCAACGCCCATGGGTCGAATCTTCCGAAGATCCAATTCGCATGCGTAAGCAACGAAAGTAGAAAACGATTGCGCGTAGGACAAACTGCGTTAAACTATCAGGGCGGGCGGTTTTTTGCAATTTTCATTTATGCGGGAGCATCACAGAAAATGCTTAAGCGGGGGATGGCGGTTGAGGCGGGTTTTATTTCGCGGATAGCCTGCCATAAAGGACGGGGAACCTTTATCCTGCTTGCTGCCCATCGGTGTCTTATCCGGCCCAGCATGCTGGCAGAAGATCAATCATCCATCATGCCCGTGACCACTTCCGTCACGATATCCTCACAGTAATCATCTCCGATGAGATCAACCTGACCACTTTTTTTGTTGTATTTAATGCGGCACCCATATTCCTGAACCATGCTGTCGGTAATCTTGGCCACCACTTCCAGATTTTTGTTTTTCTTTTTGATTTCGAATGGTTTCATATGGACAGGCCTCCATCCTGTGCTTTTAAAGTTTTTCATTCTATTGCCAGGGCATCGGGCTGCGTGCTCGGCATTTTATATTTCGCTTCATGAAAAAGCACAAGTTGTGCCACTGTTGACCGGATTGATAATATTTTGTTATTAATAGATATTCAATGAGTTTCGATTTCAGATCTGCATGAAAATTGAGAAAGTTGGGTTACTTCATTGTGATATTTTTTTCTTATTTCTCCTACGCGGTCCATTTCGGATTAAAGCGATCCCCCTCAGGATATGCATCCCTCGGGAGATCGATTCTTCATCAAAACTATCGGGACCATGTCAATATGGGTCGCGGTGATGGGCGACCCATACCCGTTCCCGGGACCAGTGACCATCTGAGGTTTCCACCTCCATCCAATGTCCCGAAACCCAGTGACCTTTTCGGTTATAGTGCCCCGGATTCCAGACCGTTTCGTAAGTTGGGGAAACCCAGGTTTTCTGCCACTCCCAATGGCCGTGGCGATGCCTGGGCCCATAGTTATACCGATAGGTACGTTCCGGTTCGACGTAGACAACCTGTGGCTGCTGTTCGGCTTTGTGGGTTTGGTATATGGTATGACCCAGGATCGCCGCCCCCACGCCGATGGCAACCCCTTCCCATCGATGCCTCTGTTTGCTTCCCGCCATTACGGATGAAGAAACCAGCGCACTTCCGAACAGGGCAATGACCAGACCTACAAGAAGCATTTTCATTCTCATGGTCAATCTCCTTTTGCGTTGTCTTTACCCCATTAGACACCACATATTCAGGAAAGTTCAACCGGATTGGCGTTTTTTCAAAGCGGGACCATCAACGCCGATACAAAAACGAACACCCGTCATTTATCGGACTAAGAGTATTGAAGATCTGGAGTTTATCTTATTGGGGCTTTTAATACGCGCTGGAAATTTTAAAGATGAGATTGCCATTCTGGTATGCGGGTCCGCCGACGAACAAATTTCCCCGGTTGAGCAGCTGGACCTGGGTTTCAAAAACGGTCCGCGTTTGCTTCATCATCAGCAAAACGATATCGGCCCTGCTACCGTGGATTTTTTGGGGCGTAATCTTCAGCCGGCGGTCACCGGGAAGGGACACCATGCCAGACTGGCCCACGCTCAGGTTGAGGCTTTCGCTGCTGAGCAGTCGGTAGGAAGTGTAATTAAACATGGATTGCAATTCACCGATGTGTCGTTTCAATTTTGGATCGACCACGTTGTCATTGCGCGCGGCAAGTATGGTTTCCACGCTGATACGGCAGCTTTCTTGGGCCAACAGGGAGTCGGCGGTGCCAAACCATGAGAGCATCAATACCACAACCACCAGCAAACAGCGAAATCTATACCGCATTGGGTTCACTTTCCACGTCTGTCTCTTCAGTATACCAGAGGATGGTTTGTCGGGTTTCGGGAGTTTCAAAAATCATAACAGATGACATCGATCCTGTAAAAGAATTTATAATTGCGCTGGGTACGGGCGGTGGTTTAAGCACATAGTTGGAATAAGTGAAGAAGAGCAGCAGACCGGCCGTTACCGTCGCCGGGATGATATATTTCAAAGAAGCGACAAACCTGGAGAGACCACCCCGTGAACGATATTGCCGAAGGGCTTTGTTCAACACCTGTTTTTCAAGGGCCACGAAATCCACTGAATCCACAGCGTGTTGAACCCGGTCGTTAAGATTCTGTGAAAAGGCCTCAAGGGAGGCCACCTGGCGGCGGCATTGCCGGCACGCTGCAATATGGGCCTCCATCTGCACCCTTTCACCGGCGTCCACGTCTCCGTCCAGATATCTGTCCAGCAGGATTTCGTCACAGACGTTCGAATCGGGATGGGTCATTCTTCCTCCTCCACCAGCGGCTGAAGGATCTCTTTAAGCCGCTTGCGTGCATGGAACAGCCGGGATCGTACCGTTCCCAGTTTGATCCCGATGGCATCGGCAATCTCCTCGTAAGCCAGGCCTTCCAGTTCCCTGAGCACAAAGATGGTTCTGGCTTGTTCCGGAAGCATTTTAAGGGCCTTGTCGATTTGTTGACGGGTTTGCGCATTGGCCACCCGGATTTCCGGTGAGGGCAAATCGCTTTCAGGTTCTGCTGCCGGCAGACCATCGGTGCTGTCGGTAGAGACGTGCAGCCATTTGAATCGCCGGGCCCACCGCCGCTTCCAGTTAAGGGACCGGTTGACCGTAATGCGGTGCAACCAGGTGGCCAGCGACGCATCCCCTCTGAAATCACCGATGGTTCGATACACCTGCAAAAAAACCTCCTGCATGATGTCCTGGCTCTCCTCGGTGTCGAGCGTAATTCCGAAAGCGATAGAAAAGATCTTTGTGCGAAACCGGCGAACCATCAACTGAAAGGCCCATTCGTCGCCCCGCTGCAACCGCAGGATCAGCTCTTTGTCATGCACAATTCTGTTTTGTATGGTTTTAGACACCGGTCAGAAAAAAAAGTTCACTGTTTTTTAGGTTTTATGGCGCCGGCAGAAACTGGCGTCATTCCATGCGTCGTTACCTGGAACAGCACAGACGATGCAGCACAATCCGGCCGATCTGATTGAAGCCTCCCCGCGGCGAGCCGCGGGGAATGCGCTCACTATCGCGGTTCAAAAATCAAGAAACGCTGAATAGTAAATTTATTTGACAACCAGGTCAAAGCAATAATCAACACCTTGTTGTCAGTATCATCCCTGGGCATTGGGATTAATGCGGATTTCCACCCGGCGGTTCATCTGGCGCCCTTCCGGTGTGGCGTTGGTGGCTACCGGTTGGCTTTTTCCGTATCCTACGGTATTAATCCGGTATTCCTGAACACCTCGCCCTAAGAGAAGATTTTTCACACTGGTGGCACGACGTTCGGAAAGCTGCTGGTTGTAGATTTCTGAACCGGTGCCGTCCGTATGGCCTTCCACCAGAATCGAGGTCTGGGGATATTTGATCATGATCTGGGCGATTCGGTCCAATTCATTGTACAGGCCGGGCCGGACGACATCGGAATCGAGATCGAAGCTGACGTCCCCTTTCAGGGTAATGGCCAGCAGTTCCCCTTCCCGCCTCACAGCCGCCGCGTCGGAAGCCGCCAGGGCATCGCGCATTTCGGCTTCCTGCTTGTCCATCATTTGGCCGACGCCGGCACCGGCGGCGGCACCCACGGCAGCTCCAGCCGCCGCACCAATGAGCGTTCCTTGTGTATCGCGGCCTATCGCCTGGCCCAACACGGCGCCAGCCACCGCACCGCCGGCAGCACCATAGGCGGCACCTTTACCTGTTTTGGTCTCGGGTGTGGCACAGCCACTTAACACGAACATCCCCATCAAAGCGATCAGGATCAATTTTTTCATCGTTGCGTTTTCCTCCCTCTCTCATCACGTATCTGAATTGATCACATATAAGTATGATAAGCGCACACGCTTCTCAAACGGGTGCTAATGTATGTCAAGAAAGCATGCATGTCTAAGTTTATTTTTAACGAACAATCCGGGACATCCACCCTGCAGATGCCCCGGATTGTTCCTCCTAAGCCGATTGAACCCTCCCTGCCGCAAGCGACGGGGAATACGATCGCTATCGTTGTTCAAGCATGTTGTGGAAAGGTGCGTTTAGTATCTCCGTCCACCTTGACCGCGGTTATGGCTCCTCCGGTCACCATGATGGCCACGGTCCTTGAATTGCCATTTCCCCTTTTGGCGGTGGCTACGTGCGTCCCCATATTGGCGATGCCCTTTGTACTGGGGTCCACGGTCATGGGGACGCCAATGGTTCTGATGGCCTCCGTAATGCGGCTTCCGGTATCCGTGATGCCTTGAAGGGTGCCGGTGGTTTTCCCGGTAGGTGAATGAAAACGCCACCGGTGGTCCGCCATGATATCCATATGCGTGGTGGTTGATCAGCGCGTTGCCAACGATCACCGCACCGACGCCGATGGCGACGCCTTCCCAGCGATGTTGCTGTTTGGATCCTGCCCAGACCGAGGTGGATATCAGACCCAGGCTCAAGACCGCCACAACCGTAATAAGCTGCTTTTTCGTCATTTTCATTTCCAGCCTCCTTTGTGATGGTTGAAGCGATAGACACCGGCGGCTGTATAAAGTTCACTTCTTTTGGGAAAAGGGCCGATCCGACAAACGAGCAAGGGGGTGGGCCGGACAGGGCAGGCGGAATGGTAAACGCCGGCATGTCGACAAGCCACCGAGGCTTTTAATCACTCTCACGGCAGGGGCCGGGTCAGCCATGGCAGGCCTTCCATTGGGTTACTGACCCTCGGTCTGCCCTGCACAACGATTCTTCAGATCAGCGACATATCGATACTCCTCAATGGAACGAAGTTCCAGGCGAATACCGAGGACATGCCCGGTTTTCAGGCGGCTAATATGGGCGACGGAGCCATGCAGCCGGTGCGTTTTGCCCTGTATGTCCAGGCGGATATCATCTATACGCTGACCCAGGTGAAAGTCCGTGGGCGTGTCGATCTGGATGCCAATTCCGTTGTCGCTGATATTGATCAGGTCGCGCGCCACGCCCTGAATGAGCAACCGAATGTCCGGCACAGCCAGTGGTTCAATCCGCTTGTTATCTCTTTTTTCTGCATCTATTTCCATCATCACCTCATGCATCGTTTGCACTCGTTATCATCATGCGACGTTCGTCGAATCCGAAGACTCATTTGCGGCAAGCGCTGATGACCGCCAGGATTTCCTTCAAGGCCACTGTTTACATGGCTTTCGGGTTTTATGGGTACGTGCCGCCAGGCCGAAATTCATTAAGTTTCCCAAATACTCATCAGAGAATTGGCCGGTCATTTAAAAATTCCAATGCGATTGTGATTTCGACGTCGGGGAGTGCCATTTTGACGATCCGTTTTACCTGGATAAGATCTTTGTTCCCAGGCCATGATTGGGTTCATAATTGTCGATGGGCCGCAAGGATAATGGCTTCGGTCTCTTCCCATCCGATACACGCATCCGTTATGGAAATGAACGGGTTAAGATCTTCCTTTCGGGTTTCCCCGTAAACAAAGGGCTGCTTGCCCGCTTCCACATTGCTCTCCAGCATCATTCCCCGAATGGCTGTATTGGGCTTGATGTGAATGCCATTGGTATGGCCGACTCTCTGAATCAACACATGATTGAAGACCTCTGCCTGCCTGCGGTAATCCTTGCCGCTATTTTTATGAGAACAATCCACAATTAAAAATTGAAGCAGCGAAGGATGCTTGGACAGCATGCTGCAGGCTTCGCCGATGCTGACCGGATCGTAGTTGGGCCGCTTTCCACCCCGCAGGACGATGTGGCAATATCGGTTGCCTTTTGAAAAGACCCTCGACGTCACGCCGTAGGGGTCATTTCCGATAAAAACCTGTGCAGAAGAGGCCGCCAGCAGCGCATTGATGGCCGTATTCAAATTCCCATCGGTCCCGTTTTTAAAGCCCACCGGCATCGAGAAGGCGCTGGCCCATTCCCGGTGGTTTTGGGATTCAGTGGTTCGGGCGCCGATACAGGCCCAGGAGATGAGACCGGACAGGCGTTCAGCGGCCGTTTGGCTCAGAATTTCAGTGCCCGCAGCGACGCCCATCTCATTCAGGCCCATCAATATCCTTCTGGCCGTTCTCAACCCCTCGTCGATATCATAGGTTTTCTTATCGATATGCGGATCGGAAATGAGCCCCTTGTATCCCACATTGGTCCTCGGTTTTTCGAAATAGACCCGCATGACCAACTTGATTGTCTTTTTGACCTTCTCCTGCAGCTCGGCCAGCCGTTCACCATATGTTAAGGCTTGCCGCTGGCTGATGATGGAACAGGGTCCGGTGATGATCAAAAGCCGGCTATCCTTGCCGTCCAGAATATCTTTAATTTCCTGCCTACTATCCAATACAGTTCGGGTCGCTTTTTCAGTCATCGGAAATTCTTCCCGAAGCTGATCAGGCGTGATAATGGTGTTCCTTTTGATGACATTTAAATCGTAGGTTTTTTTCATTTTAGGTTCTCAAGGTTAAAAGAATACAATCAATGTTTAAAAAAAAACAAAGGGCCGGCCAATTTTGGCTAACCCATCGTTTTTATTGGTGCCTAGGGCCGGAATCGAACCGGCACGAGGTTAAACCTCGAGGGATTTTAAGTCCCTTGCGTCTACCAATTCCGCCACCCAGGCAGTCGCTGTCTCTTGGCACGGGACGCGCGGATTGAATGGTTCAGGTTGGTGAGGCAGCTAATAACGGGTATCCCGCGAAATGTCAAGCACATGGCTCATCGTGGAACGGGGGGCCGCCCTTTTTTTCAAGGCGTATGAATTCCACCACACCATGGCAGCGGCAGGCGGTAGCAATCATCATCGCTCGATGGCTGTTATTGCAAACGGTCTCCAATGCGGACAGCAGTTCGGCGGGGTAAATCCCACCTACGCCGGACAGCAGCTGATGACTTCGAATGACGATGGGCAGGAGATCGTCGACATCAAAGCGGGCCAACAGGCGAAAGAGATCCATGGGCCTGGGTTTTCCGGTATGGGTGCATAGGTTTTCCGGCTCGGGGCAATTGTCCGGACATATGAAATCGGCGTGGCTGACAAATGCCTGACCGGCTGTTCCCCGCATGGCATGAGGCAATCGGGTCAGCCAGGAGTCCTTAATTGGCAATGAATGAATGTGATATAGATGCTTTAGGTTAAGCTTCAACCAATCCGCCGCGACATGAACTGGAATGGCCGGTATAATCGTGTCTACCGATGCATTCGGATCGAGCGTGCGATTGAGCCATTCGATGCCGTCTTCGCGGATCGTGGTGATATTCTTTCCATCCATCGTGGACGATTTCTGATCCACCACGATAAGGGTCGCATGGGGAATATGCCGGATGATCCGCTCCACGGCGATCTGACCGAATCGGCCTGCGCCGAGAATCCAGAAGCGAGTTGCGTTTACTGGGATGTCCCTTTGATCCTTGTTATTGTGCATGGCATTTGTTAAAAAACCCTATCGATTTAAATGGCAAAATGAATATGACGGCAACAGCACCCCAACTGATTCTGGCATCCCAGTCCCCGCGACGCCGCTACCTGCTCGAACAGGCCGGGTTGACCTTTGCGGTGATTCCCAGCGCTTTCGATGAAGATTCAGTCCTGTTAGCAAACCCTGCGGACTATGTCAAAACCCTGGCCGAGGCCAAAGCCGACGCGGTTGCACGGCAATATCCAGACAGTTGGGTGATCGGGGCGGATACGATCGTCACCATCGGCAACACCATTCTCGGCAAACCCGGCGATTCAGGTGAAGCCCGGCAGATGCTTGAACGGTTGAGCGGCCAGTCTCATTTTGTATATACCGGATATGCAATCGTCTGTAAAAACAAACACACTGGCATCAGCGATGCAATTAAAACGGATGTGCAATTCAAGGATTTGACCAAGGACGAAATAGATTGGTATATCCAGACCGGCGAACCCTTTGACAAAGCCGGCGCATACGCCATCCAGGGGATGGGAACTTTCCTCGTTCGGCGTATTCATGGATCCTACACCAATGTGGTGGGACTTCCCGTGTGTGAGGTGATCGAGACCTTGATCAAGATGGGAGTGGTGAGGATGAATGCTGAAAACCCGAAAGGACTCGCAGTGTGAAGGAACGACTGGCCCGGATCAACAAGCGAATCGCCCACGCAGCCATCGGTTGCGGCCGCATTCCCAATTCCGTCCGCCTGGTTGCGGTAAGCAAGACCGTCGATGCCGATCGAGTGGCAGAAGCCATCGATGCAGGTGCCGCGATTTTGGGTGAAAATTACATTCAGGAGGCCCGGGACAAGTTCAGCACTTTGTATGAAAGGTCCGTGCAATGGCACTTCATCGGCCACCTGCAGTCCAACAAAGCCAAATACGCAGTGCGCATGTTTGACCTGATCCATTCGGTGGAATCCTTCAAGCTGGCCAAGGCGCTGGACAAAGAAGCGCGTAAAAACGGCAAGGTGCAGGACATTCTCATCCAGGTGAATATCAGCCGGGAGGAGACCAAATCTGGCATCGCGGAGACCGGCGCTGTTGAATTGATCGCGCAGATAAGCGGTCTCGAAAACCTCCGGGTGAAGGGGCTGATGACCATGCCGCCCTTTTTCGATGCACCGGAGCTGGCCCGCCCGTTTTTCCGCCAGTTGGCCCTGCTGCGGGACCGGATCGTCGAGCGCAACATCCCCGGTGTGAGCATGCAGGAATTGTCCATGGGCATGACCGGCGATTTCGAGGTGGCCATCCAAGAAGGCGCTACCCTGGTGCGCATCGGCACCGCCATTTTCGGAGCCCGCCAATGAAGCTGCTGATGCATATCTGCTGCGGCCCTTGCAGCATCTATCCGGTGCAGGTGCTGCGCGACGACCATTGCGAGGTCATGGGTTTTTTCTATCGCAACAATATCCACCCCTTCACCGAGTGCATGCGGCGCGAGGAGACCCTGAAAACCTATGCGGAATCCATCGACCTGAAGATGATTTACCAGCCCGGCTATGCACTGGAAGTTTTTTTGCGCCAAGTGGCCTTCCGGGAAGCCGATCGCTGCACCTACTGCTACCACGACCGGCTGACCACCACGGCCAATTTCGCTAAAAAAGGCAAATTCGACGGATTTACCACCACGCTGCTCTACAGCCGATTTCAAAAACATGATCAGATCCGATCGATCGGCGAAGCCGTGGGAAAGTCGGTGGGCGTGCCTTTTTTCTATCAGGATTTTCGGGACGGGTGGAAAACCGGTATTGACGAATCCCGTCGACTGGGCATGTACCGCCAGCCTTACTGCGGTTGCATCTACAGCGAAAAAGAACGCTACTATCGCCAATCCAGAAAGAAAACACGCCAATCCGGTGGACAATCAGGTGCTAAATCCCCCTGATGCCATCCTGCCAGGACTACTGACACCATGTTCGGAAACTTCATCTATTTCATCGTCGCCCTGCTGATCTATTCGACGTACCAACCTTCGGAGCAGACCAACTTCGCGCCCCTGGACACGTTGATTTACTTTTTTTCGCTGATCC
>JAQYWF010000211.1 GCA_030145105.1 Desulfosarcina sp.
CGTACTGGATGTATCCCAGCTATTCGTTTGACGATCTCTTTGACGGAACTATTAGATAGAACAGCGTTGGTCAGACCCGGCACCATTCCACATATGCGTCCAAATTTTTGAACATCTGCCAACAGGCGATTGCTTAGTGGTATTCCATTGTGTTTGACCAGCGCAGCTTTCGATTTGATGATATCATTGCGAATATTGGGGCACGGGCACAAACCGCAGAGCGTGCACAGCTCCACCAATCCTTTCAACTCATGGTCAGGTGCGGCCTGTCCGCTTTCCTTTTCCCGGTCCACAAGCCTGTACAACTCAGGGAAGAAGAGACAGTCATCGTTCATGAGAAACCTGCAGGTGTCGCAATCCGCACAGGCATCGATTACGCCGCAGATGATCGGATCGAAGTCAGCTTTGGATAGGCCATTACCGTCTTTTAGGGCCTGGATCATCTCAAGCTTGTTCATGCGATCGTTGCTCATGATTAACTTACTATTGGGAATGATAGGGTGTTGATTTTGGTGAAGATTAAACTCAGACGAATAAATCTGTCAATAATCAAAGTGAGTTATCTAAGAATGTGTAGAGATGGCGGTATTTAACGCCACAGATCAATCGAAGCTGTTGTAGCCAGAACAAACATGCAATTTGAATACAATCAATGGAGGTGGGGACAAACCACATGGTATTGCGATTGCATGATATTATGATAAATTACAATGATATAGCAGCTACATGAATTTGAGATTATTTTCATATACGCTGAATCTATGACAGGCTTTCATCTTCGATGATTGAATGATCATCACATCATCCGAAAAAGGCCAATCAGGGTATCAATCTCATCTAATAATTTCGAATAAATGATCTGATCAGCGTCGAGCAATCGGATGGAAAGTGCGGGGTCCACGATCCCGTTCTCGATTGCCAGCAACTGCAGTCGCCGTATGATGGCATATCCGCTAACGGTCTGTGAGCAGGCATCCGTGCAGTGCTGACACCCTAAGCACAGCCAGATGGTAGGCGATCTGAGCAACTCATCAACAAGGCCGAGGTTGGCCATGCGGATGATTCGCTGGGGATCGAAGACATCACCGTCGCAGATGATCGGGCAGCAACTGCTGCATTCACTGCACGTGAAACAGGCCTGGCCGTTCAGAATTGCCTCCGGTTTCTGCAATTGTTGTACGCTTCGATTCTGTCCCAAGGCAATGGGCCGATACAGCGCATGGCGCAACGGTTTTTTTAGCCATTGATACCAGGTTTGATCCGGCAGAAAATCCAGTTTTTTCTTGAAACAATGGACCACGGTTCGCCATCGAACCCGCTGAAACTCGGCAAACAGTCTATGGTAGGCAGTGACAAAATCAGTTGAGAATATCCCCCTACGGACAGCCTCATTCTGCAGGTACAGATGCAATTCGTAAGGCTTGACCTTGTTAGGGCACCCTTGAAGACAGTGTCGGCACGACAGGCAATACCATACGTCCGGCATGGCCAGCAATTCATCGATCATGCCATAGACAGCCATGCGAACATTGCGTTGGGGGCGCAGTCGTCCGGTGGCCAGACTCACGGGACATCCATTGTCGCATGCGCCGCAGGTCCAGCAAAGGTTGATACCCGCTGCTGAGGCAGTTGCTATGGACCGCCATCCGTCCCAATCGGGTTCGATGGTTGCAGGTGAGACCATCTCTATAGGCCCTTGCCGAACGGGCAATGAGGATAGCTGCACTCAGGACAATCCCTGCAAAGGCCTCCGTGACCGATGAAGGCCAGTTCCTTTTTGGTTATCTTTTCGCCTGCCAAAATTCTCGGGAGCACCAAATCCAAAACTGTTACCCGGTGGTGAAGCCCGCAGGCCGGTACACCCAGCAAGGGTATGCCGTCAATGGCGGCTACCAGGAACATAGCCCCTGGAAGTGCAGCGGCCCCGTAATGCATCTCCTGAGCACCAGCCATGCGGATGGCTTTACGGGTCACATCATCCGGATCCACGCTCATGCCGCCGCTGAGGAGCAAGAGGTCGCATCCTGTGTCAACATGGCTGCGGATGGCAGCAGTGATCAGAGTTTCGTCGTCCGGAGCAAAAGAAACCCCCGCCACTTCGGAACCCAGATCGGTGACTTTGCCGCTGAGGATCGGTGCAAATTTATCCTCGATCAGTCCATGGAAAACTTCGCTTCCAGTCACGACCAATCCGACTTTGGCTTTTTTGAGGGCCTTGACACTAACCACGCCGCCATGTTGGCTGGCAATGGCAGCGGCGCGTTCCACCGGCGCCAGCTTCATGGCCAACGGAATCGCCCGCGTAGCGGCCACCAACTCACCTTTATTGACTATCGTATGGCTGTGCAGTGTGGCGCACACGACCTCATCCACCATATTGAAGGCGGCCAGGGCCGCGACATCCACGTTCAGCAAGCCGTCCATGGCTGCATGGAGGCCTATCTTGCCTTCCTTGGGATCGTCTTCCCAACGGATCCCCTCACCGGCCAGGCTTCTCGCCAGAATAGCCGCGGCTTGGTTTTCATGGATTTCATCATCGGCCAGATCGATGAGGTACAAGTGATTTTTTCCCAGTTTCTGCAGGTGGCAGATATCTTCGTTGCAGACTTCGTGACCTTTACGAAAGGCCGGTCCCTTGAACTCCCCGGGCCTTATCTCGGTAATGTCATGAGCCAGATGGGTACCAACGGCATCTTCAACATTTATTTTTTTTAACATGACACCCTCTCTTTGTTCGTTCTCAAAAAGGTCGGTGGGGCCTTCAGTCGATAGCAGATAAGCGGTGTGCGCTGCTGGCACTGCCGGGTTTTACGATCCTTGTCGATGCTTCACCGGGAGTCCAGTTAATTCCTGACCAGGATACTTCCCGGGCGTTTCTAAAATAGCAGGTGCCTGAACAGGGTCGGCATACAGGGTAGTCATCCACAAGAGCTTCCCGGCGGTCACGGATGGTCTGTCCACAGATGCTGCAGGCAACTTTGCGACGCGTCGGACCCGGCAGATCGCACTCATCGAGGTCCACCCGAACCTTTTGGACCCTGAAAAGGACGCTGTCGGGCATTCGTCTATAGGCGGCCAGCTGTCGCGGTCCTTTCTCGACAATATCCGGTGCGTAGATCGCCGTCAGATCTCGAGCATCTTCGGTGGAAATGACGCGGTACGCCTTACCAGTCTCCAGATTCAGAAACGTGGCCGCCATGATGCCGTAATCCACGAATTTGAGGCTGCGTCGTCCTAGTTTAACACCGGTAACATGGGCTACTGCATCGGCTGTGCAGCGGTCCATTTCCACATAAACGATCAGCTTCTTGATCTGGTCTCTGCGGGTGGGTTCATCCAGATCGATCAGCCGACAGCCGAGCATGGCCATGCGGACGCCAACCACCTGGCCGGGGCAAAGGTGGCCGTGGGCCCGGGCCGATTCGTCGAGCAGGGTTTCAAAAGCTTGCATGCGACCATCCTCAGTTAAGTTCGGCCTGACAGTATTGGACTCATGTCCTGTGAGACCGTTGAAGATCTATGCCTCGTGCCGGACCGGTGTCACCTGTTGGGCAGGCAGATCAGGCAGGCTCTCCATGTCTTCGGCCACAAATGTTCGCGTGGCAGCCGCCAGATGCCGATAGTAGTCGGTCCGGGCGTATTCGATCACCTTGTCGGTGAAGGCGGGCATCCATGTTCCGAGGTGTTTTTCAAGAAATACGTGCTGATGGCAGACGCTTTCCGACAGCTGCTCGGACTCGACAGCGTCTATAGCATCTATTCCCTGGCTGATCAGCACATGCATGAATTCCAGTTCGGCACAGATGTGATCTGGTGCCTCCTTGAAGTCTGGTGACAGATCCAGTCCAAAGCTGAGGTAATGTTGACGCACGTCAATTGTCGAATCTCCCATCAGCTGTCGCTTTTCCTCCAGATAAACCGACCCGTATGGAGGTGCGGGTATGAGAGGTGGCTATATTGATGGATCGTGTCGCATGGTTGAACACCAACAGATTCAGGTTGCGGCATTCTACCACTTCATTGAGTGTGTGGATGAGAAAGCGACAGATTTGATCCAGTCTGGGAAGCGCCGCGATACTCTGGGATATGGAAAAAGAGGTCTCCAGTTGCTTGTGGGTGCGATCCAGCTCCTTGTTTTTCTGCTCCAGCCGCAGGTTGGCATCCTGCAGGCGTTGCGTATAGTCCTGCAGGCGAACCAGCATGGACTTGAACGCGGATGCAAGCTTGGTGACTTCCTGCCTTCCATGGATGGCAATTTGGGTGTCCAGATTGCCTTCGCCGATCTGTTCGGCACATTGGGTCAATTGTCTTAACGGACGGGTGAGCCGGCTGATTACCCACTGGCTGATCGATAGTGCCAGCACCAGGATGCCAACGGTGATGGCGCTCATCTGCACCCATAATTGGCTGACTTGGCGTCGGTATGGCGTCTCTGAAAGCCCCATCCTCAGCATACCGGCCTTTCCACCGAATATCGGGTAGGCGACATCGATATAACGATGTCCGTCCTGGGCAATAATTTTTTCGATATTGCCGTCCTCACCGTGTTCAATGGTATTGGCCTGAATGAGGTTGACGGGAACGCCGTCTATAAAGGTATGGGTCAACAGTTTGCCTTCCCGGACCACAAACAGGTAGGCCACATACGGATCGCTGGCGATTTGATCATCCAGCATTTTTTGCAGCGCTACCACGTCGTTTATCAGTATTTTATCCACGGCTTCCAGGGAGAGTTTATGAGCGATATTTTCGGCCCGCGCAGCCGCCCCGTCCAGCAGGCTCACGCTGTATCGGTGAGCCACCAACTGGGAAACCGCGATGCCAGTTGCAATCACCAGCAACGCGACGGAGAGAAGCAGAACGTTTTTAAGACTCTTGGGAAGCATCGTCCCTGTCCTCAACCTCGGAAATTCGTTCTATCATCGCTTTTACCGGCGTATACCACCGCGATTCAGGGGGGGCGAAATGATCGATCATCAATTCACCAAGAATGCGCTGGCCTTCCGGATCTTCGTGCATGGACAAGATCATATCGGTCAGCATTCTTTTCATGCTTGGGTTCAACGCCTTGGAGACAACCAGCGGCGGACTGCCAAATGGCTCAGACTTTTTAATCACGCGTGTTTTGGAGGAGTAAAATGCATTGCGCTGTTGGTAATATTCCCACATGTGTCCATCGACGGCTGCACCATCCACTAAATTTTTGGCAACTGCCATGATCGCATTATCGTGGCTGTATGTGTAAGTGAAGCTATGAAAAAAGGTTTCCGGTTCGGCGCCAAGTTGTCTAAGCCAGTAACGCGGCACCAGAGCACCGGTATTGGATTCTGGATCGGTAAACGCAAAATCCTTGCCCTTGAGATCGGTGAGCGACTGCAGCGCGCTGTCTTTATTGACGATCAAATAAGAGTGATAGAATGGTTTGCCGCGCACAATGGGCGTGGCGATTGCTTCGATGCCGTACTTATCAGCCCCGGAAACATATGGGCCGGTGCAGATAAAAGCCAGGTCGATACGCCTTTTGGCCAGCAGTTCATTGACCTCCAGGTAGGTTTTGCGTTGAATCAGGTCGACGTCGTGATCGATTTTAGCAGCCAGATAGTCGATAAGTTCCCGGTAATAGATAAAGGTCTCTTTGGGCGATATCATGGCTGCGACAGCTACCCGCAGTGTCGTCCGGTCCTTTTTTTTATCCACGGGACTGTAGGCATCCATTTTTTGGGTAAAATCAATCTGTTTGTATTCTGCATCATTACTACAAGATATAAACAGGATAAATATCAATGCCACCCCAAACCAACGGCTTGCATTGGAAATATATCTTTTAAATTGACTGTCGTTCATAAGTATTGCCTATAATGGTTAGTCTGGCGGGCACATTACCAATCATCCGGCATGTTTAAATGAGACAAGTTTTAGGCTACCACAAAGTGGCACTTTGGGCAAGCAGGCGGTTTCAATAGTTTGATAAAACTATGTGAAGTGTATCTTTAGGAATGTGAGGCGTTTGAACCTTGGCATAGCCTGCCATTCCCCATAACTATCAAGGAATACGTTAAATTTGCATTTAGCAACTAGATATCATAAGCTGACCTTGGGTGCTGCCCAAATCATCAACCCCTTAACCGAAGGAGGTCGGCCATGAAACTTTCCAAAGCAGCCAAAATCTGGATCGATTACCACAAGACCCATTCGAAAAAAAAACACGGTAAGAGCCTACCGAGCCATCATCGAACGGTTTATCCAGGAATTCGGTGATGGTCCCATCGAACAAGTCACCCCGGAACAAATCCTAACCTACCTGAACCGTCTCACCGAAGGCAACAAACCCTATACCAAGCGAATCCGTTTTTCCCAGATCTCTTCCTTTTTCAATTTCGTGCGCAACAACATCGATCCCGAACTCAGGAACCCATGCGACAGGCCCATGATTCGGAAGCTGTATCGGGAAAGGGTACCTTTGCGATGGAAAATCATCGAGAAGGAAACCATCGATGAAATCATCTTCCGAACCACCAAGGTTCGTAATCGATTGATTCTTGAATTGATGGCCCGTGGTGGTATGCGTATCGGTGAAGTGCTGAAACTGCGATTGGGCGATCTGCAAAACCGCAAACTGGTCCTGCGTGAACCCAAAAGCGGCAAGGAATATGAGTTTGTGTTCATACCACAGAAAGTGGCAGATCGATTGCGGGAATACGCGCTACAGGTGTGCAATGAACCCAGTGATCGGATATTCCCGATTACCTATGAGGCTGCCAGAATGATGGTGATCAAATCCGGCAAACTGGTCGGTGTCAAACTCAGACCGCATGATCTTCGTCGGCATTCGGCAACTTTTGCATCTCGTTCCGGTGTACCGATCGAAATCATCAGCAAGGTCATCCTGCGCCATGCAAACCTGTCAACGACACAACGTTATCTGGGCACGATCAGTGATATTGAAGCGATCCGATGGATTGAGAACATCTACGGGTAAAATAGGAAAGGGGTGATGCCGGTTTCGGTTTCACCCCATTCACACTTGCCAGTAAAGATACGCAGAACTAAGCGTTGATTTTATCGGAAAACGGGAGCCACAACATGTTGTATTAGGTGGCTTATTATTCTGAATTTATTTACATTAACGTCCATAGCAGCTATCTCAGGTTTGCAGAATCGTGAAGAATGGTTTGGCTATCTGTTATCCTGCGTCGATACCTATTTGCAGAAAACGCCTTTGCCATTCTTCCCGAATGGATTAACTCGTGTATAGCCTAAAATATACTTGACTGATCATTCACAGTTACAAGGCTTTTTAATAATTTATCCTTAAAATTTTCTTCTTTTTCTCGGCTGATGGGATATAACACTCCAAAAGAGGCTTTAACTGTTCCGTCCCCATTCAAGATTGGAACAGCCATCGTTTTCAAGCCTCTTCCGGCAGTCCGAGATAGACCGTTGCTGGATGCGCGGAGACGACAACAACCGTTGGCTATTTGCTGCCATGGAGTTAACGATCCAAAAGCATCAACTTCAAGCATTCAAGCAAAGTCGATCTGCCTATAATATCAAAGAACTGGTAATGGGATAAATTCCCCGGCTCCTGAAATATCTAGGCCCAAATTTTTCTTCTTGACTCTAATAATTTTGCATTCTTTTTCTTTTTGCCGGACAAAAGTATTCCATACACACTGATAAATACAATTACGAGAGTTACAACTTGATAGCTTTTGATAGACTCATGTAAAAATAGAATTGCCAAAACAACTGTTACTGCTGGCCATGGCGTTATAATTGAACTTGCTACAGAGACATCAACATGCTTGACAGCATAAAACCAGATTATAAGTTCAAGATAGTAAACCCGGATATTGCATGTGAGAAAAGCGTTGACCTAAAAGAATGCACCCTTTAATAATGATCCTGGAGTCTTAAGCGTGGCCAATCCACGAGAAAGGAATCATCAAAAGGGTGCGAAAACAAGAAAACTATGATTCCTCACTAAGCCGGCCACTATATTTAGGTCATTGGATGATGCTGATATTGAAAAGATCACTATTGCTGAGACTAATACTCTGAAAAAAGTTACTTGAGCTGGTGTGATTGGGGTTTTGTCTAAGACTTCTTTGATTATAACATGTGCCACGCTCCATATGAACGGAACGCTTAAAGCAAAGATAAACCAATATGACAATCCCTTAATTTGCCAAGTCCCATTAGTACCGAGATAATATAAGCCAACTATTAATAAAAATGTGAATAATAATTCTGCTTTGCTTTTTTTTCTTTTGAGAAATATCGTTTCCCATAAAATCGCAAAAAGAGGGTAAGCTTGGATAGCAATCGAAGCACTGACAGTTCCTGCCTTTTCCATCGAAAGCACATATAAAAAAGTTGAGATACCAAACATTGCACCAGTTGCAAGTATTATTAAAACAGTTTTTTTCTTTAGCCCACTAGACAAGTTGGCATTAAAAATCCCACGATTCGAAGACTTATATTCAATAAGTAATACTGGTGTTGAGAATATAAGTTGCCAGATAGACAAATAGAGTGCAAAGTTCAACGCACTTATTTCCATAGGCCTACTATTTGAAATAAAAGGCATTATCCCAAGGAGCAGTAATGAAACAAATGATAGGGTAATCCCCGCTTTAATATTGCTTTTTACCATGATAACTGTTGACTAATTTTAACATATCATTGATATTCAATTGACATCTCATTAATGTCCAGTATGGGAATGTTATATAGACGTCTTGTTAACATTCTTAATCGGGGAGAAATTAGCCAATGGCATTCAAACATTGAATTTGTTGGTTTACTCTTAGAAC
>JAQYWF010000454.1 GCA_030145105.1 Desulfosarcina sp.
GCCATCACGGTTCCCGAACTGGAAAAAGCGTTACAAAGGAGTGCCGTTGATTTAGGCGACCTCGGGCCGGACGACGTATACGGTTTCGGGATGCTGGATACGGTGCTTGCCCACGTGGACATCCGTTGCCCCAAAGGGCGCCGGGATCGTGATCGTGATGGCGTTCCCAACACCTGTGATAATTGCAAAAGAATTCCCAACGAACGCCAACGCGACACGGACGGTGATGGGTATGGTAATTTTTGTGATGCCGACCTGAACAACGATGGCATCGTCAACCTCATCGACTTTTCGATGTTCGGCGCTGTATACGGCACCGCTGACCCGGATGCTGATTTTAACGGCGACGGGAATGTGGATCTGGTGGATTTTAGTATATTCGGATCTTTCTATGGTAAGCCCCCGGGGCCTTCCGGCCTGGTGCCCTGATTAAATATCAAGGGTCGGGGAGTCTTGCATTCTCAGCGGTGTCATTCCCGCGAAAGCGGGGCACGCAGTGAAGCATATGCGCTATCCAGAAGGAGCTGTTTCGAAAAGCATGGATGCCCGCCTACGCGGGCATGACAGGAAAACATCCTGATGCCTGGATAAAATAGAGTTAGTTGTTTGACTCAATCGGTTGAGGGTGCTAATCACACTATGTGATCGTATGCTCATTGGTATTTCGGCCCCCAGACCTGACGAACGCAAAGAAAGCCGAAAAACCTTCAATGTCGATATCCCGATAGAGGCGGTACGCCTGATAAACGTCAGCGCCACCATTTTCTTCAACTGGTTGTGGGCTCCCGCCCTGTAAGGGAGAGACACGTCTGATAACGCTTTCCGAAGTCACCCGAACCGATAGTTAAGAAATCTTGAGGACAAATATATGGTTGTGATAAAACGATCGATATCAAAGGCTGTTTGCATCATGATGGTTTGGCTGATTGTGCTATTACTGACTGTTGGTGGATGTACGATCCCAACCCAAAAACAGGATGCTGATGAGATGGGCGCCCAAGGAGATCAGGAACAGTGGGGCATCCGATTTGAGAGTATCCGCCTGACAGGGGCGGATCATTTCGTGGACTTTCGCTTTCGTGTTATCGACCCCGAAAAGGCCGGAACCCTGCTCAGCCGCAAGGACAAGGCCTACCTGCTTCACGAACCCACCGGCAAAGCCTTTACCGTGCCCGTCACCAAAGTCGGCCCCCTGCGGGCAACGGCGGTGGGGCCCAAGCCCGGCCGCTCCTACGTCATCCTCTTTTCCAACGTCAACAAGATTATCCAGCAGGACGACCCGGTCACGGTGGTCATCGGTGACTTCAAGAGCGCCGGTCTGCGCATCGGCACAGCCCGTGATAGCGCTCCTGACCTGACACCGGAACAGGATGCCGCATGGAGGGATCAACGGCGCGATTTGCTGCATGCCTACCAGGCATGCACTAGTGGTTGTTTAAAAGACCGTGCCTGCCTGAAGCAGTGCCGCGACGAATTCGACAGGGGGCTCAATGAGGCTTACCTGCAAATCCTTGACGAATGAAACAATTGAGAAAAAGGAGACGACTATGAGAAGGACGGTTCTTATGGCCATGACGGTGGTTTTTCTGAGCGGTCTGTTTTTCTTCGGCCCCCTGGGCGAATCTGGAATGGTTTGGGCCCAGGACGATATCGGCAAGCACCCGGAATGCCCTTACTGCGGCATGGACCGCAACAAGTTTGCCCATTCGCGTGTTTTGCTGACCTACGACGACGGTGTCGAAATGGGTTTTTGCTCTCTGCGCTGTGCCGCGGTGGATCTGGCCAACAACATCGACGCGGCACCAGCCAGTATCCAGGTGGGCGACTACAACACCAAGGCGCTCATCGATGCCGAACGCGCCTTTTGGGTGATCGGCGGCAACAAGATGGGGGTCATGAGCAAGCGGGCCAAGTGGGCATTCGCCACGAAAACCGATGCGGAAGCCTTCATCGTGGCCAACGGCGGCGAACTGGCCGATTTTGAAACCGCCATCAAGGCAGCCTACACCGACCTGTATGAAGACAACCGCATGATCCGCGAGAAGCGCAAAATGATGCGCATGAAGATGCAGAAAAAAAACAAGAGCTGATCGGGAACCGATGCCGAATAGCCTAAATGGGCGATCCCCGGCAGTCCTTGTTTGCAGCCATGGACAGCCGGTGTTGCCCATGACAAACGTTCCCGCTACTATGGGCGTTCATTTGAACACTGGAAGCACATTGTGAACCGAATCCAAACTACCGTCTTCCTGTCTATCGTGCTGATCGGCAGTACCTTGGCCTGGTCGCAGGATATTGCTCCCACGCCGCCGGATAAAAAAGCCAAATGCCCGGTGTGCGGCATGTTCGTGGCCCGCTACCCGGACTGGGTGGCCCAGGTGGCCATTGCTGACGGCACCACCGATTACTTCGACGGCGCCAAGGACATGTTCAAATACCTTTTCAATCTGGGTCAATACCGGCCGGGTAAAACCAAAACCGACATTGCCTCCATTTTTGTCACCGAGTACTACGACATGCAGGCCATCGATGCGCGCCAGGCTTTTTTTGTGGTCGGCAGCGATGTTTACGGGCCCATGGGGCATGAACTGATCCCTTTTCATACACGCAGCGACGCCCAGGCATTTCTGACCGACCACAAGGGCAAGCAGGTCCTGACTTTCGCGGAGGTGACGCCCTATGTCATCCGGCGCCTCGACCCATAGCCCGCGCCTGCGGCCTTCCACGCTTTATGTCTCATTGCTGCTGTCGTTGGTTCTCGTCGGATTCCTTGTGGCCGCCTTTGTCCACCGGGCCACTGACGCCGACCACCGGCGCGTTCTCGACCGCCAGGCCCAACTTGTCGCCCA
>JAQYWF010000156.1 GCA_030145105.1 Desulfosarcina sp.
CCCCGACCCACGCAGCGTCCGGGACCGGCACTCAGCCCCTAGGTTTGCCCCGCTTCGAACCCCTGCCGGCCTGCAGACGCGGGCAGCAGTAGGGGAAAGGGGGTGCCTTGGCCTCCGTGTGAATACACGCGCAATGGCCCCAAAAGCACCCGCGCCCCATCATCGAACGCTGCATCCCAACGTCCGGGCCATCGTCTCCACCGCCTATTCAAACGACCCGGTGATGGCCAACTATGCCCGTTACGGATTCTGCGGCGCCGTTAAGAAGCCGTACCTGGTTCAGGAGATGAGCCAGGTATTGAATGCGGTAATCAAGGGTTGATGGAGCCGGCTCCGGCTTGGTCGACTGTCGGCAGCGTCGACCATCAGCCAGCGCATCCCGGTCGAGCGCATCCGGAAACTGACATGCGGATGCTTTCGCTTGTCCTTTCGCTATGATGAAATCCGGCGGTTATGCCAGCAACCCGCCGTCACATTGAATACAGGCACCGGTGGTGTAGGATGCCGCGTCCGAAACCAGGTATAGCACCGCACCGACCATCTCAATAGGATCCGCATGGCGCTTCAACGGAATCTGAGCGACCACCATGTCGTAGATCTCTTTGTTCTGCATAAGCACCGAAGAGAACTTTGTGTCCGTGAATCCCGGAAGCAAGGCATTGACGCGGATATGGTGGACTGATAGCTCCTTGGCAAAGGCCTGGGTCATGGTGATCATCGCCCCTTTGGTGATCGAATAAACGCCCTGAAACGCTGCCGGCCGGATGCCGTTGACCGAAGAGACATTTACCACTGCGCCTTTTCCGACCACCTGCATGAGAGGAATGGCCTTTTGGATCATAAAAAAAGGGCCTTTCAGGTTCACGTCCAGGGTTTTCTCCCAGACCCCTTCATCCACGGTAGCCATCTCACCAAAATAGGGATTGGTGGCGGCATTGTTCACCAGGATGTCCAGCCGTCCGTATTCCTCACCGATTCTCGCGTATAGCAAGTCGATATCTTTGAGACTGCCCATGTTGCTGGCAAAGCAGGCCGCCTTACCGCCTTTCTCGCGGATCCCTGTTGCGACCGTTTCCAAGCTCTCCAGCTTCCTGCTTACCACAATCAGCTCTGCACCATGCTCGGCCAATGTCTCTGCAATCGCCCGGCCGATGCCACGGCTGGCGCCGGTAACCAAAGCGATACGGCCTTTCAAATCAAACGATACCATGTCTTCTCCTCTCAATCGATATGCCGCGGTTCCTGTTTTAAGAAAAAAATGAATAGCGGAATGTTCAAGGACGGTTTTGCCACAAGTTCGAGATCAAGGTTTGCGGGCCGCGAAAGCGAGGTTCGGCGAGCAAATGGCAAATCGATCAAGATCCTTACGGCGAACATTCATGTTCCATCCCGAGGAAAGAGGCGTACTTCCCGTATGCCGCAGTGACGAGGGATGAAGCGTAACGCAGATATCGGACTTGTGGCAAAACCGTCAATATTCTCCCGTCTCCATCACCCTTACCGCCGCCTTCTCCAATATCCCCACGGCGACCCCCAGCATCCCGAAGCGTTTGTCTGTTGTCTGACCATGGAAAAATCGATAGTAGATCTGCTGGGCGATCACCGCCAGCCGGAAAAGGCCAAAGCAATAATACCAGGCAAAATTCTCTATGGTCGCTCCAGCTATTTTCTCGTACCGTGCGACGATCTGACGCCGGGTCAACATCCCGGGGCACAGGGTCGGCAGGGTCCGGATCAGCTTCAGTTCGTCACTGTCATCGGGTTCGACCCAGTACCCCAGTGAACCGCCAAGGTCCATGAGCGGATCACCGATGGTGGCCATCTCCCAGTCCAGTACGCCGATAATCCGCGTGAGATCATCCGGATCCAAAATCACGTTGTCGAACTTGTAATCGTTGTGGATCAGGGCCGGTTTTGAATAATCCGGCGGCATGCCTGCGCTCAGCCAGGCCATGACCGTTTCGAAATCCGGCACATCGTCGGTGCGGGCATCGCGGTATCGTCTGGACCAGCCATGGACCTGCCGTGCCACATAACCATGCGGGTTGCCCAGATCCGTCAAGCCGCACCCCTGGTAGTCCAGCCTGTGGAGATCACCCAGCAGATCCACCCATCGCCGGCAAAGCCGGCCGGCAGCCGCCGCATCAAAGGCAGTTGCGTCGGGCAGTTCTTTTCTCAGGATCACGCCCCGCATGCGTTCCATCACGTAGAATGGCGCATCCATGACCGACGGATCGTCGCAGTAGGCCAGAGGTTTCGGGGCATGAGGAAATACGGGCCTCAGGGCCCTGAGGATGCGGTATTCCCGGCTCATGTCATGGGCGCTTTTGGCTCTCCTGCCAAAGGGCGGCCGGCGAAGCACCAGCTCCGTTTCACCCATGCCGATCAGGTAGGTCAGGTTTGAAAAACCGCTGTGAAACTGGCGGATCGTTGCCGGGCCGGCCAAGCCGGGCAGGTTCGCTTTCAGATAAGCGGCGATCTTCGCGGCATTCAGCGATTCTCCCTGACGCACCGCCCTGGCCTGATCAAGAGAAGTCATCTTTTCTCCCCTCATGGTTTTACCGGCGCCATAGGCGCTGACAATGGAAACGACAAAATCCGCATAGGCCTCGACCGAAACCTTGCGTCGGCTGTATTTCCAGCGCTTCAGGTACCAATCCTGAAGCATGGCCTTAATGGCGGCGGCAACCAGCAGTGGGTCCCTTATGGCAAAGACACCACTGGATATACCGCGTTCCAGAATGCTGGAAAAAATGGCTTCGGTCTGCAATTCCCCGGCAATGGCCCGTTTGCCTTCCTCGGCATGGAAAAAGCGGGTTTCCATATATGAGAAAAAAAACCAGGACTGCAGCACTTCGGAAAGATAGAGGTGGCTGCGGATGGCCATATCCAGTGCCTGTTTAGCATCTTCGATGCCGTGCAGCCGGTCGCCCATCACCCGGGTCACGATGGCCCTGCCCTGCTCCTGAATCAGGGTCAGTAGTTCCTCCTTGTTTTTAAAATAGGCGTACAGCCCGCCCATGGACATGCCGCTTTCGGAACTCAGGTCCCGCAGGCTCATGGCGTGAAACCCATTCCGGTTGGCCAGCTTGAGCGTTGCCTTGAATATTCTCACCAGGTTCCTGACCACCACCTGCTCCTTCTTGATTTTGATGGAGTGAGACCGGCTATCGAAAATTTCTCGGCAGATATCCGTCATGGAAACCGCTACCTGCTTTTCAAATGACTTTAAATCCATTGCCGTTTCTCGATAAAGGGGCCATTGGTGATGATATTGATCGCGGCTGGAAGCCGCTCCTACAATTTTTCAATCCCGACATTCTTGAATTCCGACCTCAGTCCTCTCTTCTCAGCCTTCTGTCCTTTGCCCTCAGTCCTCTGTCTTCCGTCCTCTGTCCTCAGCGTCCCATCTTTCACACCACGCTTCCACCTGTCAGCAGCCAGAACCCAGAACAAAATAGCTGATGAGCGAATAAGCTGAAAGCCCAAGGCTCAATGCAGAGACCAGAACGCTGAACCCGGAACCAGAACCTTGAACCCTGAACCCCGAACCCGGAACCGTTCTTAACCCGGCAAGTTCAACGCCGCTGGCAAACCGCCTTCGCCATGAGCGCGAAGAATATGCCGAGCCACGGACATCTTGTGGACCTCGTCGGCCCCATCATAAATGCGCGCCGCCCGTTCATGGCGGAAAAAATAGGCCAGCACCGTGTCGTCGGTCATGCCCAGGCCGCCGTGTACCTGGAGCGCGCGATCGACCACCCGCTGGAGGGTGTTGGCCACCACAAACTTGATGAAGGATATCTCGTGGCGCGCGGCCTTGGCCCCCGCTTTTTCGATTTTCCAGGCAGCGTGCAGGGTCATCAGGCGGGCAGCCTGAATTTCTGCCGCACTTTCCGCGATCCAGGCTTTGACGATCTGCTTTGATCCCAGGGTTCTTCCGTCCGGTGCGATCTTACGCATGTTGGCCCGCCGGCACATGAGGTCGAAGGCGCGCTGGGCGATGCCGATCCAGCGCATGCAGTGGTGGATACGGCCGGGCCCCAGTCTTTCTTGGGCAATGACGAAACCGTGCCCTTCGGGCCCCAACAGGTTCGTCCGAGGCACCCGGCAGTTCTGGTAGAGGATTTCACCGTGGGAGGCGTAATCGGTCCCCCGATGCCCCATGACCGGGATGTTGCGCACCAGGTTGAAACCAGGATTATCGGTGGGTACAATGATCATGCTGGCCTGCAGGTAGGGAGAGGCGTCGGGATTGGTGACCGCCATGACAATGGCAAAAGCAGCACCATCCGCCGACGTGGTATACCATTTCTGGCCGTTAACCACGTAGTCGTCGCCGTCCTTTACTGCCGTGGTTTCCAGCATGGTCGGATTGGAGCCTGGCATGTCCACCTCGGTCATGGAAAAGCAACTGCGGATCGTCCCGTCCACCAGGGGTCTCAAATACTGACCCTGCTGGGACTCGGTACCGTATTTATGCAGGATCTCGATGTTGCCGGCATCGGGCGCCTGGCAGTTGAACACATAGTGGCCGATGGGCGTTCGGCCGAGCACTTCGGACACCAGGCCGTGCTCGACCAGATCCAGGCCCATGCCCCCCAGTTCCTTGGGGTGGTTGGGCGCCCACAACTCCATCTGCCTGACCAGCCTGCGCTTTTCGCCCAATACCGGAAGCAGATCCACAAATTCACGATTCAGAAATTCCGGCTCCAGGGGGATGAGTTCCTTGTTCACAAACTCGTTGATCATCTCCAGGATCACCTGCATTTTTTCAGAGATTTGAAAATCCATACTGTTGCTCCTGTGGAAAAAATAGATTTGATAGGGCTATCGAAAGGTAATCAAACCGCTATCCCCTCCTCGTTCCAGGTGACCAAATTCATTGAATGTGGCCAGGCTGATCCTCCCGTGGCTGAATTTGAAGCGGGTGATGGAGGCATTGACCAGTTGCCATGATAGTGCCACGGTTTTTTCTGCGGCAAGGCCCATCACGCTGCCGACTGCAGCTGCGATTGGACCGCCTGAAGTAAAAACGGCGACATGATTGCCGCGGTCGCTGCGCTCGATGATGTCCTGGATACCTGCGTTCACCCTCGCGGAAAAACATGACCAGCTGGGGAGACGGTCCACGCTATCGTGGCCGGATGCCCAGCGGGTCATCACCCGTCCGAATACCTTTTGAAACGCCCGCCGATCCGACAGCATGCGGCGGACATCGCGGATGAATGCCGGATCCTCCTTTTCGATGAGCGGCACCAGCGCCCGAAGAACGGCTTCGTAATCGTATTCATCAAGGGCTACGGTTTCGGTTGGAAGCGGCATATCGCGTCCTGCATCAAGAAAGCGGTCCCGGACTTCACCGAGGGTCTGTTGCTGCCGCCTCAATGTGCCGGACAAGCTGGCATCGAAGCGAATGCCAGCCCTGAGAAAAAAGGTGCCCAGAACACGGGCCTGGTGCCGCCCCCTGTCCGAAAGCGCATCGTAGTCCGATGTTCCGAAGGAAGCCTGACCGTGTCGGATCAGATACAACGTGCTCATGAATTTGTTTCCCGGGTCAAGCAGGTTAGATAATGTCCGTCCAGAAACGAGGGATTTTTGTCGAGATCAAGGCATGCGAAAAATTTTACCGGAGGCGCCCCGAAGGAAGTGCCCTTGGGGTGCATATAGTTGATATTCCGAGGATAAAATTTTGAGCATAACGCAGATATCGGGCAAAATAACCGTTTCTGGATGGGTGCTATATATGCGACGGGCTGCCTTTTTTCCCATAGGCAACCATCCATTTTACTCTATGTGAGTCTGTCCTCCTGCAGTAGATCTGGATTCTGTCTGCTCCTCCTATATGGCGGCCCAGCTCCGGTGTCAATATTTATATAGCGAGCGCTCGTTTTTTTATTGCCTTGCCATGCATTTCATGACTATAGGTTTACCAACCATACAAGATGAGGAATCCATGGCATTTTCGATTTTGGTTTGCATCAAAGCAGTACCCGATCTTGCATCCGGCGGCACGCTGGCCATTGCGGGTCCCTGGATCGATGAAACGGTCATCGGTTGGTGCATGAATCATTACGACGCCTACGCATTAGAGGCGGCCCTGGCCATCAAGGATGCGGCCACCGACATCACGGTAGATGCCTTATCGGCGGGTCCGGATCGGGTGCAAAACACGATTCGACGGGCCTTGGCCATGGGTGCGGATACGGGAATTCACCTGGCCATGAACGCGGTCGGACGGCTGGCCCCGGCGACCGCCGCCCTGTCGATTGCCCGCTTTGCCAAAACAAAAAGATACGATCTGATTCTGACCGGCGCCATGTCCGAGGACGAAATGCATGGCATCACCGGCCCGATGATCGCCGCAGCGCTCGACCTGCCCTGCGCCGCTGCAGCAGTGGAAATTTCCCTGGACGTTGCGGGTCGATCGCTTACCGCAACCTGTGAAATGGAAGGCGGAATGGCCGAGATCGTTCGGCTCCCCTGCCCGGCGCTGTTAACGGTGCAGACCGGTCAGAGAATCCCCCGTTACCCGTCCTTGTCCAACACCATCAGGTCACGCAGGCAGGCCATCGAACGGGCCGTTCCGGATGAGACGGCCAACCACACCCCGACAGTCGACACGCTGCGCGTGTCTTTTCCACAACAGACCACATCCTGCCAATTTTTCGAAGGGACCAGGATTGAAAAAGCGGACAGGCTGTTGCGACTGTTTAATGACAACGGATGGTTGAAATAAGACCATTGAAGATGATCCAAAATAAATGCCTCGGCACCGTCCTGATCGTGGGTGAAACCGTCGATGGCCGCCTCTCTGCCGGATCAAGGGATCTGGGCAACCAGGCCAGTCGCCTGGCCGGACAGTTCAACGGTCAGGCAGTCGGTGTGCTGACCGGGCATGACATTGAACAGGTGGCACGCTCCTGGTCGAAGACTGCCGGCATGCCGGTCATCGTTTTGGATCACGCGCAGTGCCGTTATCCCAACCCGCCCCTGACCGCTTCGGGGGTCGGTGCGTTGGCTGACGAATGCTCACCGCTGGCCGTCTGCTTTCCTCACAACATGCGCGCCTGCCAGGCCGCCGCGACCATGGCCTGGCGCATCAAGGCTCCTTGCATTACCGCCGTCGACGCCATTTTGAAAGAAAGCGATTATTTTGTGCTTAAACGCGCGGTCTTTGGTGGCAAGCTGCGTGAATCCGTGTCTGTCGGCCACGTACCGATGGTCCTGACGATCATGCCGGGACTTTTCTCCCCCTCGGTTTCCTTGGAGGTTCCTGACCATTCTCCGTCAGTGGAAACCAGGCTTTTGGCAGACACAAACCACCGCTTCATCCCTCAGGGCATAAATCGACGCAAAGACACGGATCAGGCACTGGAAAGGGCTCAAGTGGTCGTGTCGGCCGGACGCGGTCTGAAAGGGCCTGAATATAAAGGTCTGCTTGATGCGGCTGCCGGCATGTTTAAAAATGCAGCAGTCGGCGGTTCCCGGGGCGCCTGCGATCTGGGCTGGTTACCCCACTCCCTTCAGATCGGTGAAACGGGCCGCACGGTATCGCCGGCCCTTTACCTGGCCTGCGGTATTTCCGGTGCTACCCAGCATCTGGCCGGCATGCGGGAATCCCGAACCGTCGTGGCCGTGAATACCGACCCGAAGGCGGCCATATGCAACCTGTCACACTATGCAGTCATCGACGATTTAACCGTTTTCCTGCCGGTATTACGAGAACGATATGACCGGATGAGAAATAAAGGAGATGAGGTATGAAGATTGACGAAGTAAGGCGTATTCTCACCATTGGTGCGGGTACCATGGGGCATCAGATCGGGTTTCTCTGCGCCGTGAACGGATATGATGTGGTCGTCTATGACGTAGCCCCGGATATTTTCGAAGCGACTCATAAGCGGCTGGCGCAGCTTGCGGACCGATTCGTTAAGAGCAGTCGCCTGCCCGCTGAGGAAAAAGCTTCGATCCTGAGCCGGATCACCTTCACCAGCGATGCAAAGGCAGCCGCTGCCGAAGTCGACATCGTCACCGAGTCGGTGCCGGAAGACCCCAAATTAAAAGGCAAGGTTTTTGCGGAATTTAACCGTCTGTGCCCGGCGCGAACGGTGTTCACCACCAACACTAAACCGTCTTTTTAGGAACCATACATCCATTTGATATCATTGATATATCTAAGTCAGTCCCAAATTGTTTAAACACCTTTATGCCCCGGTGTTGTGTCCCAGTGTATAGCCGATCCAGTGGGCTGTTGTACACCCCTTTTCCATCTCACAGAGTCATCCATTCAAACCAAAATCGCAGTGCCTGGCTCCGTGGGTGACAGCCGAAGACATCCAATAAAGGGCTGATGGCTAAGGTTGATACTATCATTGTACTGATCGATTTCATGATTAGATTAATCAGTGAAATTGCCGAGCTTCAACAACCACAGAATGCCATGACTTGGATTAAACCAGTCAACGGCCATATTTAGATAATGGGGGCTTCGTGCAATTCGTTAAAGGCTTCTTGGGATGCATACCTGGGAAGCCTTTAAAATAATCACCTATACACCCCCTAATAGCTCACAAATACCTGCCACCTCCCAAGCAAGGCATCAAATGCGACTGATTTCCGTCCCCGCAAACCCCTGCCTTTCCTGGATCTACAGGGACCAATTCAAGGCAATCTGCCCTGTGTGATTCTTTTCTGCTGGGGTGGGTAACTGACGCCAAGTTTTTTTAGAAGCCGGCCCCTTTCACCATTTCGTCTATCCGTTCGGTTGTAAGACCAGGGTACCTCTCCTTCCACACTCCGTAGAGATCGCGCTTTCCTGATTGCGACGCCGCTTTTGAAGATTTTTCTTTCTGTTTTAGTAAAGCCTCCAGTCTCTGTCGGCTCCCCTTGTCCAGTTTGATTCGATCCGGCATTTGAAAGTCGTGGATCTGCTGGGCGGTAGGGTGCATGATGCCCTCCTCGGCCATTTTCATAATCGCTTCCTGGTACTTCCTGTCTGTCTCCTCGTCCTCTTTATTTAGCTTGCTCATTTCTGTGCCTCCTTTTCAATACTGGCAACCGGCTTCATCCAGAATGAAGCCAGGCCTGTTTCTTGACAGACTCATCGGTGACTACAATCTTTCCTTGTTCAGTTGGATACCCCACATCCTTGATACCCCCGACGACATTTTACTTTTACGCGGTCTTTTCATCGGCAAACGGATCATAGTCTACAGGGGTGTATGTGACACCATTAGATGTTTCGACAGCAGGCGGCTCTTCAGCTTTATTAAAGTCCAACTTAGACAAATCAATTTCATCCCCGGTAACTATGGTTGCCTTGGTAAGAAGGATCTGCCAAACCATACCCGTTCTCTTGTCCAGCTTGTGAACGACCTTGGCATCGGATGTCCCCGTGAGACTGTACCTACTGTATTCCGAGTGAATGAGTACGCACAGCGTACCCGTGGCGCAGATAATGATCACGCAGAGCAGGTTCAGCATAGTGCTTTTCATTGGGAGAATCTCTCTGTAGTGGGTTTATCACGGGCGCCCACTGAATCCTCTCCAGTAGGTGGGTGAGGGTATTGTCATGCTCTGAACGGGATTTCAAACCGGACCATCCACTAAAGCCATGAAGGGAAATAGTAATCTTGGCAGGACTGGCATATCTTTGACACGCTGTATTCAAATTGAGCGTGCCTTGTCCTGAAGGAGTTGGCAGGCATACAACAGATTTTGCACAACTGTTGCGCTCCGGAGGTATCGGTTCTGGACCTGACAGACTCGTCAGACAGGACCGTCACCAATTCTTGGATTCTGTCCATAGCAATAGTCGGAATTTGAAAGATGATTACAGTGGCTGATCTACCCCAAGTAATTAGGATATATCAGTAACCATTATCAATCAAGGGAAAAATTCAAACGATATCGATGACTTCACTAATTAAACATAAGAAAAAATAATTTTGGATGGGTCCAGCCTCATTTTCTGTAGAAGGGCCTCCTTAAAAAGCTGAAACAGCCTCTACCGTACCCAACGACTATTCTTGACCCCACCCAAATCCAGCTTTCCATCCCACTTCAGCTGCATCACGGCCTTTTCCAAGATGGTCCTGCTATCCCTGGAGTCCTTGATCTCCAGTATGCCACAAGCGTCCTTTACCAACCAGGAGCCAGGGGTTGCCTTCGGCATCAATCCCGCCAGAATCCCCATATAGAATGGCGATAGTACCACCGGGGCTATTCTCAAAACTGCGGTCCGCTGGCTGTTCAGATCCTGCGCCTGATGGTACATGGCCAGTAATGGCTCTGCCATTTTTTGTTTCCAGGTGCTGCCCCACGCCTACCAAAAAGAATCCACTCCCATCTTTTCCCGCTGAGTCACCCCAACAACATGCTCCAGCACAGCAAATTGATTGGACCGGTACCCCCCAGCAACCATTTTCCCAGTAATGCCTCTCAGCCTTTGGTGAAGAGGCATCACTGAAAAAATGATTACTGGGTCCGGCTTCAATTTTTCTGATCCCTTTTCTAACCGCACCCCAAACCTCAACCAGGAAACCACCTGCGCCCTGTCTGGCAGTTCAAATTAACCGGTCAGCCCTAACGGCTGACACAACCGGAAGG
>JAQYWF010000256.1 GCA_030145105.1 Desulfosarcina sp.
CTACCTGGGCCGCATCAACTTGGCGCTGCACCTTTTCGTGGATGGAGAACCGGTGCGAAAGGTCTGGGTCAACACGGACATTTCCGTCATGGCGGATGTGGTAACCGTGATTCGGCCCCTGGGAAAGCACGCCTATATCGAACGGGCAGACCTCTCGGTTGAACGCCGAAATATGAAGGATCTGTCGTCTAATACGGTTAGCCGTATCGAAGACGCCCTGGGCAGTCGGACGACGCGGATGATCTATCCCCAAACCGTTCTTCAATTGAACATGTTTGCCTCACCGCCCTTGGTCAGAAGAGGCGATGTCGTCAAGATTATCGCCAATGCCGGGCCAATGATCATTACTGCCACCGGTGTGGTCAAACAGAAGGGTGGTAAAGGGGAGATGGTCCGGGTGGAGAATACGGATTCCAGAAGGATCATCACAGCCAGGGTTACCGGACCAGGTGCCGTTGAAGTAAATTTTTAGCGAGGTACATGATGATCCATCAAAATAAATTAGGCCTGACAGGAAGATTCGGGCAATTGGTCCTCATTCTTTTATGGGGCACCGGGATGACCGGTTGTGCCGGGGGATTTCCAGGAATGGCCAATCCGGTTCAGTCCAAAGCACCCATATACAGCACTCCCCAATCGATGACCATGCAGGGTGTGCCGGCGGCGACGCCTGAAGCCCAATCGGACGGCTCTTTATGGCTGGAGGATGCACCCTTGATCGCCATGTTTGCCGACCAGAAGGCCAGAACCGTGGGGGACATCGTGACCATTAAAATCGCCGAATCATCGGCGGCAACCAACAAGGCCAGCACGGCGACGGATCGTTCTTCTTCCCTGAACGCCAGTGTGGATGCGTTCTTCAATGCAGAAAAAAGCTTTCCGGTGGACCACCCGTTCTTCAATCCCTTTGCTAAAGTGGCCGGTGGGGTAGAGAGTGAATTCGAAGGCACCGGAACCACCAGGCGAAGCGGAGACTTGAATGCCTATATCTCAGCCTTGGTGACACAGGTGCTGCCCAACGGCAACCTGGTTGTCGCCGGTTCGCGTGAGGTGTTGATCAACAACGAAAACCAGATCATCCAATTGACCGGTGTGGTACGACCTCGTGATATCAACGCGAAAAACCAGGTGCTTTCGACTTATGTGGCTGATGCCAGGATATCCTACAGCGGCACCGGTGTGGTCAATGACCGGCAAAAACCTGGCTGGCTGACCAATATCATTATGAAGGTTTGGCCCTTTTAAACCCAAGGATTGAAGGCAACATGAAGAGAATATGCACAATCATGATCGGATTGCTCTTTGTCATCGGTTTGGGATGGCATGGCGTTGCCGATGCGGCCAGGCTCAAGGACATCGCCGAGATCAACGGGGTTCGCATGAACCAGCTGGTGGGTTATGGTCTCGTGGTGGGGTTGGATGGATCCGGCGACGGAAAGAAAACCACCTTTACGGTTCAATCCTTGGCTTCCATGTTGGAAAAAATGGGCGTAACCGTCGACCAGAAGGACATTAAGGTCAAAAATGTCGCTGCGGTCATGGTGACGGCCAAACTGCCTCCCTTTGCCAAACGGGGGAACCGCATCGACGTACTGGTCAGCTCCATCGGCGATGCCAACAACCTTCAGGGCGGTACGCTCATGCTGACGCCACTTAAAGGCATTGATGGAAAGATTTACGCGGTGGCGCAGGGTCCGGTGAACACCGGTGGTTTCGGTGCCGGTGGCACGGGCTCCACGGTGGTAAAGAACTTTCCTACCGTGGGGCGGGTGCTGTCAGGGGCCATCATCGAACGGGAGGTCCCCAATGATTTTAAGGATAGCGACAGGTTGTTGTTCAGTCTGCACAATCCCGATGTCAACACGGCCGCACGGGTGGTCGAGGTGATCAATACCCAATTTGCTGAACCGGTTGCCCGTGCCGAGGACCCCGGTACCATTGAAATTACCATCCCGGATCGCTACATGGGCAATACGATACCCCTGTTGGCTTCACTGAGCACGCTCGAAGTACAGCCGGACAATGACGCCAAGGTGGTAATCAATGAACGGACCGGTACGGTCGTCATGGGAGAGCAAGTGCGCATTTCGACCATCGCCATTGCCCACGGGAATTTGAGTATCGTTGTAAAAGAGAACATCGATGTCTCTCAGCCGTTGCCCTTTTCCGATGGGCGCACAGTGGTGTCGCCGAACACCCAGGTCAATGTTCAGGAAGATAACAATAAGCTGGTCGTGGTTCCGAATGGGGTGAGTATCGGCGACGTGGTCAATGCCCTCAATGCATTAGGGGTTTCACCCAGGGATCTGATCGCCATATTCCAGGCCATTAAGGCGGCCGGTGCGCTTCAGGCGGATCTGGAGGTGATCTGATGGCCGATTTTAACCCGATGGACATGGACGCCACGATTTTTCAGCTGCGTGCGTCCGGCGCTGACAAAACGCGCTCAGCTGCCGAATCGGGCTTGCGGCGCAACGGTCATTCAGAGGCAGACCTCGAGAATGCCAGCAGGCAGTTCGAGTCTCTGCTGCTCAATTTCATGATTCGTGAAATGCGGGCAACGGTACCTGAATCCACACTGTTCCCCCCATCCATGGCGGAAGAGATTTTTACGGGCATGATGGATGAACAAATCGCCGGGGAGATGGCGCAAAGCGGCGGCATCGGCATTTCCCGCATGATTTTCAACCAGCTCAACGGGCCAAAATAGGTCCCGCAACGGGTCAGCTTGCAAATATGATGCATCGATAAATTAAAGCCTTCACCGCAAAGGACCGATAAGTAGGGAAACGGACCATGATCGGTGATCATGGGAAACAAGATCAGTCTCGTTCAGGAGATCTTAAATGCAAATTCCCGAAAAAGGCCCCTTGCAATCTCTGCCCGTCCAGAACAGATCGGCTGAAGCGTTGCCACCACTCGCAGCCGAATCGTCAGATGCGCAGAGCAAGATTACGGACAAGGATACCGTCAGCCTCACGGAAAGAGGCCGTGCGTTCAAGGCCGCCGCCGAACTTGTGCATGTACTGCCTGAAATCCGTGAAGACCGGGTAATGCGGTTAAAACGTAAACTTGAAGAAGGAACCTACCGCGTAATAGGCCATCGCATTGCCGGTAACATGATCAACGAAACCCTTGAAAATAATCAGGTGCTTGAACACATCGATACCAAGGCATTACCGCAAGACAAAGGACAACACCATGAATGCGAAGATAATTGAACTGCTGGATTTACTGGATGAAGAGGCGGCCTGTTACCGAGGTATGCAACGGGTCCTGACCGATGAGGAAACATCGATTTCCTTTTCGAGAAAGGAACGTTTCGACCAGGTTCAGTATCAAAAAGAATTACTGGTGGCCAAGCTCCAACGGCTTGAAGAAAAGAGAAAAATGCTGGTCGGTCGATTGTCGGAAGCCTACCAGTCAGACGGCAGCGCAATGACGATCAGCCAACTGGCGCAAGTGGTCAAGCCGCCAACCCGTCAACAATTACTGGACCGCGCAAGTCGTTTACGATCGATCATCGGCGATGTGCATGAGAAAAACCGGCGCAACCAGCTGATGATCAATCAATATCTGGACTTGATCAACGGATCGTTGAAACTGCTGACCAATCTCATTGAAGACAGTTCGGTTTATCGAAAACCCGGGACCCATCAAACGTCGGTTGGTTACCAGACCGGCGGGGGCCGATTCATTTGTGGAAGCGTTTGAACATCGATAGCGGATAGCAGAGGCACAAGGCATGGCAAACATCATATACGGCATGTTGAACGTTGCCCGGACGGCACTGATCACCCAGCAAAAGGCACTGGACAACACGGCCAACAACATCGCCAATGTGAACACCGAAGGCTACTCCCGGCAGCGGCTCAATATGGAGCAGAATGAACCGGTCCGTTACGATGGAGGAACCTTGGGCACCGGCGTCCGGGCCAACCGGACGATTCAGCGGATTTACGACCGGTTTCTGGCAGGCCAGATTGCCGGTGCCGCCTCGCAGCAGGGGCGTTGGGATGCCCAGCTCGAGACACTGGAAAAAGCCGAATTGATGTTTGACGACGCCTCCGGTTATGGCTTGAATGGTGCGATGACTGAATTCTGGAATTCTTGGCAGGATGTGGCCAACAACCCATCCGGCTATACGGAGCGGTCGATGCTGCTGGCCAACACCCAAAACCTGACCCTGGTATTTAATAAATTGTCCCGTGACCTGAGCCAGGTTCAAGGGGACAGTGATCTCAGCATCAATGGGGCTGTGGATACGATCAACAGCCTGACCAGCGAGATCGCCGGTCTGAATCTGAAAATTGCTGAAGTAGAAGCCGGCAACCAACACAGTGCCAATGAATTCAGGGACCAGCGGGATCTGAAGCTCAAGGCGCTTTCCAGTCTGGTCGACGTGAACAGTTTCGAAGATGCCGACGGCTACCTGACCATCCATACCGCCAACGGTCACACCCTGGTGGACCGGACCCGTTCGTGGGACCTGACCACCGAAACCAATGCGGCCGGATTTCAGGATGTCTTCTGGGAAAGCAGCAGCGGCGCCCAACAGAACATTACCAGTGACATTTCGACCGGGAAGCTTAAAGGCTGGCTTGAAGCCAGGGATGTCATCGTCCCGGGATATCTGACCCGCTTGGACGATATGGCCGTTGCCATGGCCAACGCTGTCAACACGCAGCACAGTGGTGGCCTTGACCTGAATGGGAATCCCGGTTTGGATTTTTTTTCGCCCTTTACCGGGGCTTCAGATCTCACCGTCAACGATCTGATCGTCAACGATACCAATTTGATTGCAGCTGCGGCCAATACCGAAGGGGTCCCGGGCGGCAACAGTAATGCCATCGCCGTGGCCGAGATCCAGAACCAGTTGTTGATGAGCGGCGGCAGTGCCACCATTGGTGACTTTTATGGTGGTCTGGTCAGCGATGTGGGCAGGTTCACCGCTCAATCCAAGGTAAACATGGACCATCAATCCACAGTCTCATTACAGTTGGCCACCTACCGGGAGGAGGTATCCGGCGTGTCCATGGATGAGGAGATGGTCAACATGGTTCAGTTTCAAAGCGCATACAATGCCGCTGCCAAGCTGGTGTCCGCGGTGGATGAAATGCTCGAAGCGCTTATCGCCATGGTGTAAAAAATAACAGGAGATCGCGATGCGAATCAGCGCTAAAATTATGGCCGACCATATCAAGGCCAACCTGGCCAAACAGAGCACCCAACTCATGGAGACACAGCTTAAACTGGCCTCCGGAAAGCGGATCAACAAACCCTCCGATGATCCCGTCGGGATCGGCAAGGTCCTCGATTATCGAACGACCCTTAAAACCGTCGATCAATATCGCGACAATATTCTGGAGTCCAGAACCCGGGTCCAGTTCACTGAATCGGTTCTGGGTCAGGTCAGTGAGTTCATCGAGGATGCCAAGAAGGTGGCCACCAGCCCGGACATCGAAGATAAAACGGCCTTTGCGCAAGAGATCCGCAATATCCGTCAGCAGGTGCTCGGCCTGGCCAACTCAAAATACGGTGCCAACTATCTTTTTTCTGGCCATCTCAGCGATACGGCATCCTTCGACCTGGCACCCCCCTATGGCTACAACGGCGACAGCGGCTCCCACCGTGTGGTCGTTGGGGAGGGCATCACCGTTCCGATCGAAGCGGACGGCAGCCAGATGTTCATCGATGGCGCGGACAACCTGTTCCAGGTCCTCGATGACCTGGAAACGGCCCTGCTCGCCGATCCTTATGACCCTGCGGCGGTCAAAAATACGGTGGATCCGCTATACCGGATCGCCGACCGTGTAAAACTGGCCCGCAGCGGTTTGGCCACCGATTACAAGCGCCTGGAGCGGACAGACGAGTATTGGAAGAATTTTGGCAATGCGGTAGAAACCATGCGCCAGACCGTGGAAGATGCCGACATCACCAAGACAGCTATTGATATGCAGGTGCAGCAGACTGCCTACGAAGTCCTGCTGGCAACCGCTGCCCAGGTCGTTCAACCCACCCTGGTGGATTTTCTCAGATAGATCATTCGTGGTTGGTCATGCCTTGGGGACGGGGGATGGTGCCGACGATGATTTCCACCCGTCGATTTTTGCGTCGGCCCTGTTCAACGTCGTTCTCCGCGATGGGTCGGTATTCTCCAAAGCCCATTGTCGATAGACGCTTGGGATCGATTGTGGTCTGGTCCATCAGGAACTGGGCGACAGTGGCGGCCCGGGCGATGGAGAGTTTGAGGTTGGATTGAAACGGGCCGCCCGTGACTGGAACATTATCGGTATGGCCGGCAATGACGATGTCGCCGGCGGTTTCGCTTGTCAGAATCTGGCCGATTCGAAGGATCAGGGGTTTGAGTTCGGGCTTGATGTCGGCTTTTCCCGAGTCAAAGGTGCTCTCTCCCATCATGCGAATGACCAGTTGGTCTTTCTTGGCTTCGATTTCAATGTCGTCTTCAATTTTCCGGTAAAGCTCTTCGAAATTTTCTTCCAGCTCTTGACCGATAAATTGCTTTACCCGTGTGGCAATAGCCGTCTGGTCGAAATCCTTGGCAATCATCTTCAGGCCATGGCGAGGCGATTCGGAAACATTCTTTTTCCGTTGCATGCCAAATGCTTTTTCCATGGATCCGGCAACCTGTTTGTACTTCTGGCGATCGATTTCGGAAAAAGAGAGCAGCAGCACGAAGAAACAGAGCAGCAGGCTCATCAGGTCGCCGAAGGTGGTCACCCACAATGGCGCGCCTTTTACACAAGGGGGACATTCCTGGAGGTCGTTGCTCATCGTTTACCTGCTACTCGGCGTTTTTAGATTCAGTTTCAGACTGCTGCCGCTCTTTGGGGGAGAGGAAAATCTTCAGGGATTCCTCCAGCACCATGGGGGAGACGCCCCGGTTAATGGCAATGGCCGCCTCCACGATGATGCTTTTGTTCAACCGCTCCTGCTCACTTCGCAGGGCCAACTTGTCGGCGATGGGCAGGGCGACAAGATTGGCGATGACTGCGCCGTACAAAGTGGTCAACAACGCCACAGCCATGGCCGGTCCGATGCTGGACGGGTCCGCCATGGAGGCAAGCATCTGAACCAGACCGATTAGCGTCCCGACCATACCGAATGCCGGAGCGGATTCGCCCATGCCTTTAAACACATTCTGGCCGGTGGTATGCCGCTGCCCCATCAGGCGGATATCCTTGTGGAGCATATCGGCGATCAGCCCTTCGTCATAACCGTCAGAAAGGTATCTCAGCGCCTTGACGGAAAAGGCATCCGTTGGGTTCTCCTTCTCCAAGGCAATGAGCCCCTCTTTTTTGGCAATGCGGGTGAAGCCAACCATCTCATTGATGATATTTTCCGGCGCTTCCATTTTTACCAGAAAGGCTTTCATGGCCACACTGATGGAGCCGATGACATCGGACATTGTGAATTTGATGAAGGTGGCTGCCAGGGTTCCGCCGACAACGATCAGC
>JAQYWF010000414.1 GCA_030145105.1 Desulfosarcina sp.
ATTGTCCATCGATGTTGGCACCGGACAGCAAAACAACCGCCAGATGCTGTTTAAAAACGGATGCGGCGGTTAACAGGAGCCGGTCCACCTGTATCGACCCTTTTTCAGGTGCGTCGGGGATAATGACCGGTCGGTGGTCACTCAATCTTACCGTGAGGGGCCAGCCGTGATTGCCCACATAACATTGGCCTGCATAAAGAGAAGTTTCATGGTCGATGGCTGACGCGTGGCATCCGCACCGTTCGAACAGATAGCGGGCAAAAGGCTCACTAAAAGATGACGGCAGACTTTGAAGGGCCACGACGGCGCCATCTTTATCGGCCATGGCCGGCACCAGACCGGAAAGCAGGCTCACCTGTTCCGGGTGCCCACCGGGACCGGAGATCACAATCACCAGACGGCGGCACGCGCTGTTGGCCGGCTTGCTGGCCGGATTGTCAGGCCTGGCCACAGGAATCCGCGTAATCCTGAAATTGCCGACCCTTGCGGTGGCGGCAATCCTTATCCTTTCGAATATTTTCTGCTGTTGAAAAAAAACATCCTGGTTCTTGGTCGGCTTGTTTATAAAATCCACAGCACCCAGTTCAAAAAAGTTGAAAATGATCTTGGAAGATCCCTCCCCGGGATTGGACATAATCACCACCGGGCAGGGCTTTTTGATCATGATGTGCTTGATGGTACTGGTGCCGTCCATCACCGGCATGTTCACATCCAGCGTCACCAGATCTGGAGACAACTCGTCGATCAGGGAGATCGCCTCCTCACCGTTGCCGGCCATGCCCACAACGTTGACCCGATTGCTGGCTCTCAGCATGCTGGACAGTATTTTTCGCATTATGGGCGAGTCATCGACGATGATCACCCGCAGTCGGTCATCACCTGGTTCTTCGCGTGAACCATGCGCTGTTGTAGACTGCTCCGATTCGTACCCGGATTGTTCATCGACCCGACGGGCCGCCTCCATAATCAGATAATGATAGTTATTCTGAATGGTCCGTTGCGGAGTCGTCGACACTTCGATGGACTCGAAGCTGCCGGTCTGCCAGCACAAAATCCGGTAGAACGCCTCTTCTCCCACGATGTCTTCGCAAGCGGCGTGAACGATCTCGCCGTCAACGATAAAGACCGCACCGAACCGGTCATCCTTGGTCACCCGTATACAAATACTGGAGGCGGACAGACAGCACATCTGGATCAAGTCGTTGAGCTGGATGTTCTTCAGCGTCCCGGCAAATCCACTGTCCGCATCCGTCGGATGATTTAGGGGCGAAGCGTATTTAATTCCCATATCCTGCGTGTCATTCCAATTCTATCCCAGGTTGCACTCAAACTCGAATCGTTTCCGAAAAGGCCATTGGTCCGCCTGGTCCCTCGCTATCCGATCGGTGGCAAAATGGCATTCATTGTCGTTGAACGGTCACAGCACGGCGGCGGCCAGTCTTCTTTCAGACTCCCGTTCCTTGGCCATGACCACCAGTTCGTCCACATTGAGGATCAGTGAAATACTGCCATCACCCAAAATGGTTGCCCCGGAAAACCCGCTGTTTTCCTGTAGGTAGTCTTCCAACGGCTTGATAACCACTTCCTGTCGACCCAGTAGCTGATCCACAATGAAACCGGTTCGACCATTTGCAGCTTTGACCACCACAACGAAAAAACGACCATCCGATTTGGCTGGTGCCGGGTCCGGCATGTTCAGCAGGTCGCTCAGCCTGACCAGTGACAGAGGTTCGTCATGCAGGTGCATCATCTCGCTGCCGTCGACGGTAAAAATCTCTCCCCGGTCGAGGCGAAGGGTCTCCTGCACAGCGCTCATCGGCACCGTGATATGACTTCCAGCACACCGAATCATCAGGGCCGGTATGATGGCCAGGGTCAGTGGGATTTTGATCCTAATGCGCGTACCCACATCCTGCCGGGTATCGACGATCAGGGACCCATTTATTTTTTCGATGTTGCGCTTGACGACATCCATGCCGACGCCACGCCCGGAGGTGTGAGTAACCTGGTCCGTGGTTGAAAAGCCGGGCAGCATGATCATGTCGATCAGCGCCTGTTGATCCATCCGCTCCAACGTCTCCCGGTCAGCCAGCTGCTTTTCTACCGCCTTTTGGCGAATGCGAGAAAGATCGATTCCTTTTCCGTCATCGGTCACCTCGATGATGACGTTGCTTCCTTCATGGTATGCCTCCAGCAACAACACACCACTTTCCGGTTTTCCTTTTCGCTTCCGGTCGTCACGGGATTCGATGCCATGATCCACGGCGTTTCGAATGATATGGATCATTGGATCGGCCAGTTGTTCAATGACCATCCGATCCAACTCGGTTTCTTCACCGCGGAATTGGAGCTGGATTTTTTTATCCGTGTCCCTGAGCAGGTCATGAACGAGTCGCGGATAACGGTTGAAAAGCCTTGATATCGGCAGCATTCGTACCTTCATGACTTGTTCCTGGAGTTCACTGGACACTCGTCCCAACACCGTTGTGGCGTCGTTAAGCCGTGCGCTGAAGCCGGAAATCAGTCGCTGATCGGCTTTTCCCATGGGAAACCGATGGTTGAGATAGTGGGCCATTTCCCGCATTTCGGTAAACAGTTGGGCAAATGAAGAACGGTTGACCACCAGTTCGCCCACCTGGTTCATTAAGTCGTCAACCTTATCCGCATCGACGCGGATACTCTTTCTGGTCGTGCTTCGCGCGCTGAAGGTTTCGGACGCGAACTCGTCGGGAGCTGTCGTCTCCGATGGGGTCGGCGTTGAAAAATCAAGCACCTGAGCGGTTGTGTCGGTTTCTATTTCAGGCAGATCGGATGCCGGAACGGAAACCGCCGCGGCCTCGGGCCACAGATCACCATCATCGTCACTACCAGCAGAGGGCCAGGTCGTGTGCTTATCAGCGTTCACATCAGCCACGGTTTTCGCGGGATCGATTCGATCCGCGCAAAAATCGTCGAGGATGGCCAAGGCCATGTCCCGATCGCCCTGCCCATCGGATGGTGGAGGCCTGAAATCAGCCCCATCGGTATCCGAAGAAAACTGCATGGCAATGGGATCCCCTTCTGCTATCGCATCATCGGAGTGCTCTTTATCGCTGTTCTGCATGGACGAAAAGGTTTCATCCAGTGTTCTTGAAAGAAGGGATTCCCGCTCATCATCATCGATCGCAGGCAGGCCGGCCAGCAGGTGGGCAATATCCGAGGAGGGGCACGAATCCGGTTCAAGGGGTTGGCTCGATGGCGCACTGCCTATGGGTGCCGCAGTCAAGAAAGCCGCGTCAATGGTCGCCAGCGATTTGGCATCGGTGAAAAGATCCTGAATGTGACCGACGCCGGTGACGACGATCGATTGCAACAATGCGTCAAGCGCTTCCGCACCGGCTGTTTCCGACCGGGAAAAATACGTCTCCAGCGCTGCCAGCATGTCGTCATACACCGCCGACAGGGCATCGTATCCCATATAATTGGCCGTGGCCGCCAACCGGTCCACCTGGTCGGCCATGCGATCGGCTGATTGGGCGACAGCCTCGCCTCGGGCCATCTGCCCTGCCGTTTCCACCAATTGGTTGATCCCCGTGGTCAGCTGTTCCATGAAAATGTCGAACAGTTCCGTATCGGCTTCGCCGTCATAAACCGCTGCCGCTTGCGCCTCGTCGCCGGCCGGCGCCGAGCCGGAGGCAATCGTATCCACCCGAGACAGCAGATCGTCAATTTCCGCCGACTCATGGCCCGATTCCTCGACTTGTGAAATCAGATCGCCGATCCGATCCCGGGCATCGATCAGGAGGTCCACCGCCACTTTGTCGGCACGCAGACTGCCCTCACGAAAAAGATCCAAAAGGTTCTCCAGGCGATGGGTCAATCGAGCGATCCGCTCGAACCCCAGGTACTCGGACGCCCCTTTGATCGTATGCATCGACCGAAAGATCGTATTCAACAGCTCCCGGTCTGCCGAATCTGTCTCCAGGCGCAGCAGGCTGCTCTCCAATGCCTCCAGATGCTCCCTGGTCTCATCCGTAAAATCCTCAAGCAGAGAATTGTCGGTCA
>JAQYWF010000216.1 GCA_030145105.1 Desulfosarcina sp.
ACCTCGGGGCAAGGGCCACTTTCGAATCATACAACATCTTGAAGCCATCCATCCTGGATGGGTCGATCGCCTTGATGGAAGCCGGTGTCGAGGCCGGGGTTCGCCGGTTTGTATACAGTTCAAGCCTGCTGGTTTACAGCGGCCAGGCAGCTCTCGTGACTGCCGATACTTCGGTCCATCCGGTGCTCGATTATGGCCGCATCAAGGTGGACACGGAAAAGCGGTTGTCGGCGATGGCCGCATCGGCGGGTGTGGCTTTCACAGCCCTGCGGTTGCCGCATGTTTACGGCGTTCGAGATCTTTATTTTCGCCAACTGCAAGCCGGTCGCCTCATTCTGCCGGGGCGTGGCAAAAACATTTACACGCACCTTCACGTCGCCGATGCGGCCGCGGCCATCATCGCCTGTGCGGAGCAATCCTTTTCCGGCATCCTGCCCATTGGAGATCGCCGGCCATCGACATGGGCCACCTTCCTGGACATCGCCAGGCGGCACTACCCAAATGCCCGCGTGCTCATGTTTCCCCAATGGTTGGCCCTGCTGGCCACGGCCCTGCTGACGCCCTTTCGACGCATTCGTCCCAACCCGGGTTTGGAAACACCGGGTGCCGTGCGCAGCTACAATTACAATCTCGCCGTCGACCCCGATCTGCTGTGGCCGGATATTGGGTTGGCACCCCGGTACGGGACCATCTTTGATGGCATCCCCGCGGCGATTGCCTCAAAACGAGATACAGACATGTTGACCACCCGGTTGAGATGAGAAAACAGGATGCATGGAATACCGTGTTGCATTCAGCCTATTCAAATACCATTTGCTGGATAGCCAGATAATGCGTTACCTCGTTTTTTTCATTGTGGATGGGGGCAATTTTCCATTGCATGATAAACTCTGAGCCATCCTTGCGATAATTGATGGCACGTCCATGGAATACTTTTCCATGGGAAATATCCATGTTCAATTGATCGATGACCTCCATATCTGTTTTAGGCCCCTGCAAAATAGACGGGGATTTTCCCATCACCTCATGCGGTCCGTAACCGGTAAGCTCGCAGAACGCCGGGTTGACGTATATGATCGGATAACCCGGCCCTGCTTCGGAAATGATGATCGAGTTGTATGACTCTTCCATGGACGCCTCCAACAGGCGCTTCATGATATAGCGATAGTTTTCATCTTTATCGAAAATCTTAAAAATATCATTTTCTGGGTTCATTTGCTTGCCTCCTTAAGTATTGGATCGAGTTGAACAAATATAAGACGCTTTCTGAAAAACACCAAAAAGGCTCACAGGATAGGTCCGAGGCACCAAAGCGATCATCGGAGGCCAATTTCGGCCATGGGCCGCAGATGCGGTTGGCGGGCGGATATGTGATGGCACGGGTGCGGCAACCAGGGATCAATCGAACATGAAGGCCACCGAGGCGGCCCCCAACCCGGCACTGGCGCCGATCACCGGTGAGATGTTGACTTCAGCCACCGGGGGGTTGGCGGTGAGCGCCATCATTTGCCGCGCATACCAATCGGCCGCCGGCCGGTTGTTGGCATGCATAATGATATAGTTCCAGATGGGCCTGTTCCGGCTGGTGCGGTTGATGTACCCCATGACCTTTTTCATGTTGGCCTTCTGGCTGAAGGTTTTACCAAACACCATTGAATGTCCGTCGGCATCCATTGACACAATCGGATTGAGGTTGAGCAGATTGGCCAGCAGGCCTTTCAGCGGCGAGACCCGCCCCCCCCGAACCATATATTTCAATGTACTTACGCTCACCAGGATGCGCGTGTCGTCAACCCATCGGGACGCCTGGTCTACAATCGCCTCAACGGCTGACCCCTTTTCAATCGCCTGGGCGATGCGCAGCACAATCAACCCCAGCGCACCCGAGACGTTTTTCGAGTCGATGACACGGATGGGCTTTCCGCGTGCACGGCTGATCGTTTCTGCGGCTTTGCAACTGCTGAAATAGGTCCCGCTAAACTTGGCGGTCAGATGAACCGCGATAACCGCATCGTAATGCGCGGTGAGAAACGTATACAGATTGCTGAACGCAATTTCGTTCACCTGGGCGGTTTTGGGGTATTTGCCGCCTTCATCGATGCGCCGATAGAACTGCTCAGGCCGCATGGTTATCTTGTCCAGATAGTGATTGTCACCGAAGTAGATGTTGATGGGCAGCATATGGATCTGATAGTCGTCGATCAAAGCCGGTGAGAGGTCGCACGCCGAATCGGTGACCAGGGCAATCTTCCATTTGCGGTCGTGGATGACCTGGCTTTGCCTGAGCATGTCGTCGGCTTTTTGAAAGGTGATGGTCCCGCAATCCTGTAGCGTGTCAAACAGTCGGTCCGGATGGCTGGTGTGCACATGCAGACGGCTTGCTTTGGCTGCACCGGCAACCACCACTGAATCGCCGTGCGCCGATAGGATGTCGGACAGGCGGCTGTGATCCAGCGACACATCGCGCATCATTGCCTCCGTACAATAGCGAAACGCCACCTCCTGCGGAACATGGCTTTCCGTGGGCATTCCATCTTCTAAATTCTCATATGCGGGGGTGTCGGTGGTCGATTTGACGAGATGGCGGATACTTTTTTTACGGATACATTCAATTATTCCGTCAATAAAGTAGACGAATGCATTGGCGCCGGCATCGACCACATTGGCCTTGGCCAAGGCGTCCAGCTGAAGTGGGGTCTCAGCCAACGTTTTTTCGAGGATTGCCTCGGAGTCAATAAACAACTGGCCAAAATCGTCGACTTGGTGCCGCTTCGCGTCGATGAAATCTGCCCAGGTCCTGACGATGGTCAGCAGGGTCCCTTCCACCGGGTCTGCCACTGCCCTGTAGATGTAACGAACCGCATTTTTTACACTTGCAGAAAACGGTCCGACCGACACACTTGACCGCTCGGCGGTTTCACTGCTGATGCCGAAGAGGAACTGTGAGAAGATGATGCCTGAATTGCCGCGTGCGTTGAGCATAGCCGTCTCGGCAATCTGATCGAGCATCCGCTTGTATGGCCGCTCCGGTCGTATCGATTCGACGACCGCGCTGAGGGTAAAGGCCATGTTGGCACCGGTGTCACCATCCTTGACGGGAAAGACATTGATCCGGTTCAGCCGCTCCTGGTTGGCAACGACCTTCCGGGTGCCGGCCAGGAACATGTAATACAACCATCGACCATCAATTTCTCTCATAGGACGGGTTACTTTTCTACCATCAGGTTGATTGAACAGCTAAACGGCAGTTGGACCATTATTAGTAAAACTCAATTGGGGGCATGCGGTCAAGTGATCAAGGTAAGATCGTGTTGCGGCAATTGGATGGTACCATGCCTGGAACCTTACCATCGCCCGCATTGGATCTAAGATATGTCCATGATCGTAACCGCCACATCCCTCACCTTATCTCCCCGCCTTACCTGGAGGGTGATGGGCTTGGCAATCTCGAAGGCCTGCATCATTTCAACGAAATCGGCCATGTTTGCGACCGGTTTTCCCTCCACGGCGACGATGACATCGCCCAAGAGATGCCTCCGGTAATCGATTCCCTCCAACCCGGCGCGTTGGGCTTCAGAATCGGGCATCACGCGGTCGATCACTACGCCGATCACGCCGAGACTGGCGGTGGTTTCTTCATCCAGAACAACGATTCCAATTCCCGGACGGGGGAACTTTCCCCTGGCAATTAATTGCGGGACTACCTTGTTGACCACGTCTACTGGAACGGCGAACCCGATGCCGGCCGAACTGCCTGAGCCGGATATGATTGCGGTGTTGACGCCAATCAACCGACCACTCGAATCAATCAGCGGTCCCCCGGAGTTGCCCGGGTTGATCGCCGCGTCGGTTTGAATCACGCCGACCACATCACGTCCGGTGGCGGTGGGCAGTCGCCGATCGAGGGCGCTGATCACGCCGGTGGTCAGCGTGCGCGAGAGGCCGAAAGGATTGCCGATAGCCAGCACGCTTTGCCCCACTTGCAGATTGTCGGACCTCCCCACGGGAATCGGCTGAATGGTGGGCAGGGGCCGTCGCAGTCGGATGACCGCTAGATCGTAATCGGGAGCGCCACCGACGTAGGTGGCGTCGATGGCTTCACCGCTATCGAGGCGGACCTGGACGCGTCGGGCGCCCTCAATGACATGGAAATTGGTCACCACATGTCCATTGTTGTCCCAGAGGAAGCCGGAGCCAGCCCCCTGGCGGACCTCGCGCGTCCCGAAGAATCCGGCCACCGCATTTTCGGTGAAGATGTACACCACGGACGGTGCAGCCGCGTTGAAAATAGAGATGGTCGTTTTTTCAATGTCCGCCAGGCTCCCCCGCGGCGTTATTTCTCGGGTATGGCTGTCGATCCGACGTTTTTCATCGGCGAGGCGATTCCAGAAGAAAAAACCCGTAACAACGGTCAAAGCAATGATGATGAAGAAGGTGGCGCGGTTGATTCGTTGCATGGTTGGTGGCCCCTATTTCCCGAGTCGTTTAAAGACAACAAACGGCGCACTCACCATAAACCTGAAATGTTGATATCGACATCATGCGTTTCCTGTCAATGTCATGCTGCCATATCCTGTCCCATCGGCACAGGCGCGGGGGTATCTTCTGTGATTTCTGCCTGGGTCACTGAATCGGCCAAGTCGATCAGCGCATCTCCTTCGATGACTTCGTCTTTTAGCAGCTGGCCGACCGTTTCAGCTAGCAGCTCCCGGTTGGCTGCCAGAATCTGCAAGGCCACATTGTATTGTTCATCGATGATGCGTCTGACCTCCTCATCAATGGTTTTTGCGGTTTCATCACTGTATTGACCGCCGGCTTCACCCACCATACCCAAAAGGGTCTGCGGCTGCTTGTTGGCAAAGTAAACCTGTCCCATTCGCTTGCTCATGCCATACTCCTTAACCATGCTGCGTGCAATATCGGTGGCGCGGGAAAGATCGTTTTGGGCACCGGTGGAGATATCATTAAAGATCAGCGCCTCGGCCGCCCTACCGCCCAATAGCGTGGCAATGCGATTGTCAAGTTCGGTTTTGCGCATCAGAAAGCGGTCTTCAGTCGGCACCTGCATGGTGTAACCCAGCGCGGCAATGCCGCGGGGGATAATCGATATTTTTTGAACCGGATCGGTTCCGGGCAATGCCATGGCCACCAGCGCATGCCCCAATTCGTGGTAAGCGACGATCTCTTTCTCCTCCGAATTGATCAGCCGGTTTTTCTTTTCCAACCCGGCCAATACGCGCTCAACCGCCTCTTCCACGTCGGCCATACCGATACTCGATTTGTCGCGTCTGACCGCCAACAGCGCGGCTTCATTGACCAGGTTTGCCAGATCTGCGCCGACCATACCCACGGTCATTGCCGCGATCTTTTCAGGATCGATATCCGTCCCGGCTTCGACTTTATCCAGATAGATCTTGAGGATGTCCACCCGTCCGGTTTTGTCTGGACGATCGACGAGCACCTGGCGATCGAATCGACCGGGTCTCATCAGCGCCGGATCCAATATCTCAGGGCGATTGGTTGCCGCCATCAAAATGACGCCCACGTTGGCATCGAAACCGTCCAATTCCACGAGCAGCTGGTTCAAGGTCTGCTCCCGCTCATCGTGACCCCCGGCCATACCGACGCCGCGGGCTTTCCCCAAGGCATCCAACTCGTCGATGAAGATAATGCAGGGCGCCTTCTCTTTGGCCTGCTTGAAGAGGTCGCGGACCCTGGCGGCACCCAGTCCCACAAACATTTCGACAAACTCGGAGCCGCTAAGGCTGAAGAACGGAACCCCGCTTTCTCCGGCCACCGCTTTTGCCAGCAGCGTTTTCCCGGTGCCCGGCGGACCGACCAGCAGTGTGCCGCGCGGGATCTGTCCGCCCAAACGCGTGTAGCGCTGAGGCTCTTTGAGGAAGTTGATAACCTCTTCTAGTTCCTGCTTGGCTTCGTCTACGCCTGCAGCATCATCGAAACGAACCGACACTTCATCATCAACGTATATTTTGGCTTTGTTTTTTCCGATGGTCATAAACCCGGACTGCTGCTGGAAACGACGCATCATGAAGATCCAAAACCCGAAGAAGATCGCAATCGGAACCAGCCAGGGCAAGAGGGTTCCCAAAAAATTGCTCTCGATTCGTCCTGAGTACTTCACATTGTTCTCATCCATCAGTTGTGAAATCTCCGGGTCTACCCTGACTGTTCTGAAACGTGCGTTCGACGCTGCGCCGTCTTCCGAGCCGAGCATTCGACCTTGTATTTCATTTTCGGAAATGGCAATTTCAGATACCTTGCCCTCCTTGACCGCTTTGACGAACTCGCTGTAGGGGATGTTTTTCACGGCCAGGGATCCCGCAATCATATTGTGCAGAAACAGAACCGCCCACATGCCGATAATCGCGTACCAAATAGAAAATAGATGTTGTTTTTTCATATCTACCCCCTCAAATGGTTGGGCCCGTCAATCGCTCAACAGGCCAGCGGCATCAGATCTGTATCACATTCATCGCCGCCACCGATGTCCGACGGGGAACCACCGTCATCCGGCATTTTAGCGTCAGGCTGATCAGCGAACGCCTCGGCGATGGCTTCGTCAATGCGGTCCACAGTCACAAAGGTCATCTCGCTGCGGACCTCTTCAGGCAACTCCTCAACGTCGGCGTTATTCCGCTGCGGCAGAATCACCGTCTTCAGGCCGGCACGATGAGCGGCCAATGCTTTCATCTTGATGCCCCCAACCGGGAGCACCCGGCCACGGAGTGTGATTTCACCGGTTATGCCAACATCACTGCGAACCGGTTTGCCGCTGAAAAGACTGGCCAGGGTCATGACCATGGCAACGCCTGCCGACGGACCATCCTTGGGCAGCGCACCGGCTGGAACATGTACGTGCACATCCGATTCTTGGAAGGCAGCCGGATCTATGCCCAACAATTCGGCTTTGGTGCGAACATAGCTGAGCGCAATTTCAGCGCTCTCTTTCATCACACTGCCCAACTGGCCAGTCAGGGACAGTCGTCCTTTGCCCGGCATGCGGGACGCCTCGATGTAAAGAATATCGCCCCCGACCGAAGTCACCGCCAACCCGGTAGCGATACCCGGCACGTTAAAGGTTTCCGACCGCTCGGCGTCGAAACGCTCTTTTTTCAGAAAATCACGAACCATGGTTTCGGTCACGACCACATGCGACCACCCCTTTTCGTTCAGCGCCACGATACCTTTGCGGCAGATGGCGGCGATATGCCTCTCAAGATTGCGCACGCCAGCCTCGCGGGTATAGTCGTGTATAATTTTGACAACAGCATCTTCCATGAAGGTAACCTCGTCATCCTTGAGACGATGAGACTTGAGCTGACGGGGGATCAGGTGCCGTCGGGAGATTTGCAGCTTCTCGAGCGCCGTATACCCATCGATCTGGATGATTTCCATGCGGTCTCTCAGCGGGCCCGGTATGGTATCCAGTTGATTCGCCGTGGCAATGAAGATGACCTCGCTGAGATCGAAGTCCACATCCAGGTAATGATCACGAAAGGTGCTGTTTTGCGCCGGGTCCAGGACCTCAAGCAGGGCGCTGCTGGGGTCGCCGCGCCAATCCTGACCGATCTTGTCGATTTCGTCGAGCATAAAAACCGGGTTGCGGGTGCCCGCCCGCTTGATTGACTGGATAATTCGTCCGGGCATCGCTCCGATGTAGGTGCGACGATGGCCGCGTATCTCGGCCTCATCCCTGACGCCTCCCAGACTCATGCGGGTGAATTTGCGACCCAGGGCACGTGCCACGCTGCGTCCCAAACTGGTCTTGCCAACGCCCGGAGGACCAGCCAGACACAAAATGACGCCCAGGGCGGTGTTGTCTTCCGCCTCGTTTTGCGCCCCTTCCCGATCCTTTACGAGACGCCTCACGGCGATATATTCGATCAGGCGCGCTTTGATCTCTTCCAATCCATAGTGGTCCTCGTCCAGAATGCGCCGTGCGTCGGCAATGTCACCGCTGTCGTCGCTCAGTTTGCTCCAAGGCAGATCGATCAGCCAGTCAAGGTAAGTCTTGATGATCGGATACTCGGCGGATTGAGGAGACATTTGCTGCATGCGTTCCAGTTCACGGACCGCTTCTTTGCGTGCTTCATCGGGCATGTCAGAATCCTCGATGCGCTCGGCGTAATCATCAGGCACCGATGCGGGGTCGTCGGTTTCGCCCAGCTCCTTTTTGATGGCCTCAAGCTGTTGCCTCAAAAAATAATTTCGTTGCGTTTTGCTCATTTTTTCTTGGACTTCGGATTTTATTTTTTTCCCGATGCTGAGCATCTCTTTTTCACGCGACAAATGCGAAAGAAGCACACGAATTTTCTGGGACACACTGTCGATCTCGAGCAGCTCTTGACGCACTTCTGTGGTCAGGTTCATGTTGAATGTCGTAACGTATGTCAGTTGAAGCGGATCATTGATGCGCGAAATCGTCTCGGCGGCTTCTTTGGAAGAATTGGGTGTCATTGACAGCACTTCAAATACCGTGTCACGCAATTGGCGTTGCAGCGCCTCTAACTCGATACCCGTTTCCACGATCTCCGGGGCGTGAAGTACACTCGCCTTGAGGTGCGGGCCACCGGTTTGCCACGTGGACACCTTGAACCTGCGGATTCCGTTCAACAAGGCGACCATGACACCCTCTTCATCTTTTTTGGCATGCAGAA
>JAQYWF010000443.1 GCA_030145105.1 Desulfosarcina sp.
GGAGGCGTAGCAGCGCTACGTCGAGGAATTCCAAAACGGGAGAACGCAGAGCTGGGCCGGAAGATGCCATTTTTGAATGGGCACCGTCTAACTTCTTGACCTGATTCGCCTTCATTGATAAACACGTGCTGGGAGAAACGTGCCAATGAAATACCAGCGCCTGAGAAATGAAATGGTCACCAAACAGATCATCGCCCGTGGGGTCAGCGATCCCCGTGTGCTGTCGGCCATGCGGACCGTCCCCCGCCATCTGTTTGTCAGCGAAGCCATGATGGATCAGGCCTACGGCGACTTTCCGCTGCCCATCGGTGAACAGCAGACCATTTCGCAACCTTACATCGTCGCGGAAATGACCCAGTCGCTCCAAGTGACCCCGGAGGACCGGGTGTTGGAGATAGGCACCGGTTCCGGCTACCAGGCGGCCATATTGGCCCAGATCGCCTTTCGGGTCTACACGGTAGAGCGCATTTACTCGCTATATACCCGAACCCGAAAGCTGTTTGACCAGTTGCGCTACCACAACATTGTCACCCGGTATTCCGACGGTACCACCGGTTGGAAGGAGCACAGCCCTTTTGATGCCATTATTGTCACCGCCGGTGCGCCGGAGATCCCCATGGTGCTGGTCAATCAGCTGGCCGTGGGCGGCCGGATGGTTATTCCGGTGGGGGATCGACACACCCAGGATCTTATCAAACTGGATCGTGACGAACAGGGCATCCACCAGTCCAATCTGGGTGGGTGCCGTTTTGTCAAGCTGGTCGGCGAGCACGGCTGGAGAGAGCAGTAAATGCTCAGGCGTCTTTACGACTGGGTACTTCACTGGGCCGCCACCCCATACGGCGTTTGGGTACTGTTTCTGCTGGCTTTCGCCGAATCCTCTTTTTTTCCCATTCCGCCGGACGTCCTGCTCATCGCCATGTGTGTGGCCCGACCGGACAAGTCACTCAAATACGCCCTTGTCTGCTCCATCGGATCCATTTTCGGGGGGTGCCTGGGATACCTGATCGGCTGGCATTTCATGGCTTCGGTGGGCATTCGCATCGTGGACTTTTACGGCCTTACGGACAAAGTGGCCTATATCGAAACCCTCTACAACACATACGACGCCTGGGCAGTGGGCATTGCCGGGTTCACCCCTATCCCCTATAAGGTTTTCACCATTGCCGCCGGCATGTTCAAAATCAACTTCACGGTGTTCGTCCTGGCATCCATGGTATCCCGATCAGCCCGGTTTTTCCTTGTGGGCGGCTTGATCTATCTGTTCGGTCCGCGCATCCAGCGCTTTATCGACCGCTATTTCAATCTGCTGGCAGTTACCTTCACGGTATTGCTGGTGGGTAGCTTTATACTGATCAAATATTTGTTTTAAATGACTAAAATGATCCTGGAAGCCATTAAATTTATAATTGTTTTTTTCGTTGGGGCAACCCTGCTGCTCTACCTGTTTCAAGGCAGAATGATCTTTTTTCCCCAGCCGACCGCCCCGCAACACCAGTCCCGCTATGCCGACAGTGAAATTCGTCTGGACCACGGTGGCGTCACCCTTACCGGCTGGTTTTTCAAAAATGAGATCGGTCCCGGCCATCCGCTGGTGGTCTATTACGGGGGAAACGCCGAGGATGTGAGTCTCAACTTTGCGGATCTCGGACGCTTCAGCGCCCGGTCGTTTCTTTTCATGAATTACCGCGGCTACGGCGGCAGCGACGGCAAACCGTCTGAAACGGCGTTGCTGTCCGATGCCCTGTTTGTGATCGATCACATGGTGGCGACCGAAGGCGTCGATCCGGCCCATATAGTGGTCATGGGACGCAGCCTGGGATCAGGGGTCGCTGTGCACGTGGCGGCTAAACGTAGGGTGGGCGGTGTTATCCTGGTCACCCCGTTCGACTCCCTGGTCAATGTGGCAAGGTCCCACTATCCGATCTTTCCGGTGGGGTTGATGCTCAAACACCGCTTCGATTCCGCGGCCCTGGCACCGGGCATCACCACGTCGGCTCTTTTTCTCACCGCATCCAACGATCAGGTGGTGCCGGTGCGGTTTGCCAAAAAATTGGCGTCGGTTTGGGGCGGGCCGCTAACCGCCGTCACCGTTGAGGGGACCGACCACAACTCTGTAGAAACATCGCCGGTGTATTGGGATGCGGTCAACGCATACCTGTCGCCCGATCGTCGCCAATGAGTAGAACACAGAATGAAGCACCCTGCTATGGAAAAGAAAACCGTTTTGCTGGTGGGCGCCACCGGGCTGGTCGGTGGTCATATTCTCAATCATCTACTGGAGAATGAAACCTACGAGCGTGTCATTGCGTTGACCCGTTCAGCACTCCCAGGTGCCGAGGCCTTTTCCACGCTCGACAACCGGATTGTCGATTTCGGGCGTCCGGATGAGTGGCGGGATCAGGTGGCTGCCGACCAGACCATCTGTGCGCTGGGCACCACCATCAAAAAGGCCGGCAGCCGGGAGGCGTTCCGACAGGTGGACTACGAGTATCCCCTGATGGTCGCCCGGGCTGCTCTAAACGCCGGCAGCAGGCACTTCCTGCTGGTTTCGGCCATGGGCGCGGATGCGAATTCGTCTGTATTTTACAACCGGGTCAAAGGCGAATTGGAAGCGGCGATCTTTAGGCTGGGATTTCCCCGTGTCAGTATTTTCAGGCCATCCCTGCTACTGGGGGACCGCCGGGAGTTTCGTCCGGGTGAGGCGGTCGGTCAGGTGCTGGGCCGGTGGTTCCGCTTCGCCATTCCCAGGCAGTATCAGCCCATCCATGCCTGCACGGTGGCTGCAGCCATGGTACGGATCGCCGTGGAGGATCCACCCGGCAACCGGGTGCTGGCTTCGGCTGCTATCGCCGAACGGGGGGCCGATTGACGGGCTCCCCCCGAAAGGTGTATACCCCCGTTTCAGTTTTAAAATCGACCGGTTTAACCTTTCAGGCGGCAATCATTTCCCGTTGCCTAATTCAATTGCTTCGGGAACCCACCATAAAAGGAACCATACAGCTGTGTTTCTTGGATAAGGTAGTTGCGGAATTTTTGAAAAAGCCTTCGGTTGGGCGCTTTATGCTTCGACCAGAAATGGTCCAAGGGCATGCCTTTGCAGGTGAGGCCTTCGATATCATACAAGGCTTCGCCCAGCACGATGGTGGGGGTGCCATGAAAAAGTGACGCAATACCTACCGTGCTGTTAATCGTAATCGTACCGATGGCATTTTTCAAACAGGTGGGCAGATGGACGTCATGCACGGTATACACACGGTCAGATACGCCCAGCCGTTCAGCCTGTTCACGGATATATCTGTAGAACAGGGGCCGGCCGCGATCCATGGGATGGTGTTTGA
>JAQYWF010000085.1 GCA_030145105.1 Desulfosarcina sp.
CCGATCTCTTTGGCTGCTTCCGATGATCGTTGGGCCAGTTTACCCACTTCATCGGCAACCACGGCAAATCCCTTTCCATGAACACCGGCACGGGCTGCCTCGATTGCAGCGTTGAGCGCCAACAGATTGGTCTGTTCGGCGATATCTGTGATCACTGAGATGATATCGGATATTTTCTCGGAAGACTCGGCAATGGCCTGCATACCCAAAACGGTTTCCTTAACCGATCGCGCACCTTCCTGGGCCGCGGTCAACACCTCCTGCCCGTGTTCGGTTGCCCGGTCGGAGGCACGCGTCATCTCCGTCACAATGTTATCAATCTGCTTAACGGCATCTGTGACCTTGCTCACCTGCTCGCCCTGCTTGCCGGCGGTGGCCACAACCATGGCACCGGTTTCACCCATCACCGTCACACGTTCACTGGTGATATTGGCCTCCTGGATCTGCTCAATGGAAGCCTGCCCCATCTGGCGCATGTTCTCGATGAGGGCTTCCACCCGCCGGTAGGACAGGTTGGCTGCTTCACGCTGAGAGTGGGAAAACTGAGCCACTTCGCCGGCGGTGGCACCCATCTGATTTACCGTCTCCTGGATAACGCCCATCTGGCGCTCTTCTTCACTGGCACGCTCCTTGTTCGCCGTTGCCCGTTTGGACACCTCGCCGGAGAATGCGTCCACCTCCGTAGCCGCGACATCGGCGACCTTAAGTGACTCTCTAAGCGCACCGGTCATATTGTTGAACGCCTTGGCCATCAACCCGACTTCGTCACCGGTCTTGACCGGTGCTTGAAGCGTCAGGTCTCGATCGGTGGCCACCTTGTTGACCACGTTTGCAATCTCGACGACCGGCTGCGAAATTCCGCCGGAAATCAGGTAGACGACGCCCAGTAGGATGAGCACGGCCGCGTTTCCCAGGATCAGGGTGGTATAGAAGAGCTTGCGCGGCTGCTTGAGCACCTCATCGATGGGAAGGTTGACGGCAAGGCTCCATTTCTTTTTGGCCGACCCGATGGCAATGGGAGCCAAGATATAGTAAGTCTTATTGCCGGTGGTCTTGGAAACCTTGTACTGGCTGGTTTCGCGACCAGCCGTCACGTCTTGGATAACCTTTTTATCGAACGCGAAAAAATCCATGTGCTTGCCCACATTGGCCTGCTTGGTCGGGTGGGCCACAAAAACACCGTCATTGGCGATGAGGAATCCATAGCCGGTATTAAATAGCTTGATCTGCTGCACCAATGGCGTAAAGGCGGTTACCGGGATGTCGATACCCACCACGGCAACGGTTTTTCCATCAAACCGGACCGGAACCGTGAGCACGGTTTTCAGCTGGGTTTTTTCGCCAACGCTAAACGGAACCGGATCGGAAATCATCTCCTCTCCGGAGGTCAAGGTTTTCAGATAATAGGCTCCTTTTTCAGGATCGGTGTAATCTGCCAGCGGTTCTACATCGATGTCCCCGGTTAGGCGGTTCCAGTATGGCAGAAAACGGCCTGTTTCATCGTGGCCGAAGGCATCGGCGAAGTCGGAATCTTTTCCGTCCAGGGCGTTGGGTTCCCAGCAGGTCCAGACGGCGAGAAAGCTTGGATTATCTTCCAGAACCTGCTTTAAAATACCGTCCATCATATCGCGGGGCGGAACGCCCTGCTGTTTCATACCCTGAAAGGAATAGGCCACCGTTCGGGCGACGTCCATCGACTGCCCCAGTTGCGCCTTAACCACGTTGGCATAGCGGTAAGCGGACTCGCGGGCCTTGTCCAGGGCTTCGGCTTCAGCCATGTTTCTGGCATTGTAGCCGATGTAAGTGATGGCCACCGCAAAGGCGAGCCAGGCCGCCGAACAAATGGAAATCGCCATTTTTGTTCTGAGTTTAAGATTTCTGAATTTTTGAAACATGGAATCTGCCTCCTCACTGGATTAACAAATAAATGACGCCTTCAGCGGCGCGGTTCGTTATTTACGGATGGTAAAATGTGTGGCCCCTTCGATTTTAATCGTCAATTAGCACATCGACTGATTTTCAATAAACTTTAGGGTCGGCACGACCTTTTAAATGCTTATTGATGATTGGAATGGAATTCGGTTTTTATCCTTTTCGTCCGATCCTCCCGGCGGTGAGCCACGGGAAGGATGCAATTGGAAAGCTGTTTATTTTAATAAACAACACTGCTATGGGTGTCCTGACGCGACCATGATGGGCAAATTGACGGGCAACTGGCCTATCTCAATGTTAAAATCACTAGGAGCGGAACAATCATGACATTTACGCATGCCATTACCAGGCGACCGGGCAAAGATATGGCCTCTGGCATCACCACATCGACGCTGGGTCCACCGGACTACGCAAAAGCCCTGGACCAGTTTGATGCCTATGTCGATGCCTTGAACAATTGCGGGCTGTCGGTAACCGTACTCGATCCGCTGGAAGGATATCCCGATGCTCATTTTGTGGAAGATGCGGCCGTGGTGACCCCGGATGTAGCGATGATCACCAATCCGGGCGCCGCTTCGCGCAAGGGGGAAGTGCCATCAATCGCTGCTGCCCTGCAGCATTTTCGCAAAACCGTCTGGGTCCAGCCACCCGGAACCATTGACGGCGGTGATGTGCTGATGGTCGGACGCCATTTTTTTATCGGGCTTTCCGACAGGACCAACCAACAAGGTGCCCGTCAACTGGGTGAAGCCGTGACCGAATTTGGCTTCACCTGGACGCCGGTACCCGTTGCCGCCGGCTTGCATTTCAAATCCAGTGTCAATGAGATAAGCGATGACACGCTGTTGCTCACCCGAAACTTTGCCGATCATCCAGCCCTGGCCGGATTCCATCGAATCGTGATGTTGCCGCAGGAAGAATATGCAGGGAACACCCTGCTGGTCAATGGCCGCCTGATCATGCCCGCCGGGTTTCCCGACACGCGGCAAAAGCTCCAGGGCCTGGGTAAATCGATCATCGAACTGGACGTCAGCGAATTCAGAAAAATGGACGGCGGCCTGACGTGCCTGTCCCTGAGGTTTTGATCCCATGTCCGAGGACACCGGCCGACAGGCGGAAAGCGGTTATATCGTCCGGCAGCATGGCCGCTGGTGGTGGCTCGGACAATTAATGCTCACAGGCATCGCCTGTTTTTTTGTCTTTTTCGGAATTTCCCTGCTGGCGGCATCCTACAGGCTCGGAGACCCGTTTTCCTTCATTATGACGTTTTTTGCCGCCAGCCTGATCATTCTGATCAGTATCGTGATGGTCATCGGGTTTGTGTTTCGCATGAGGCGTGTGATGCTGATCGACCGTTCCATGAACGATCATGAAGTGGACAATGACGCATCTCATTAATTCCGACCATCAGCCGTCTTTTTTCCCTCCGGCCCGGTACATGCGCACCTGGGCTTTTTCCACCGTGACGATGCCTTCGGTAATGGCGTGATCGATGGTCTGAAGAAAGGATTCGATCTTTTCCTTGGTGTCAATGATCTCCACCACCACGGGCAGGTCTTCGGAAAGCCGCAAGATCTTGGTGGTATGAATCAGGCTATTTGCGCCAAACCCCTGGATCCCCCGCAGCACCGTGGCTCCGGCCATACCTTGAGACCGGGCCTGCTGAACGATCCATTCGTAAAGGGGTATCCGCTTATGCTTGTTTGCTTCCCCAATGAATATACGCAGCAATTGCCCTGCTTCCTTGAATACGCTCATCCCCTCCCCCTAACTTGTAAAACTGTTTTGCCGTTAAAAACCGCCGGTCGCATCATCCTGGTGGTTTTGTAGGTAATCCTGGAAAGGCCGGAGGGCTTCAGAGCCAAGGCGGAAAGGGTGAAGCCGTAACCATTTATACTGCGAACCCTTGTCAACAAAGGATCTGAAGTCGTCCGACCTTTCCTGCATCATCGGTCAAAGCAGTCGGGATAGCATGTGGCCGGCCAAAACCGCCGCCAATCCTAATATCAGGCTGATTCCGACATTTCCCAGGGAGGCCAGCCATTGTCCCTCTTTGGCCAGGTTGAAGGTTTCCAGGCCAAATGTGGAAAAGGTGGTGAAACCTCCAAGGATGCCCGCAAAAAGAAACGCCCGCCACTCCGGAGAAAAAAGCTGACGGTTCTCCATGAGACCACCGCCGATACCGATCAGCAGGCAACCGGTGACATTGACCGTCATGGTTCCGACCGGAAAGGATTCAGTTTTGGACAGCGCCGACGCCCCCCCCCAGGCCGATAATGAAGAATTTCAGCATCACAAACTCCTGCGGCTCGCATGGAATGGGAATTTTCCCCGGCCAGAGATTCGTTCAAAGAGCCGGTGTTGAATCTGGATTCATGAATAGAGAATAAGAATCAAGACTTCAATCTTTTTTCTCCGACCACCCAGATTGCTCAAATTACTATCGATAAGCTTCTTAGAGAATTTTATTCTTGACATAGTCTTATTTAAAGAATATTTTTGCTTTCTATAAGGAAATTTAAAGAATGATTGACGACATTAGTCTAAAAATTCTGAAGATTCTGCAGAAAAAAGCGCGTATTCCTAACGTGGAGGTCGCCCGCCAGGTGGGCATGGCGCCCTCGGCGGTCCTGGAGCGTATCCGCAAACTGGAGAAAAGGGGCCTGATCGATGGCTATGAAGTCCGACTCAACCCCGAACGCTTCGGGAAAAGCCAGGTGGCCTTTATCAATGTCCGCACCAGCGGCAAGGAAGAGGAGCACGGTCTGGTGGAAACCCTGGCAGCCATTGCGCAGGTACAGGAAATCCATTACGTGGCCGGCCGGGACAGTTATCTGCTCAAAGTGCGTGAAAACGATACCAGGGCGCTGGGGCACCTGGTTAGAAAGCGGATTGCGCCGCTGAAGGGGGTCGTCTCCACCAGCACCACCATTGTCATGAACACATTCAAAGAGACGGCCAGGATCCCAATCGACGATCAGGATCTGATAAGGTGATCCGTCGACCCATCTCGCATCACGCAAACGAGGTTTTTTATGATTCGCATCAATGACAATTACCTGAAACTGAAGGCGTCCTATCTGTTTTCCAATATCGCCAAGCGGGTAGCCACCCACCAGCAGCGTCAGGCCGACCCGGCCGTGATCCGACTGGGCATCGGCGACGTGACCCGCGCGCTGCCCGAGGCCTGCATTTCCGCTTTTCACAAGGCCGTTGATGAAATGGCAGCCGACGGCAGCTTCCGCGGATACGGCCCGGAACAGGGTTATGATTTCCTGAGGGAAGCCATCGCCGAAAACGATTTTAGAGCCCGTGGGGCAGATATCCGTGCCGAGGAGATCTTCGTCAGCGACGGTGCCAAATGCGACACCGGCAATATTCAGGAAATTTTTGACGCCGGCACCCGAATCGCCATCCCCGACCCGGTCTACCCCGTCTACCTGGACACCAATGTCATGGCCGGTCGCACGGGGCAATATCGCAACGGGCGCTATGACGGTATCGTCTATCTGGACAGCCACGCGGAAAACGGTTTCATTCCCGGCCTACCCACCGAGCCGGTGGACCTGATTTATCTGTGCTTTCCCAACAACCCCACTGGCGCCACCATCACCGCCGATCAACTCAAAGCCTGGGTTGACTATGCCGGGGCCAATCAGGCCCTCATCCTCTACGATGCCGCATACGAAGCCTTTATCCGGGACGACGCCCTGCCCCACTCCATTTACGAGATCGAGGGGGCCCGGCAGGTGGCCATCGAATTCAGAAGCTTTTCAAAGACGGCCGGTTTCACCGGCACCCGATGCGCTTATACAGTGGTCCCAAAAACCTTGATGGCCTTCTCGGCAACCGGCGAGGCCCATTCGGTCCACAGCCTGTGGAGTCGACGCCACAGCACCAAATTCAACGGGGTTTCATACCCGGTTCAGCGAGCCGCAGAAGCGGTTTACAGCGATGCCGGCAAGCGCCAGATAGCCGAACTCATCGACGACTACATGGCCAATGCCCACCTGATTCGCAAAGAGATGCAAGCGTTAGGCTATTCATGTATCGGCGGCGAGAATTCGCCGTACATCTGGGTGGCGACAGGAAAAGATTCCTGGGCATTTTTCGAGATGCTGCTGGAAAAAGCCGGGGTAGTATGCACACCGGGTGCCGGTTTCGGCACCTGCGGTGAAGGTTACATACGAATCAGTGCATTCAACAGCCATGAAAATGTAAACCTGGCCATGACCCGTATCCGTCAGGCCTTGGAATCCTAAGGAACCGTCTCATGCCCATGTCCATCGCATTTGAGAATCGGCTTTACCCCCTGTTGGAAGAGATCGTTGCTCACTTTGGCACACCGTTTCACATCTACGATGAGGCCGGTATCCGCGAAACCGGATACCGGCTTAAGCGATGTTTTTGCGGTACTCCCGGCTTCAGGGAATACTATGCGGTGAAGGCCCTGCCCAATCCCGCCATACTTGCCATCATGGCCGACATGGGCTTCGGCTTCGACTGCAGTTCGGTGGCCGAACTGGTATTAAGCCGCCGGGTAGGCGGCAGCGGCGAAGCGCTGATGTTCACCTCCAACAACACGACCCGCCAGGAGTTTGCCATGGCCATGGCCGACGGGGGCAGCATCGTTAACCTGGATGATATCTCGCTGGTCGATAAGCTCCCGGCCATCCCCGACCTGATCTGCTTCCGCTACAACCCCGGTGAACGGCGATCGGGAAATGCCATCATCGGCACCCCGGTGGAAGCCAAATACGGTGTGAGCCACGAACGGCTGATCGAGGCTTACCGAACCGCCCGGGACCGTGGAGTCAAGCGATTCGGGTTGCATACCATGCTGGCATCGAACGAGCGGGATCACACCTACATGGTACAGACGGCCGCCATGCTGCTGGAACAGGTGGACCGAATCAGCACAGCGCTGGACATTCGGTTCGAGTTCATCAACATTGGCGGCGGCCTGGGAATCCCCTACCGGCCCGCCGACATCCCGCTGGATCTGGAGGCCATGGCCCGGGCCATCACCGCCACGTTCAGCGCCTTTTCCCGGCGAAACGGCTACATGCCCAAGCTTTACATGGAAAGTGGCCGCTTCATGACTGGCCCGCATGGGGCCCTTGTAGCCACGGCTATCAACCGCAAGGAAATCTACCGCACCTACGTGGGGCTGGACGCCTGCATGTCAGCCCTCATGCGTCCGGGTATGTACAATGCTTACCACCACATCACCGTACCCGGCAAGGCCGTGGATGCGACGCAGGTCGTCGATGTGGTGGGGTCCCTGTGCGAAAATAATGACAAGTTCGCCATCCAGCGGCCCCTTCCCCCCATCGCTGAAGGCGACGCTGTGGTGATTCACGACACCGGGGCCCACGGCCACGCCATGGGTTTCAACTATAATGGACAACTCCGTCCCAAAGAACTGCTGCTCAAATTGGACGGCACGGTCGAGTTGATCCGCAGGGGAGAGCGTTTGGGAGATTATTTTGCATCCCTTTCGTTCACCCCTGACGCGCTACATACAAAGACGCGGTCGACCACCCACCAACTGGCCAACTGACGGCGATCATAACGCCTGCCTGGAATCGCTGCTGCCCCACGGCACCCGGTTCTTTCCGTTTTGCCCGACCCACGTTCAGATGATAGTTAAGGCCGCAACGCCACACCAACGGCAGGCATCGGAAATTTCAGAATCATGCTAAAGTCACTCACCGGCCCGGCCGATAGTTCTGGTTAGAAAGGCTCCCGATCTTTACTTCACCGTTTTTTCCATATACTGTCTTGAATTGCTAAGGCTTGGTGTGACCCCTTTTCGGTAAAAGATCGAAGGGCTGTTCCGATCTATATTCAAGATGATATCCAAATGCAGGTTAGATCCTGACTTTACCGTTCAGTTAAAACATCGTTGACTAATTATTAAAGGGCTGGTTTATACCTTACAGCATAACAAAGGAGATCCCATGGATGATTTTTTGCACAATCTGAGAAGTGGAAAACTGAAGCAGCATGACCGGGGAAGGCGAGATTACACCGACTACAAGGGCCCTCAGCGACGTGCGGGAAACGAGCGACGCAAACCGGATTACTATGCAAAAGTGACCAGTGAGAATTTTGCCCTGGTCAAGAACAGTCTGGATGCGCTGACAGACCACCAGAAACGCATTGCCGATGCCATGGCGGACAGGAAAAAAACAGATGCCCGCATCGCCGACGCCTTGGAAACCATCGCAGCCATGCTGGGGCGCCATTGGGGGTATGAGAAAGATCTGTCCCGAGTCAGTGAACCCATTGAAGTAGAACCGGAATCGAACGGGGATGCAGGGGACAGCATCGTCCCGGGTGAGATCGTGGATGGGTTTGCCGGCATCGGCACAGGCAATCGGAAGATCAGCGATAATGACAAACCCAAACTGTTGGGTACCATCACTGCCATGCGGGCCGACGGCGACAGCTGGGAGAAAATCGCCCGCCATATGGACGAACGTGACATCCCTACCGTGTCAGGCAAAGGTAAATGGCGCGGGCCGGCCGTAAAAAAGTTCTGGGAAGCCCAAACCGAAGCCACTTGATCCTGAACCCCGTCTGCACGCATCACGCCCGCTTTACAACGGATGGCATCCAATTGGACCCAATCCCGAACGACGGCGCGCCTGTTATGAAGGGTTCCGATACCAGGCCAGGGTATCGATCAACCCCTGGCGAAGCGCCATCTGGGGCCTGAAACCCAGTGATTGTCGAATCCGACCGATATCAGAGACGGACTCACGGATATCACCTGCTCGAGGCGGATCGAAAACCGGATCGATCTTTACGTTGGAAAGCCCGCCAATCAATTTCCACAGGTCGATGATGCGGATAATCACACCGGTGCCCACATTAAACACCTGACCAGCTGCCTCCGCTTGGGTAGCGGCAAGTAGATTGGCACGGACCACATCCTTGACGTAAATAAAATCCCGGGACTGGCCGCCGTCACCATATATGGTAGGCACGTCGCCGGCAGTCGCCTTGTTCATGAAAATGGAGATCACCCCGGAATAGGGAGACGATGGATCCTGTCGAGGGCCGAACACATTGAAATATCTCAGGCATACTGTTTCCAGCCCATACAGCCCCCCGAAAACCGAAGCGTAAAACTCTCCGGTGAGTTTTTGAACCGCATAAGGACTCAAGGGTTTAGGTGCCATGTCTTCGGTTTTGGGCATACGGGGGTCGTCGCCGTAGACCGCACTTGAACTGGCCATGACCACCCGCCGCACGCCGTTTCGCCGGGAGGCATCCAGCACCCGGACCGTTCCAAGGTCGTTGACCTCACAGGAATGGGAAGGATCCAGGACGGATTGTGAGACCGACACCACCGCTGCCTGGTGAAACACCACTTCACACCCCTTGATCACCCGATTCAACAATCCGGCGTCCCGAATATCTCCCTCGACGAAATCGATCCGATCTCCTAAATGATCGATATTGTGGCGGTGGCCGGTGGAGAGGTTATCCAGCACCGTCACCCGGCATCCGTTGGCCACCAGTTCATCAACCAGGTGAGAACCAATGAACCCGGCACCACCTGTCACCAACGCATGACTTATTGTTTTCATTTAAAGCGATCCTTTCACTGGTAGGCGTTCACGGGGAAAAAGGCGCTTGCCATGATCCCGGCCCTTGGGCTAATAGGGGAAGTGAACCCAGAATGCTGAACGTTTAATCTGTGAATGCTGACGTAACCCCATTGCCATGAAGCCACGCAAACCCATCGTCTGCCGAAAATGTAAATTTTATTACATCACTTGGGACACCCGCCGGCCCCATGGCTGCCGGGCCATGAGTTTCAAAAGCCGGCGCCCGCCCAGTCTCGTTGTCCGCCAGAGCTCGAGACAGGATTGCCTGCACTACTCGCCCAAAGCGGAGACGGACGGCATGGCGTCGTGACCGTATCACCCTAAACTCAACCAGAACGAAAAGGTGACCGCAGAGAACAGGGTCGTTGCCGAGATGGCAGCCACGGCAAAATCCGAATCCGCGCCCATCTCCCGGGCCATGACAAAAGCAATGGTCGCCGTGGGCGAAGCCAGCAGGATCACCGCCGGCAGATAATCCTCAAGATCCTGTCCGGCAACGCGAAACAACACAACCCCTAATGCCGGAAGTACCAACAACTTCAGCGAGCAGGTTCCCAATACGGCGGCCATCCGTGACTTCATCAATTGCAGGGAAAGTGACCCCCCGATAATTAGCAGGGCCATGGGCAGAGCCAGACCGCTCAGGATCTGCAGACTGCGATCGATCACCAGCGGCATGGTCAAACCGGAGATAGAAAACAGGAGACCGACAGTCGCTGAAACGATCACCGGATTGGCCACGATCTTGCCGGCTACCGCACTGAGGCGCCCCTCCTCGGCATCGCCCTGCCGATGAGATTGAAGCACCGTCACAGCCAGGAAATTCTGGAGGATCATGACAAAAGCGGCCAGGATGCTGGCCCGGGCCAGTCCGTCCGCCCCCAGGTGATAAAACGCCACCGCCAGACCGATATAGCCTAAATTCCCGTGGAAGGAGCACTGAATAAAGGCTCCCCGGATCGAGGTGGGGAGGCGCAAAAGCCGACTGCATGCCCAGCAGATGAAAAACAGCACCACCAGGGCGATAAGGGTCAGCCAGATGACCATCGGGTTGAACTGGCGGGTCAATGAGGCGTTGGCAATTGCCCTGAAAATCATTGCCGGGATGGCCAGGTAGTAAACTAGACGGTTGGCCGGTCCTAAAAACTCAGGGGGCAGGAATCCTCTGGATCGGGCGATTATGCCAAGAATCACGAGGCTGAAGATGGGAATGATGGTAGTTACAATGTGGCCCATAAACCAGATCTTTTCCCAAGGCTAACATGCAGCAGGAGCATCGCGATCATCGCTGATTGCATCTGCAGATGTTGATTGGCAAATATACCCCATTCAGACAGAACCGTGAAAGCTGAGATGATGCCACAAGACGATATCAAAAGCAACGGACGCCGCACCATCGATGCCCACGCCGCCTTACTTGACGAAGCACTTGTCTGGTCTTAGAATTAATCATTTAACAAATCGATCCAACCACGCACCGTGGATGAGGCATCGCCGTGACAACACCGCATATTCAACTCAAGCTGTTTGCCGCCCTGAGCCCGTTTTCGCCCGAAAATTCGGACCGTGTGCCTATCATGCCGGGCATCTCCGTCAAAGAGATGCTGGAGCAGTTGCACATTCCTACGGTCAAGGCCCATTTGATCTTCATCAATGGTATAAAACGATCCCTTGAAACTCGGTTGAGCGGCGGTGAGCGTGTGGGCATCTTCCCTCCGGTGGCGGGTGGATAATCCATGAAAAATACGCTTGCGCACCGTCTCGACACCCTGGCCCTGAACACCGCGCTAGCCGATGGCACCCATTGCCGGGCAATTGAGGCGGCAGAAGTGATTCGACTGGCTGACGAGGCAGGCGTCACCGGGCGGACGGTTGAGCTGGCAGCCTTGAGACATCACATCCTTCCGGATCGTTACCTTCGCAACATGAAAACCCTTTCCGAGGCCGATCAGATCAGGCTGCTCGAATCAACCATCTGCATCGTGGGACTGGGAGGTTTAGGGGGTACGGTGACGGAGACGTTGGCCCGCATGGGAATCGGTCGGTTTTGCCTGGTCGACGGGGACGTGTTTGAAGCCCACAACCTCAACCGCCAGCTTTTGAGCGGTGTCGACCGCATCGGCATGCCAAAAGTGGACGCCGCGGTCATGCACGTGAAGAGGATCAACCCCGGCATAGAGGTGGTTGCCGCCTCCGCCTTCCTGACGCCCGAAAATGCGGACACACTGGTGGGTTCATGCGATCTCGTGGTGGACTGCCTGGATAACATCCACTCCCGGTTCACCCTCGAGGCTGCGGCCAAGCGTGCCATCATTCCCATGGTTTCCGCTGCCGTTGCCGGCATTTCGGGACACGTGACCACCATCTTTCCCGAGGACAACGGACTCGAAGCCATCTACGGGCCCGAAGATCAGCTGAAGACGACCAAGGGCGCGGAAACGCGATTGGGTTGTCTGGCACCGGGGGTCAATCTCATCGCCTCCCTTGAGTGCGCCGAGGTACTCAAGGTGCTGCTTAAAAATGATAAAACCCTCAAGAACAAGCTACTGGTGGTTGATCTGGCCGATTACACTGTTGAAACCCTCCAGCTTTCCTGAACTGCCACCATTCAATTCCACCGTTATTCCCTGCCGATGAGGCCCCGGTTCCCCGTCTATCGCGTTTCAATTTGTTTTTTGTCTTGTTCCGTCCACGGTAATATGCCGTTTTGGGTAGGCTAATGGGCTCAATTTTTTATTTGTTTAGCTATGTCGGGTGCAGTATAGGTCACAGGAACTGAAGCTATTTGCGCTTGCAAAAACGACATGTAGCTTGCCAGTATGCGGATTAGAAGCGAATTCGAAACACCACTATATATGGGGGGCAGATGAATTTCGTGGTGGATAGTGATTACATACCTGACGATGAATATATCTGATAAATTGAAGGCGTGGTGATTGAGCTTGTCACCAAGCCTACCCTACAAACAGTCAAATGACTTAATGACATAGTGGTTCAATAAAAACCCTAATTTTTTATTCTGGGATTCCTTTAGCCAAAAATATTTTATGCCGCATTGCCTTCTCTCATAGCTTAGGAAACGTTGATCTTTTTCTATAGAGTATATATCGTAAATTGTTCGACAATCTATATGGTAAAGATTTAATTTATCCTTACCTTTAACCAAAATATTAATAGATCTAGTGTCGATCTTTTCATCTGTAACAGGTGTATATTTAAACGATAAACCACCTTTGCTAATGTCATTAATTTTGCCAAATAATATGGCGTCATCGCTGAAGATTTGGATCTCATCTATCTTGAATGAAAACCGATTAAATTCTCTCCGCTCATCATCCATGTTTCAATCCTTCTGCTTACGTTTAGATTAAAATGAAATGAAAATGTGATTCGAAGGGGTATAAAAAACAGTTGGAAGATCGGATTCTATTTCGCAGATGGAGGACCGCTGCAGGTCAAGTGGAATTTGTAAATCTTATACCCAACCGTATTGATTTAGTCAAGGGTCGTTAAGGGTTTCATCCGCTGGTGATGTGTCGAGTAGCTTTACCGATTGCACCTTGTCAATTGTTGGGATGAATGCAATGTGGTTATTCGCCTATAGAATGATTGCATATGTTAAAATAGGCGAAAAGAGTTACCGATTCATGAAAACTAACACTTCGATTAAGATTGCAGTCGAGGCATTTGATTGGTCCCATAACTTTATGTATTTTTTCTCTCCTATAAGCGCCAGTTGGTTTTCCATGGCTTCGGAGACAGGAGGACTGTATGACGGAAAAACGCGTAATAAATTAAAAACCGCAGCTATGATTGCAGGGTTGCTTTTCTGTTCGTGAGCTTGAGCCTGTGGCGAATGATAAGCCGGTGGGAATCAATCGTGCTTTTGGCAACACCCATCAGGTCTGCGATCTCCCTGGTCGTTTTACCCTGATTCATTGGGGGCCTTGCTGACAATTTCAATAGGCATGGCCGTAAAGGAAGGCTGCCGTTGCCGAAGAACGTTGTAAATCTTGCGGCCGGAGTTTGATCCCTACCACTTTTTCGCTTATCCTAAACCTGTCTATTTCGTGGTTTGACATGGGTTACCGTCGTGGTTTAGTCTCAATACATAACAACTTGTATGCATTGTCAGATATCTTCATCGAATGGTACGTAATTTTCACCAATCCGGAATGCCTCCTGAACAGTATATAATGTTACTCTCAGTATTAGCCTCATCTTCAGTAGCTGATAAGCAAGCAAAGGATTCCATAGACGTCGTTTTGGTGAGACAACAACAGCAAGTATGTCTTCAAAAAGAACGGAGTTAATTTTGATCGAGAATCCAAAAAACGGATAATGAGAAAGGATTTTATCATGGATCGTCAATATCTCGAACTTTTCAAACAGTTGATCCGTCAAAAAACCACCCATGAGCCTCAAAACATGTCGGAACATGATCGCTGCCGGGATCTGCTGAAAGCTGAAGCGGAAAAACGTGGTCTGAAGACGAGATTAATCCCTTCCTATCCCTATCCTTCTCTGCTTGCCGGACTTGATGTTGAAACCCTGACCCCCGCCCTGATGCTGTCGTGCCATTTAGATGTGGTTCAGGCCCAAGATGAACAGTTTGAACCGCAAATAAAAGGAAGCAGGATGATCGGGCGAGGCACCAGCGATATGAAATTTGCCGTTCCGGTTTTCTTTAATGTCTGGGACCGTCTAACGTCAGGCCAAGAGAACATTCTGCTTGCCTTTACCTTTGATGAGGAAATCGGCGGAAACAAAGGGATTGGTTATTTACTGAATGAAGTTGGGCTGAGACCAGCAGTCTGTTTTCTGCCGGATGGCGGTGATAATTTCCAGATCGAAGCGGAAGAAAAAGGCGTCTTCCATTTTCATGTAAAAACCTCGGGTAGATCAGCCCATGGGTCCAGACCGTGGCTGGGCGATAACGCCATTGACAAGATGTTTGTGATCTATTCTGAGTTACGCAAGGAATTTCCTTATGTATACTCCCCTGAACAATGGAACCACACCTTGAATTTTGGGAAAATAATGGCCGGCGATGCGGCCAATAAGGTGCCTGATGCCTGTGAAGCCAGCTTTGATTTGCGCTTTATCGAAGGCCGGACGGCGGAAGAGATAAAGGATCGGGTGCGAAAAATTGTGGGCCAGAAGGGGGAGTTTGAGCCTCAGGTGGTAGGAGACAATTTTTACCTGGATATGAGGCTTTGGTGCAGTCGCATGTTTCAAAAAGCCGCCGAGCGTCACCTCTCTCACCCCATGCCGATCTATCGCAGCGAAGGCGCTTCCGACGCCCGCTTTTTTACGCCATATAACATACCGGTGATCATTTCCAAGCCGGTTTGTGCCGGCCATCACTCTGACCATGAATGGATTGATCTGGAAAGTATCTCCACATACACCAACATCCTTTTTGATTTTGTTGAGCAGGTGGTTGACGGGAAACAATAGGGAGGAAAGGTATGACACATTTACCAAGTATTGAGCAGGCCCTTGAAACGTTGCAGGAGATTGAAAAAAAAGTTGACGAAGGGACACGCATTGCGCAAACCCGGCGGGCGCTGGAAAAAAATGAACGTGTCGCCAAAAATGAAGCGGTGGTGGCAGGCTACTATCAAAGCCTTGCCGACAAGGGATTGTTTGTACCGATCTATGGGGCAGGGGATTTTCCCTGGGCGCTTCCCCTTCATCTGCCGCCATACCTAATCGAGATCCTGTGGGGGACGTCCCGTGTTCTCTATGCGCTGGCGCGCAAGCACCTTACCGCCGAAGGTCCAGACTACCTGATCAAACGGATTCCGGATGGATGGATTACCGATGAGATGGCCGACATCCTGCACACGTATTACCTGACCGTTGAACCCGACCTGGCCTTTGATGTGCTGGTATACGGTGCCAACTCCGAGCGGGGCATGGACTTTGACGAATTTAAAGCCTCCGGTGACCATCTCTATGCCAAAATACTGGAGGCACAAAGTGTGGATACCTACTATGGATGGCTCCGGGAGTGCATTCGATCGGCAAGAAAAACCGGTGCCTTTGATGATTCCATATTCACCCGGGTCAAAATGGATGATCGCCCACTTACCGATGCAGAACTGGATGAGCAGGTCCTGGCCACCTATATCCACGGATCGGAGAGTCATCGCGACCGAATTCTCTTCCTGGAGATCGATCCCCGGAACCAGCCCAGTTTTCAGAATTTGGCCCTGTTGGCAAAATTTATGAGCCAGGGTGATCCCTCCCAGGAGCCGCTGATTCTCGATCCCCAGGATCTGTTTTTCAAGGGCGACCAGCTTTGTTACCGCTGGGAGGGACAAACGGGATCAACGAATAAAGTCATTTCCAGGCTGGTGGACGCAGATTTTAAAGCCTATCTGATAAAGATGAGCGTCGAAGGAAAACCGGAGGTCATCGAATGCCTGCGGCGACTGTATGCAACGCCGGCCCTCTGGTCGGATCTGTCGAAACATATCGCCGGTTTTTACCTGATCGATAAAAGCTCTATCACCGACCTGTGTATGCTGGAAGGTGTGGGTGTCGC
>JAQYWF010000460.1 GCA_030145105.1 Desulfosarcina sp.
GGCCCGGTTGGAATGCAGTGCCTCGGAACCGCCCCTGAGGATGACGGCATTGCCGGACTTCAGGCATAACCCGGCGGCATCGATGGTGACATTGGGTCGCGACTCATAGATGATGCCGATGACGCCCAACGGAATGCGCATTTTCGACACCCGCAATCCGTTGGGCCGAACCCGTGTTTCGCCCATGGTGCCCACGGGGTCGGGATATGCGGCCACTTCCCGGAGACTGCCGGCCATGGCGGCAATGGTTTTCTCCGTGACGGTGAGTCGGTCCACCATGTCACTGGAAAGACCCGCTTCCCCGGCCCGTTTCAGGTCTTTGCGGTTTTCCTGAACAATCGTTTCCGCCTGCTGCGCCAGCAAGTCGGCCATATTCGTCAGGGCCTGATTCTTTTGGTCCGTTGCGCAGCAGCCCATCACGCCGGCGGCTTGCTTGGCCTCGCGAGCCATGTGCCGAATGGTTCGATCGATATCCATGGTATTTCCTATCAAGCGGTTTCCGGTTCTCCGGTGATCACCAGATTGTCCCGGTGGATCACCTCGTCGTAGGTTTTCTGGCCCAGGCGGGCCTTGATCTGACTGGTTTTGAGGCCCATGATGGTCAGGATCTCTTCGGCACTGTAGTTTACCAGCCCGTTGCCGATCAATTGGCGTTCTTCAGTGATCACGGCCACCGCTGCGCCGACGGGGAACTGGCCCTGCACATCGACGATGCCGCTGGGCAGCAGGCTTTTCCCGTTGTTCATTAGCGCCCTGGCGGCCCCGGCATCGACCTTGAGTGTACCTTGGGGGTTGACCGTGTAGCCGATCCAGCATTTCTTGCGGGTCAGTTTTTGCTCCCGGGGCACGAAAAACGTGCCATGGGGCTCTCCGGCCGCCAGGCGCATCAGGATGTCCGGCCGGTACCCCTTGGCAATCACCATGGGTATTCCCGATGCCGTGACCTTGCGGGCAGCTTTGATTTTGCTCAACATCCCCCCGGTGCCCAGGGCACCGGGAATATCGCCGGCGTATTTCTCGATGCTCCTGCTGTAGGTGGCCACCCGGGGAATCAACCGGGCATCCGGACAGACCCGGGGATCCTTGTCATACAGGCCGTCGATATCGGTAAGGTTGATAAGGATGTCGGCATCCAGCAGCAGGGAGATCATGGCTGCCAGATTGTCGTTGTCCCCCAGTTTGATCTCTTCCACCATGATAGTGTCGTTTTCGTTGATAATCGGCACCACCTGCCACTCGAGCAGGGTGTTCATGGTATTCCTGGCATTCAGGTAGCGTTTGCGGCTGACAAGATCGTCACTGGTGAGCAGAATCTGGGCCACCTTGCGATCAAACCGGGCAAAGGCCTTCTCCCACTCACGGATCAGGCCCGCCTGACCGATGGCGGAGATGGCCTGCCGTTTGGGAATGGCTTCGGGTCGCTTGGGAAAACCCATTTTTTTCATGCCGGAGGCCATGGCCCCCGAAGAGACGAGAATGATCTGAATGCCTTGGTCCAGAAGCCGGCATATCTGGCTGCTGATGGAGGAAATGGCATCGATGTTCAGGCCGGCCTGAGCGGTCAGCACATTGCTGCCAACCTTAACGACGGCCCGCCTGATGGCGCTACTTTTTTTCTTCCGCTTGCGCTTCATCCATTTGATCCAGCAGGTCGCACAGGGTTGCGGTCAAACGATCGAGTCCCTTGCCGGTGGCGGCGGAAATCTTTAGCAGGCCGCCCTTTCCGAAGGCTTCCCCAAAAAGCGTGGCCGCATCCTCGGCCCAGGTCACGTCCATCTTGTTCAACACCACGAGCTGGGGTTTTTCAGATAGCGCTGGGCTATACCGGTGCAACTCCCGGTCGACCGTATCGAGGTCCCTTAACGGATGGTCGGAATCGATGGCGGCGGCATCCACCAGGTGCAACAGTACCCGCGTCCGCTCCACATGCCGCAGGAACTGGATGCCAAGACCGGTACCGGTGTGGGCACCTTCGATCAACCCGGGGATGTCGGCGATAATAAAAGGTTCCCGGCGGTTGGTTTGAACCACACCCAGGTTCGGTGTCAGGGTGGTAAAGGGATAGTCGGCAATCTTGGGCCTGGCCGAGGACATGGCGGAAACCAGTGTCGATTTACCGGCATTGGGCAACCCCACAACACCCACATCGGCCAGCAGTTTCAACTCCAGCCGCAGGTTCAGGGTCTGGCCGGGCTCACCCGGCTGCGCAAAGCGGGGCGTCCGATTGGTCGATGATTTGAACCGCGCGTTACCCAGCCCCCCCCGGCCTCCTTTTGCAACGACAAAGACCTCGTCGGTATCGACGAGGTCTTTAATAAGGTCTCCGGTATCAGCGTCTACCACCAACGTGCCGGGAGGCAGCTCGATGATCAGGTCTTCACCGCCTCTTCCGGCCCGATTGTTTCCCTGGCCGCCGGATCCGTTTTTGGCCTTGCAAAGCTTTTGAAACTGAAGGTGGTAGAGGGTGCGCTTTTTGGTGGTCGCTTTGAAAATGACATCTCCGCCGCGTCCCCCGTCACCCCCGTCAGGCCCGCCTTTGGGAATGTATTTTTCCCGCCGCAAGCTTACGCATCCGGCACCGCCCTTGCCCGACTGGACGGTAATGCGTGCTTCGTCTATGAATTTCACGCTGCATAGACGCTGACCTGTTTACGGTCTCGGCCTTTTCTTTCATAGGTAACGACACCGTCGATCAGGGCAAAAAGAGTATAATCTTTGCCAATTCCGACATTGACGCCTGGATGGATTCTGGTGCCGA
>JAQYWF010000212.1 GCA_030145105.1 Desulfosarcina sp.
ACACGCCGCCAGCCTGTCTGCGCCGCCTCCACTGCCTGTTTGAAAAACGGGTCCAGCAGCAGATTGACCAGACCTGCATCGGTGTCGAATGCCTGCTTGATTTTTCCGAGAAAGGCAGAACGAATGATACAGCCGCCGCGCCACATCAGCGCGATGCCGCCGTAATTGAGAGTCCAGCCCTGTTGGGCCGCCACCTCGCGCATCAACTGATATCCCTGGGCATAGGATACGATCTTGGATGCATACAGGGCCTGTTCGAGATCGTCGATCATGGCCGCCGTATCGCCGTTGAAGGTCTCTGAAGGCCCGGTGAGAAACTGTGCCGCCGCTGCGCGCTCGTCTTTGAGTGCCGACAGGCAACGCGCAAATACGGCCTCTCCGATCAGGGTCAACGGCTGACCGACGTCCAACGCAGACATCACCGTCCACTTGCCGGTACCTTTCTGGCCGGCCGTGTCGAGAATCTTATCGAGCACCGCTTCTCCAGTTTCATCTTTATAACCAAGAATGTCGCGGGTGATTTCAATCAGGTAGGAGTCAAGCGCGCCCTCGTTCCATCGGGCGAACACATCACGCATCTGCCTGTTGGACAGTCCGAGGCCCGCTTTCATCATCTGGTAGGTTTCGCCGATCAATTGCATGTCGCCATATTCGATGCCGTTGTGCACCATTTTCACGAAGTGGCCCGCACCGCTTTCACCGACCCAGTCACAGCAGGGCTTGCCGTCGTCCGTGTACGCGCAAATTTTCTGAAAAATCGGTTGGATCGATTCCCATGCGGCCGGTGAGCCGCCCGGCATGATGGATGGCCCCAGCAAGGCGCCTTCTTCTCCTCCCGAAACCCCGGCGCCGACATAAAGCAACCCCCTTTTCTCGGCTTCGGTCACGCGGCGCATGGTATCGGGAAAATACGAATTGCCACCGTCGATAATGATGTCGCCCGCCTCGAGATGGGGGGTCACTGATTCAATGAACGCATCCACAGCGCGGCCCGCCTTGATCATGCACATCATCTTGCGCGGTCTTTTCAAGGTCTCGACGAGTGTTTCGATGCTGTGGCAGCCGATGATGTTTTTCCCGGCGGCGCGGCCGTTGATAAAATCATCCACCTTGCTGGTGGTCCGGTTGAAACAGGCCACCGTAAACCCTTTGCTTTCCATGTTCAGGATCAGGTTCTCACCCATTACCGCCAGTCCGACCACGGCAATATCGGCGTGTGTTGTCATGTCTATTCCTTTCATGTATCTACGGTGGCTTTACGCGTTGCCGGATCCGGACAGCCGGTCTCTTTTCTCTTCAAGGCTTTTCATCAGGTTGTCGAAGGGTACGGCAAAGGCGGCAACGCCCGCATCCAGCAGCTGCCGGGTAATGGTCTCCAGGCTGATGCCAATGTCGGCCAGGGTGGCAATGCGGCTGCGCGCCCCTGCCACGTCTTTTTCAATGGTTAGGCTTACCCGACCATGGTCGATGAAGGCCTTCAACGTCGCCGGCGGCAGCGTGTTGACCGTGTCCAGTCCGATGAGGCTGTCCACATAAAGCGTATCGGCGTAAGCAGGGTTCTTGGTTCCAGTACTGGCCCACAGCGGCCGCTGAACCCGGGCGCCCGCATCCGCCAATCTGTCCCAGCGGTCGCCGGCGAATATCTCCCTGAAACGGGTGTAGGCCAGCCGTGCGTTATCGATAGCCGTGGTGCCCTGGAGATCGCTGCGACCGATTTTTTCCAGGGCGGCATCCACGGCCGTGTCCACCCGGCTGATGAAAAACGATGCCACCGAGGCAGTTTGGCCGAGTGAACGGCCAGTTTTCTGAAGTTTTTCCAGCCCGTTGATGTAGGCCCAGGCTGCGGCTTCGTACTGCGCCAGCGAGAAGATCAAGGTGACATTCACATTGATCCCGGCAGCGATGACGCTTTCGATGGCGGGGATGCCCTCCGGGGTTGCAGGAATCTTGATCATCAGGTTGGCACGATCCGTCGCGACGAACAGCCGTTTGGCGTCGGCAACGGTGCCGGCGGTGTCGTGGGCCAGGGCGGGGCTGACCTCGAGGCTCACATACCCGTCGCGGCCGTCTGTTCGGTCATATAGCGGACGCAGCAGGTCAGCCGCCTGCCGAATGTCTTCAATGGCGAGGGCCTCATAAATGTCGTTGACCGACCCGTTCTCACCCGCGAGCCGCTGGATGTCCTCGTCATAATCATCGCTGCCCGCGATGGCCTGTTCGAATATCGCCGGATTGGAGGTGACACCCCGCACACCTTGGTTAATTAACGCCTGCAGGTCTCCAGCCCGGGTAAAAGATCGGCGGATATAGTCAAGCCAGACGGCTTGTCCGAGTTCGGTGAGTTGGTTCAGTGTGGTCATGGTAACATCCTTTCTATGGTTGCTGCGCGTCGCACGCCTGGCTGCCGGGGCCCTAACTGCAGGGCAATCCGCAACAGCCCATTCGCCACGCATGGCCGCCTTTTGCCAGCAGCGCATCGGCAGCCTCCGGCCCCCAGCTGTTCATGGGGTACGTGTGCAGGGGCGCCGCTGGCGAAGCGGACTCCCACCCGGAAAGAATCGGGTCGATCAGACGCCAGGCCGCCTCGATGCCGTCGTTGCGGGCAAACAGGGAGGCATCGCCTTTCAGCGCGTCCAGAAGGAGCCGCTCGTAGGCGTCCGGCAATACGACGTCGGGAAAAGCCTCGAGATAGGAGTGGCTCATGTTGACCGAGCGGGATTCGGATACCGTATCCGGCACTTTGGTCTCGAACTGCAGATGAATGCCTTCGTCCGGTTGAATGCAGATGGACAGGAAGTTCGGTGTGAAGTGCGCGTTGCGGCCCAGTTGGAAGATGACGTCCGGCGGCGGTTGAAATTCAACGATGATGGTACTGGTTTTGGCGGGCATCGCTTTCCCGGATCGCAGGTAAAAGGGAACGCCCTGCCACCGCCAATTGTCGATAAATAGTTTCAGGGCGGCGAACGTCGGTGTCTGCGAGTCCGGGGCCACGCCGGTGCTGGACCGGTAGCCCTCGTACTGGGCGCGCACGGTGTCGTTCAGCGTAATAGGGCGGACCGTTCCAAGAACCTTGGCCCTTTCGTTACGAATCGCATCGGCGTCTAAAGAGGCCGGCGGTTCCATGGTGGTCAGCGCCAGCAATTGCATCAGGTGGTTCTGGAACATGTCCCGCAGTACGCCGGCATTGTCATAGTAGCCGCCGCGTCGACCCACATCCACACTTTCGGCCACCGTAATCTGAACGTTGGCCACGTATCGTCGATTCCAAACCGGCTCGAAAAGCGTGTTGGCAAACCGCAGAAAAATGATGTTCTGTGCCGTCTCCTTGCCCAGGTAATGATCGATGCGATAGACCTGATGCTCGTCAAAGGCTGCATGGACCTGTCGGTTCAACTCCCTGGCAGAGGCAAGATCGCGGCCGAACGGTTTTTCAATGATGATCCTGCGCCGACCGCTTTGCTCAACGTTCATGCCGGCAGCAGCCAGGTGATCGCATGCCAGACCATAAAAATCAGGCGCCGTGGCCAGATAGTAGAGGCGATCGGCCGGCTGGCTTTCGCTATCCATTAGAAATAATTGAAGTTTTTTGTAATCCGCGGTCGTGTCTAGGTCGCCTTTAAAATAATGAATATTCCGGGCGAATTCGTTCCAGGCACGAACGTCGAAACCGGTGGCGTATTTCTTCGCGCCGCTGCCCAGGTGTTCTCTGAATTGATCGTCACTCCAGTCCCGGCGGGCGAAACCCACGATGCGCAGCCCGACAGGCAGGCGCTTTTTGATGAAGTTGTTGTAGAGTGCCGGTATCAGCTTGCGCCGGGTCAAGTCTCCCGATGCACCGAAAATAATGATGGTCGGGCCGTCGGCGTTTGAATCGAGAGTACTCATGGTGGGGTTTCCTTTTTGGCTGATTTTTTTGGTTGTTCGCCGCTGAAATCAGCCTCGCCCGGCCTGAATTTACTTTTATATATCGACAGCAGCTTTTTCACGCTGATCGGGAAGAGGCCGAGCACCACGAATGAAACCAAAACACCTGGCGACAGGATGCCGGACAGGGAATCGATCTTGGCCAGCTCCTTGCCGGCATTGACATAGACCACGGTCCCGGCCAACATGCCGATCTGCGACACCCAGAAAAAGGTGAGCAGGCGCATACGGGTCAGCCCCATGAGCAGATTGATCACGAAAAAGGGGAAAATCGGCACCAGGCGTAGGGAGAAGAGATAAAAAGCGCCTTCTTTTTCGATACCGTCGTTGATCGTCTTCAGTTTGCCGCCGAATTTGTTCTGGACCCATTCCCGCAGCAGAAATCGGGCAACCAAACAGGCCAGGGTCGCCCCGATGGTGCTGGCAAAGGAGACGACCACGGTTCCGACGACCAGACCAAACAGGCCACCGCCCGCCAGGGTCATCACCGCGGCGCCGGGAAGGGAAAGGGCCGTGACCGCGATATAGATCCCCATGTAAGTGGCAATCACGAGAAAGCAGTGTGACAGATAGAGCGCTTGGAATTTTTCCTGGGAGCCCTTGATGTAATCGAGTGTGAGATATTGTCCCAGGTCGAAGTATCGAAAGGCCACTATGCCCAGGGCGATCACCCCGACGATCGCCACCTTGTTGATCCATTTTTTTTTCTTTGCCTGGGCCATCGTTTTATCCTTTTCTCAGCATTTGTTTTCCATGGAACGCCGCACCCCAGAGGCCGCTGTCTTGATCGTCCATCAAAAACACCGGCATCCGGGACAACATGTGACCCATTGTCGGAGAATCGAGGAATTCCTTACCGAAATTCTCATGGGTCAACATCTCAGGTGTTCTGGCCGCCACCCCACCGGCAATATACAAGCCGCCGCGGGCCAACACCGCAAGGGCAAAGTCCCGACAAACCCGGCCGTAAAACCTCGCGGCCCATGCCAGGGTCTCGGATGTTCCGGAAAGTCGCCTGGTCACTTCCTCAGGCGCCAGGTCCTCACCGCTGAGAAACCAGTGGAGATAGCGCAGTCCACGACCGGAGACCACCAGATTGCCGGTGATATGATTCTGCCCGCTTTTTTCCCGGTAAAACTGTTGAAACGCCAACTCCCGTTGAGAGACAAAGGGGAAATAGCCGTGCCCCCCTTCGGAAGGCAAGGCCAGGAATTCTCCGCTGGACAGCGGTACCAGGATTGCCTTGCCCAGGGCGGTGCCGGCACCGATAACGCCGATGGTCCCGTTGGAAAGTATTTCTCCGGGAAGGATATTACGGGCGGATTGGCCCACCGGAGATCGACTGGCATAGGCCTGGGCGACAAAATCGTTAATCAGTGTCGCCTGTTGAAATGTGTCTGCCACCGCATCGCTGGCCAGATCGATATCCCAGGCGATATAGGGCGGGGCGCAGTAAGACGCTCGTTCAACGGGTCCGGCAACCGCGATCACGGCAATGTCGGCCGCGTCGGCCGGCAGGGAAAAATTGGATGATCGCAGCTGCTCGAGAAGCTGTGCAAAAGAATCGGCGTCATCGGTGGGCAGCCAGAGTGAGTCGACCAACGCCAGGGTTGATTCCAAATCCGTCTGAAAATGGGCAAACCGGCTGTTGGTCCCCCCGATGTCTGCGGCAAGTATCGATTTCATGGCCATTTTCTCATCGCACGCTTAGGTTAATGTTTTTGTAGCGCGTATTTCAGCCTTGATGAACTCGTAAAAGTCGGATGTCCGACGGCTTCGTAAAAAGATCGAGATCAAGGCTTGCGGGCCGCGAAAGAGAGCTTTGCGAGCGAATAGTATATCGATCTTCATCATTACGGCGAACATTCATGTTCCATCCCGAGAATACCGCTATCGCGGGTGCCGAAGGCAGCGTAGTTATCCTACGCCGCAGTGACGAGGGATGAAGCGTAACGCAGATATCGGACTTTTTACGCAGCCGTCAGCTTTCCGCTGCCGCCGCCCGGTCGACAAACCACTCCAACTCGCCGTTGGATGGATTGACCCGTCGGGCCGGTAATTCCGGTTGCTCCAGGCTAAAATTTAGCACTTTTGATAATATATTCGCCTTGCTCGGCCCCGCTGCCACGAAGACCACATGGCGGGCATTGTTGATCACCGGCAGCGTCATCGTCATGCGAACTGGCGGTGGTTTGGGTGCGTCTGCAATAGGAATCACCCAGCGTCGGGTTTCGTTTAACGCCGGATGGCCGGGAAACAGAGAAGCGGTATGGCCGTCTTCTCCCACACCGAGCAGCATCAGGTCGAATTGCGGCAATCGGCCTGCTCCGGGCTGAAAAACTGCTGCCAGGGTCGATTCATAGGCCTGGGCGGTTTCGGAAGGGCTGAGCGAAATGTCTGCGGCATGAATCTGTTCGCCGGGGATGCTGACGCGGCTGAAGAACTGCTGCCGCGCGAGTCCAAAATTGGATTCAGGGCTGCTCCACGGCACCCACCGCTCGTCGACCCAGAAAACATGCCAGCCGGACCAGTCGAGCGTGTCGCGCAAGGGATGTGAACCCAGGCACGGACTGATGATGTCCATGAGCGAACCGCCGGAAAGGGCCACGCAAAACCGACCTCGTTCGGCAGTGGCCATTGCCGCCAGACGGGCGACATGAGCCGCAAGTGCGGCCGACAGCGCGTCGCGGGTGGCAAAAATATTTACCTTGGGTCGACAGTCCATGTTCTATCCTTTTCAGAAGGAGGCCGGCATGGTCAGCGCCGATTGCAATTGCCTGCATTTGCGGATTCCTCTGAATAGAGAAGCATCGCTATTAGATCCTGAATCCGGAAATGCCGATTCAAATGAGCTGCTACCAATGGGAATGAAACAATTCGTCAGGTCAGGTGGTATGTCAAAAATATCGGTTGACAATGGACTGGATCAAATAGGTCACTTGGCTTTAGTGATCATATGTCAAGATAAACGCTAACCAAGGGCTCCGCAAGTCGTTTGAATGAATCGAACACATTTTGCAGGTTTTCGATTAAAAATCACCTATTCATTTGCCCAGATCGATTTGTACGCGAAACGGCCCAATCCGATGATGTTGTATTTGACGATTTCGAAATTGGGGCTCAGGTCAAAATCCCTGGGAACGATTTGCGAATAGTGGCGCATGACTAGCTTGGAGCCATATGGATTGTCGATCAGATGGTTGTCAAAATCCGACGCCGGCAGCAAGGCGGGGATGATCGGATAACCGACTTTTTGAAAGGCGTTGGCGATCATCCCCGAGCAGATCACCTTGTATTCGGTACACCCGCCTAAACACGCCTGTATGGTTCTTTTTTTAAACGGATTTAGAAATGGAGGCAAAAGCAGCAGCACCAAATCCACCAGATTTTCGTGGTCATAATAATTGCCTAAATTGCCGACGACATCGTCAATCACGGCAATCAAATCTACTGTGGAAATACCGAACGGCCGGCAGATTCTGATGTTGTAATCCTGGTATTTATTCAAGGGCACGGCGATCACGCCGTTGGCTGCATCCGCTTCGATCAACATATGCTGCCGGTCATTCAGGCCGAAGCCGCTCAATTTTCCCCTCAGGCCTTCATTCGTCAACCGATCCCCGACATAAATGGCCGCATGACTCCAGGCACTTTTGGTAATGAGCTGGATGATCCGGCTCAATTTAGATCGGCCTTCGACCAGCAGTACATCACCCGGTCTGATTTCTCTATACAAGGTTTTAATATTATTGATGATCCGCTGTTCATAGGATGGAATGGACATTTCCAGCCGTTTGAGAAGATATCTTCCCATACGCTTCAACGGATGATTCGAAGGTTTTTCGGGTTTACGTCGCATTTTTCACCTTTTTGAACCGCGATAGCGCTCGCATTCCCCACCGCTTGCGGAGGGGAATGCGAGCGAACTGGAAATCGCTTTTTTTATCCTTATGGTGCTGCGCAGCACTGCCGTTTCAGGCAGAACATTCCCCGCGGCTTGCCGCGGGGAGGGTTCAATGCTGATGGTTGCGGCACGCAGTCGGAGCTATCCCGAACCATGGTCAACCCAGTATATCACGCTGGCAACAAAAAAATAGAGCCCTGAAAGCTCCACAGCCAGAAATGTCCAATAGTACCACAAACGGCGAATCAACGTCGTCGGCACAAGAACACCCATGCCCACGCCCCCAAACAAACCATTGAAAAACAAGTATAAAAATAACCCCTTACGACCAATCCGGTGTGAAAAACATGCTGATGTTCATAATTACCACCAGATTGTTGATCCGGCTGAGATTACTCCAGTAATTCACGTGATCAGTATCGAACATGTGCTGTAATTTTTCAAATCGATGGTTTGGCATATTTCTTCTCCCTCTGATCGCTCCATCCAACCATGGCATACAACCGGCTGTCGTGATAACACCAAGAAGCTTACACCCAACAACCCACTTCATGTGCAGGGACACCGCCGAATCAGCATGATTATAAATCATCACAACGGTTGTAAGGGTTTTTGAAATCAACCGACCAATGCAGCAAACGGAAGACACCGTTTTTGAAATTAGATTGGGTCCACCGTGCACATTGCAACTTGATAAATCGGCTCAATTTGATACCCTGGTACGCAATATTTCCCAGTGCGGTCACTGGATGAAGGGTATTCGATTGGAATGAAGCACTCGCCGAAAATAAATGCTGACACGTGGGTGGATCAATATGGCGATTCGCTCTTTCATTTTGCACTTGCTAGGGTCAAGGATAAGGAAATCGCCGAAGATCTGGTTCAGGAAACATTCCTGGCGGCCATGAAAGCCCAGGAGCGATTCAAAGGGCATTCCTCTGAGAAAACCTGGCTGTTCGGTATCCTGAAACACAAGGTTAT
>JAQYWF010000336.1 GCA_030145105.1 Desulfosarcina sp.
GACGGTCATCCGCGACGGGCAAAACGTGGCGACCATGGAGGCTAAAGAGGTGGGTGCCGATCACATGGCCATCGCCGAATTGATGCTGGGCGAAAAGATGGACAATCTGTATCCGGTTAAGACACCGAGTGTTGGCGAAGAGATACTTGCTGTCAGCGGTCTTTCTTTTGAAGATCGGTTCCAGGATATCAGTTTTTCCGCGAGGATCGGACAAATCCTGGGCATTTTCGGACTGGTCGGTTCCGGCGTTGAAGAACTGTCCAAGGTGATTTTCGGCCTGGTACCAAGTACCCGGGGTAAGTTACAGATTCGTGGCCGAGATATTGAGCTGCGATCCCCCAGGGATGCGATTCAAAATGGTATTTTTCTGATTCCCGGCGACCGTCGGCGCGAGGGTTTGATCGATGTCCAGCCCTTAGCATTTAATGTATCGCTGGCCAGTTTGAGGCGGGTTGTCAATTTTTTTGGATTTATTCGAAGGAAAAAAGAAAAAAAGGAAGTTTCCGAGCTTATCGAGCAGTTAGCGATCACCCCCGCCGATGTCAACCTAAAGGTGTCCTATCTCAGCGGTGGGAATCAACAAAAAGTGGTGATCAGCAAGGGTCTTTTTACCGAGGCTCAAATTTATATTTTCCTGGAACCCACCGCCGGTGTGGACGTCGGGGCCAAGGCGGGTATTTATAATCTGATCCGACAGCTGTCAGACAGGGCGGCTGTCATTCTCATCTCTTCAGACTGTGAGGAGATCTCCGGGATGTGCGACCATGTCATGGCCATGTTTAAGGGGCGCGTCACTCTGGATGAGGCTGTTGGCCGGGTCACCCCTGAGGAGATTCTCCTTTGCGGCGTAAAAGGAAGTACAACGTAACAGAGAAAAAGATGAAGATCATTGCGGTCGAGACCCGACCCGTGGCCATATTCTTTCTGCTGCTGGTTCTCATTATCATCGTCTTTTCCGTTTTGCATGATCAGTTTTTATCCGGCAGAAATATTGCCACCCTGCTGAAACATGCATCGGTTGCTGCCATGTTCGCATTGGGCGCCACCTTCGTCGTTGTCGTTGGCCATTTTGATATATCTTTTCCGATGGTCAGCAGTCTGGCGGGCATGACCACCAGTTTCTTAATCGCCAAAGAAGTTCACGTGATGCCCAGCATCTTTGCGGGGCTGACCGTGGGGGTTGCTTTCGGTGTAATCAACGGTGTGGCCATCGGTGTATTCAAATTACCAGACATTGTCACCACCATTGCCACCGGGGCGATATCCTGGGGATTAGCGTGGATATACAGTGGCGGGGCATATATCTGGGAAAATGCGTTAACCTCCGGCATCCTCGAAATCAACGATGCCATAATTTTGGGCGTCCCATTGCCTGTCATCCTTATGGTGAGCCTTTTTTTTATCGGGTTTCTCATTTTGCACCAGTCACGATACGGTCGGGGCTTTTATGCGACCGGCGACAACCGGGTTGCTGCGATTTTTTCGGGGGTGAATGCCAAATATTATATTGTAGCGGGGTTCGCCTTCTGCGCTCTGACAACCTCGCTTGGCGCTATAATGAGCAATGCCTCCCAGGGCAGCGGCAGTGTCAGAGTGGGGCTGGTGTTTCTGCTGCCAGCTTACGCCCCTGTATTTCTCGGCAACGCCGTGTTCAGAAAAACAACAATTTATGGAACTTTTCTGGCTGCCATGTTCATCTCCACCATGTTAAACGGGTTCACGCTGATGGCGGTACCCTATTACTACAGCGACTTCATCATCGGCATTGTTCTGATTGTAGCGCTGAGCCTTTCCACCGATATTGTTGTCAAAGGTAGAAAGGCTAAGCGATCGGTCCGACTGCCGGATGCGAACGAAGAGGTGGTGTCGTGAATAAGGCAGATTCGAAGACGTTTCATTTCAGTCGGCTGTTCCAGCCCCAATTCGGCCTGATATGGTTGTTGTTTGCCATGCTGGCGCTGTTTTCGCTTACTTCGGCCGCCTTTCGCACCCCCGATAATTTGCTGGAAATTTTACGGGCCTCGGGTATTAACGCCATATTAATCCTGGGACTCACATGGATCCTGGCCATTGGAGAACTGGATGTTTCCTTTGCAGACGTGGCCGCGCTGGTGAGTATGATTGCTGCCTACCTCGTGATGAAAAGCGGGGTGCCCCTGGGTTTGGCCATCGTGGCCGCCTTTGTCGGCGGGACATTGATTGGCGCCATCAACGGATTTATGGCGGCCTATATGAAAATCCCCTCGCTGATCACCACCATTGCCACCGGGTTTGCGGCCAAGGCGGTCGCCAAAATATTAAATCAGGGCAAACCCCTGGCCATCATCACCAACTCAAAGCTGCTGTATAACTTCGTGTTCGGAGAGATACTGGGAATACCGGTTCTGTTTCTGACGGCCCTTGCAATTTACATCATCAGTTATTTTTTCCAGGACCACACAACTATGGGGCAGCACCTGTACGCACTGGGCGAAAACCGGCAGGCCACCCGGGAGGCCGGCATTAAGGAATCCAAAATCGTATTCTATTATTTTATCCTCAACGCCGCCATGGCGTCTGTGGCCGGCATTCTGGTAACCGCCCAGCTGGGCTCAGGGGTATCGGAAATCGGCGGCGGAACCTTGATGATTCAGGGTTTTACGGCGGTCTTTCTCGGGGCCCTGGTGGTTAAGGCCGGCAAGCACAATGTCATCGGGACCTTTATCGGAGTCGTTATTTTAGCCGTGCTGGTCAACTGGATTACGCTTTTAGGGTGGCCGACATTCATAGTGTGGCTGACCCGGGGTGCTATGCTGATTACCGGCGTAACCATTGTGACGCTGCTAAGCTATCGACAAAGAAATGTTTCGCTGCTGCAGGTGGAGTAGGGAATGTCGAATGTCGAATGTCGAATGATGAATGCCGGAGTCCGCCGATGGGTCAGGTTTTATGTGTACCGCCAGGCGGATCAGGTTCCTGAGGCACTAAAAGGTTTCAGGTTTCGGGTATCAGGGAAGTGTAGGTCGGCACGGTGACCGGCCCTACAAGGCAATTTAGGCATTTGTCTGAGAAACTCATGCAGTTACCATTGACAACTTACTGGATTAAACTTGTTCATTACAGACTCGTTTGGAATAGGGAGGTCGTAAATGAAAAACGGTTACATGGAAAAAATATTAGACATCGATCTGGCCGGCGGCAAGATTGAAACAATTGATTTTCCTGAGGCAGTCAAAAAGCAGTACATTGGCGGGTCCGGGCTGGCCGCGTGGTATCTTAACAAGGAGACTGATCCTTCCACAATAGACCCCCTCGGCCCGGAAAACACCTTTGTGCTGCTGACCGGTCCGGCATGCGGCACACCGGTGTATTCTTCCTCCCGCTATGAGGCCTGTGCCAAAGCCCCGCTGACAGGCGTCTGGGGGGAGGCCAACAGCGGCGGCAAAGTGGCCCAGGACCTGCAAAGCACCGGCTACGACGGCTTGATTATCAGGAATGCCTCGGATAAACCGGTCCGGATTTTTATTTCCGAAGATAAAGTAGAAATCGCCGACGCCGCGCAGTTAACGGGAAAAGATACCTACGACATGGAGCACGTGCTCAAATCGGAATATGGCGATAAAGTCAATTTTGTGGGCGTCGGCCCCGCCGGGGAGAAGATGGTGCCGATCGCAGCCCTGATGAATGACGGCGTGGACGGCCGGGCTGCCGGCCGGGGGGGACTGGGGGCCGTGCTGGGTTCAAAGAATGTTAAGGCGATTGTCGTCGCCAAAGGCGGTTTGAGCACACCGGTCATCGACATGGAAGCGTTGAAGGCGTCCATCAGGGAGCACAGCCAAAACATGAAAGTGCTGACCGAAGGCCTAAGGGAGTTCGGCACGGCCGGGGTGGTGACCCCCAATGAGGAAAGCGGGGACCTGCCCATTAAAAACTGGACTCAGGGAAGCTGGCCCGAAGGGGCCCGCAAGATCGACGGTCCGACCATGAACCGCACTATTCTTACCAGACGCTATCACTGCGGCCGGTGCGCCATCGGCTGCGGCCGGATTGTAAAAGTGGATGACGGACCTTATGCCATAACCGAAGGACCGGGCCCGGAATACGAAACCCTGGCCTTGATCGGCGCCAACTGTTTGATCGACAACCTGGAAGCCATCGCCAAGGCCAATGAGCTGTGCAATCGCTACGGGCTCGACACCATCGCCGTAGGGGCGGCCGTGGCCTTCGCCATGGAGGCCTATGATCGCGGTCTGATCACCATAGGGGACACTGACGGTGTCGATCTGACCTGGGGCAACGCGGACGCCATGCTGGAGATGATCAAAGCCATCGGCGAGAACCGGGGCTTCGGTCAGCTGCTGGGACAGGGGGTGCGCAAGGCCGCGGAAATCATCGGCGGAAATTCGGTTGAATTCGCCTGTCATGTCAAAGGTATGGAAGTACCGGCTCATGACCCCCGTGCCCGCTTCAGCAATGTCATCGGTTATTCCACCTGCAACCGGGGCGCCTGCCATCTGAGTGTCTTCGGCATGGACTTTGAAAGCGGCATTAAGCCGCCGGACGGTATTGGGTATGATGAGAGCCAGGACCCTTATGCGGTGGACGGCAAGGCGCAATTTTCCATCGTTATGCAGGACCTGATGTCCGTTTTTGATGCTTTGACGGTCTGCAAGTTTATCGTTTTCGGCGGCGTGGGGGTACCTTCATTGGTGGAGTGGCTCAACTGCATCACCGGATGGGATTATGATGTGCACTCCCTGTTGAAAACCGGCTCCCGCATCTTTACGCTCAAACGGCTGTACAACAACCGTCTGGGGATCAGCCGCAAAGATGATGCGTTGCCGCCGCGGCTAACCAATGTTGCACGCGACGCCGGCGGCTCTATGAAAAGGATCCCACCCCAGGGGCAGTTGCTGAACGATTACTACCGGCTGCGCAAATGGACCGAATTCGGCGAACCATCGCCTGAATTGTTGCGGGAGCTTGAAATCGACTTCTGACCGACCGTTGATCTCATGATGTGTGGCCTGATGGCGACCGGCAGGAGCCAATTCCGAGGCATACTGAAATCAACGAGAAGTTTGCTCGCTCAATACTGTGTAAGCCTAAGAAAGGGGGAAAACCATGAGATTTTCGGGGAAAATTTATAAGGATGGCAGGTTTTGGCTGGCTGAAATCCCGATTCTTGATGCCGTGACTCAAGGGCATACACGCAAGGAAGCCCTTGAGATGGCTGCGGACATGGTTGAAACCATGGCTAATAAAGAAGGATTTCGAGTTGAAGTGTTCTTGGGTTCTGGTGGCGAATTTGAAGTGGGCTCAACAGATCCGAAGGCTTTGATTATTCTTCTTCTGAAGCGCAAACGTGAGCTTAGTGGCCTTTCTCTTTCGCAAGCAGCAGAACGTCTTGGCGCATCATCTCGTAATGCCTATGCCCGCTATGAACAGGGTCGCTCAGATCCGACAGTCGAAAAGCTCAACGAGCTTTTTCATGCAGTTTGTCCCGACGCTGACTTTGTTATCAAAGAGAGTGCTGTGGCCTGACCTTTGAGTTAAGGGTTGTCTCAAAAACAACTTCACATTTTTATTCTCGGATTTAGCATACAGTAAAGGGAGACTAAAGGGTCGACCTGATGATCGTGGCCGGTACGATCACCTACAAGATGGCCAGCCGCATTCGCCGGCTCTATGACCTGATGCCCGAGCCGAAGTACGTGATC
>JAQYWF010000080.1 GCA_030145105.1 Desulfosarcina sp.
CCCTGCAAAAAGGCGTAGGCCCGGGCGGCCAGGCTCAGGAAGATGGTGGCCCGGGGCGAGGCCCCGAATTGAATGTAATGGGCGACATCGACATGGTAGTCCGCCGGGTTGCGGGTGGCAAAAACGAGGTCCACGATGTAGTCTTTGAGCTTTTCATCCATGTAGACACTATTGATCAACTCGCCGATGGCCTTGATTTCCATCGGGTTCAGCACCGGCTGGACGGCTTCCGGGGCATCAAAGCCAACCCGCTTCATGATCTCCTTCTCTTGGACCTTGTCCGGGTAATCGATGAGAATCTTGAGCATGAAGCGGTCCACCTGGGCCTCTGGCAGCGGGTAGGTGCCCTCCTGCTCGATGGGGTTCTGGGTGGCCATGACCAAAAAGGGGTCGGCCAGCGGGAAGGTGGTGTCGCCGATGGTGACCTGGCGTTCCTGCATGGCTTCCAAAAGCGCCGATTGGACTTTGGAGGGGGCCCGGTTGATTTCGTCGGCCAGGATGATGTTGTTAAACAGTGGGCCTTTCTTAATGCTGAAGTCACTGGTTTTGGGGCGGTAGATCTCCGTTCCCACCAGGTCGGCCGGCAGCAGGTCGGGGGTGAACTGGATGCGTTTGAAGTCGGCATGAACCGTGTCGGCCAGGGCCTTGACCGCACTGGTTTTGGCCAGGCCAGGCACGCCCTCGATAAGGATGTGCCCGCGGGTGAACAGCCCCATGAGCAGGCCGTCGATGAGATCCCGCTGGCCCACCAGAACCTTGCCGATCTCTTCCCGGATCCGATTGACCACAAAATGCTTTTCTTCAATCTGTGCGTTCATTTCTTCCAGTGGCACGTCAAGTCTCCTTTAGCCCAAAGGTCGGATCTGTATATGTGCGTGTGGTATCCCGGCCGAAGCGCATCGGGATTTAAATCAAGGGGAAAATAAATAAGTAACCCGGTATTGTCAAGGCGCTTGAAACCGACGGTGGTGCACCTGCGGGTCATGGCGTGGATATATTTTGCTTGATGATCCACATTGTGGTAGAAAGAAGCTTCCCGACGAGTTGACGGTCAACCCCCCAAAAAGCGTGTGCCTCATGAAAGTCACCAGTATTCAGTTGGGAAGGCGGGAGATATCAAAAGCGGAAATGACGGTTCATGCCCTGGCGTTGGTGGATCAGGCGTCGTCGAGTGATCTGATCCTGCTGCCGGAAATGTGGCCCACCGGTTTCTTTCGTTTTGAACGCTACCCGGTCGAGGCCGAACCGATCGACGGGCCGGTTGTCCAGGCCTTCAGGGAGAAGGCTGCGGCAATAGGGCGCCACATTCTGATGGGCAGCTTTGTCGAGCGGAACACGGAAGGGCTGTTCAATACCAGCCTGCTGATCGACGCCCAGGGGCGCGTGAGCGCTGTTTACCGCAAAATTCACCTGTTCGGCTACCAATCCAGCGAGCGTGATCTGCTCACCCCCGGCACAGCGGTTGTCGTGACCGACACGCCGTGGGGGAAGGCCGGCTTGGCCACCTGCTATGATCTGCGGTTCCCGGAACAGTTTCGCAAAATGGTCGATCTCGGGGCGGTTCTTTTTCTGGTGGTCTCGGCTTGGCCGGCAGTTCGCCTGGAACCCTGGGTCCTTTTCAATCGTGTACGCGCCATGGAGAATCAGGCGTTTCTGATATCGAGCAACTGCGCCGGCGTGGATGCCGGATCACCTTACGCGGGTCGCAGCATGGTTGTCGACCCGTTGGGAAACATTCTCGCCCAGGGGGGAGAAAAGGAATGCATGATTACGGTGGAAATCGACATTGATCAAGTGGCGTCCGTGCGCAAAGAATTCAGTGCCCTGCATGATCGGGTCGATCTGGGATAGATGTTGCCCAACTCAACCAATTTTGAAAGGAGTCCTCTCATGTCGAAAAAACTGTGGATCGCATTCGGTCTGGTCTTGTGCATGGTCTTGATCGGAAGCCCTGCGGCGGCCGTCGTTGAACTGAACATTGCCACCACATACAGCGGCGCCAATATGCACGCCGAAACCTGCCGTGAATTTGCCAAGCGGATCAACGAGGCGCTGCCTGGAGAAGTCCTTGTTACGGTGCACGAAGGCGGTGCCTTGGGACTCAAGGACGAAGACCGCTTCACGGCCGTAGCCGACGGAATTGTGCCGATACAGAGCGTGCTGATGGGTGCCGCCGTGGGCACGTCGCCGATTTTCGGCCTCAGCACCTCACCTTTTCTGATCAAGGGTTTCAAGGAGGCCAAGCTCCTCCTGGAAATCGTTCGGCCGCACTATGATGCAGAGGCTAAAAAGTTTAACCAGATGATTCTGTATACGGCTCCCTGGCCGCCCAGCTCAATTCACGCCAACCGGCCGATCAAGAAATACGAGGACCTGCAAGGGCTGCGTATCCGAACCTATGACAAGAACGGCACAGAGGTCCTTAAAAAGGGCGGGGCCAACGCCGTCGTCATGTCATGGGGGGACGTTTATCCCGCTCTGGCCACCAAAACCATCGACTCGGTTCTGACGTCGTCACAGAGCGCGGTGGCCGGCAAGTTCTGGGAAGTGCTTTCGGACACCACCCGCGTCAACTTCGCCATTCCGCTGAACATGATCAATATCAACCTGGACAGCTTCAATGCCCTGACCCCAGATCATCAGGCGGTTTTTGTGAAGATCGGCAAGGAGATGGAACTCCGCCAGTGGCAGATCGCCGAAGAGGCTATGGTCAAAGATGAGAAAACCTGCGCCGACAACGGCATGACCATCACCACCGAGGTATCCGACGAATTGGCCGCCAAACTTAAGGCCAGCGGTCAGGATGTCATTAACGACTGGCTGAAAAAGACGGGCAAGGTCGGTAAGGACGTTCTGGCAACGTTTGAGAAAGAAAGTAAAAAACTCAAATAGGAACGATCGACTTCCCAACGGGGGCCGTTATCTACGGCCCCCCATCAATTTGTGTGTTTCAGCCCCCTTGACGCCAGCCAAAAAATCGCGGTGCCGGGTTACGGGAAGCCCTGTGTAGCGTCTTTTCGGCGCCGACTTGAACGCAAGGGGCTTGCAAATGCCAACCCTTGGAAATAGCAATGAACGCGTCACCCGAGGAGAGAAAACATCCGCTTTTTGCCGTTCTGGTGAACCCGATCAACCGGTTTTCCGATGTCGGTGCCATCCTATCGGCCCTGATTTTTTCCGGGATGGTCCTGTTGATCCTGGCCGAGGTTATTCTCAGAAACTTTATGGGATCCTCCACCGAGGTCTCCGGCGAGTATTCCGGGTACGCCCTGGCGGCCATGATTTATCTCGGGATGGGCTTCTCTTTCAGGGAGGACGCCCATATACGGATCACCTTCGTGCGCGAAAGGCTGGGGGCCATGAGCGCCTTCGTACTTGAGATCGGCTGCCTGGTGTTCGCGATGATTTTGTCCGGGCTGTCGTGCCTTTTCATTTTTGAACTGGTCCTGACCTCCAAAGCCCGAAATCTTACGGCCTACACGCCGGCCGAGACACCCTTGTATATCCCTCAGGCCATCGTCCTCGTCGGGATGGTCCTGCTGACCCTCCAGATCTTCGGTCGTCTCATCGCCCTGATCGTCGGGGGGGTGAAACAATTCAAACGCGCCCACGGCGCCAGTAAGCACTGATGAACGTCACGCTTGTTACGGTAATGGTACTGCTTTTCGGGCTGCTGGGGTCCGGCGTTTGGATCGCCATGTCGCTGATGGCCACCGCCGGTATATCGATGCAGCTTCTGACCAGCATGCCTGTGGCCAAGATCTGGGCGCAGGCCCTGTGGAACAGCTTGAACAGCTGGTCCCTGGCGGCTTTACCGATGTTCATTTTTCTCGGGGAGATGATTCTGCGCACGCGGATGTCCGATCTTCTTTTCGAGGGGTTGCGGCCTTTTGTTCAGATCATTCCCGGTCGCCTGCTGCACATCAACATCCTCGGCTCGGCGATTTTCGCGGCCGTTTCGGGTTCATCGCCGGCCACGGCGGCAACGATCGGTAAAATCACCCTGCGTCAGTTGGAAGAAGATGGCTACGATAAACAGCTCAGCCACGGTTCCCTGGCCGGGGCCGGCACCCTGGGGCTGCTTATCCCCCCCAGCATTGTGCTGATTATCTATGGCGTGCTGGCCGAAGAGTCCATCGGCCAGTTGTTTATGGCCGGCGTGATCCCCGGGTTGATGGTCGCCGGGCTTTGTATGAGCTACGTCATTGTCCGGGTCTTGCTGAACCCGAACCTGGCCCCGGTCAAGAGGGAAAAATTCAATCTCAAGGCCAAGCTCCTGGCGGTGGTCAAACTGCTGCCGGTGTCGACATTGATTCTGTTCATCCTGGGCTCGATTTATTCCGGCCTGGCCACCCCATCGGAGGCTGCGGCCGTCGGTGCCGTCGGGTCTGTGGTCGCGGCCGCGCTGCTGGGAGACCTGAAGTGGTCGAACCTGGTGGAAGCCATGAAGGGAACGATCAAAACCTCGGCCATGATCTGCTTCATCATTGCCGGAGCGAGTTTTCTGGCGGTGGCCATGGGCTACCTCAAGCTGCCGGCCCAGGTAGCGGCCTTCATCGGATCCCTGGGCTTGAGCCCCTACCTGCTGATCGCCATTCTGACCGCGTTTTACATGTTTCTGGGCTTTTTTCTCGACGGTATCTCGATGATCGTCATGACCCTGCCGATCACCCTTCCGCTTGTGGTTCAGGCGGGGTTCAACCCGGTCTGGTTCGGGATTTTCCTGACGCTCGTCATCGAGGTCGGACAGATCACCCCGCCGGTGGGTTTCAATTTGTTCGTCATTCAAGGGTTGACCGGAGACCGGCTGGAAAACATCGCCATGGCCGCGGTGCCTTTTTTCTTGCTGATTTTTTTAGCGGTGATTCTGATCACCCTGTTTCCGATGATTGTCATGATCCTGCCGATGCAGATGGCGGGTTAACGGTTGTCATGAACCACTGAGCCGCTTATTTTTGCTCCGTGGCACGTGTCGCCGAAAGAAGCCAAAAGCGATAGACGTTAAAAATGACCTGAGCGGAAGGATACCCTGTCATGCGAGTCGAGCTCGAGTTGACCGTCAACCGGTTGAACCATGAACCGGAAAAGATTGTGTTCAACGCCAAACGGATGTTCAACGCGGGCTGGGTCGGCAGCGACCGCCAGGCCCTGCAGCACCACATCGATGAACTGGCAGAAGTCGGCGTCGCCGCACCGAAGCACATTCCCACCCTGCTGGCCTTGGGCAACCATCTGCTGACCCACAGCCGTCAAATCCAGGTGCACGGACCGCAGACTTCGGGAGAGGTGGAATGGGTGCTGTTGTGGCACCACGGAGAGATTTTGGTGACCGTCGGGTCAGATCACACCGACCGCAAGCTGGAGTCGGTATCGGTGGCAAAATCCAAAAACATGTGCCTCAACGTCATCGCCCGGGACCTGTGGCCCTATGAAGAGGTCAAGGGCCATTTCGACCAGCTCCAGCTGTACTGCACGGTCACCCGCAGCGGGACGGTGTCGCTCTACCAAGAGGATTGCTGCGGGGCGATGCTGCCCCCGGCATACTGGATCGAAGATCTTCACAAGCGTCTGGGTGGGCTCGAGGACGGTCTGGTGCTCTTTTCGGGAACGATTGGCACGGTGGAGGGCCTGGTCGCCGGCGACGGATATGACTTTCAGCTGCACGACCCGGTTTTAAACCGCACCCTTGGCCATGGTTACACCTGCGAGGTGATGGCCGGCGCGATAGAGACCTTTTAGGGGTAGGGGGTTAACATGGTAACCAACAGTATTGATCTCAACTGCGACATGGGTGAAAGTTTCGGTGCTTACCAGATCGGGATGGACGAGTCCGTGATCGCGTATATTTCTTCGGCCAACATCGCCTGCGGATGGCACGCCGGCGACCCCATGGTGATGGACCGCACGATCCGCATGGCCAAGGAACACGGCGTCAGTCCCGGCGCGCATCCCGGATATCCCGACCTGATGGGTTTCGGGCGTCGGGAGATGAACCTGCGCCGCGATGAAATTCGAAACTACATGATTTATCAAATTGGGGCACTGCAAGGTTTTTGCGCGGCTCACGACCTGAAACTCCACCACGTCAAGCCTCACGGCAGCCTTTACCTGTCCGCCGTTGCCAACGAGGAGGTCGCCCGCGGGATTGCCGAAGCCATTGCCGCCGTCGACCCGGACCTTTACTACATGGCCCTGGCCGGCCAAAAGGGCGACCTCGTCGCCGGTATCGGCAAAAAGATGGGCCTGACGGTCATTCGAGAGGCATTTCCGGATCGGGCCTACACGCCCGAAGGCACCCTCGTGCCCCGCAGCCGGCCGGGTGCAGTGATCAGGGACCCCGCCGACGTTGCCGCTCGGGCGCTCTTGATGGCCCGGGAAGGTGTCGTCGTGGCGGTCGACGGCAGACAGATCCCGTTGAAAGCCCAAACGCTTTGCGTCCACGGCGATACACCGGGGGCCGTCGACCTGGTCCGACAGATCCGCCAGACATTGGAAAACGAGAACATCCGGGTCGCCCCCTTTGCCGGCGGCCAGTGACGGACGTAGCAGCCGTGGACAGTCAACGCTTCGATCGACCGAAATTCCGCCTGGCCGGCGACAGGGGCCTGCTGGTGGAGTTCGGCGATGCGATCACCCCTGAAATCAATCAATCCGTGCGGGCGATGACCTTTGCGATGGAAGCGGCCGCAGTCCTCGGTGTCCGCGAAGTGATCCCGACCTACCGCTCTGTGGTCGTCGTCTACGATCCCCTGACGACCCACCCTTCCTTGCTATCGACCAGGATTCTATCCCTTTACGAGGGGCTGGCCCGGATTGAGCCGCCTGCCCCGAAAGAAAGCGTGATTCCGGTTTGTTACGGTGGGGAATACGGGCCGGACATCGCTTTTGTTGCCGAGCATAATCACATCGGGATCGATGACGTCATCCGCCTCCATTCGGAACCCAGTTACCCCATTTACATGCTGGGATTCTCCCCGGGTTTCCCTTTCCTGGGAGGGCTTTCGGAAAATCTTCATACCCCCCGGCTGACCTCCCCGCGAACGCGGGTTCCGGCCGGCTCCGTCGGCATCGCCAACAACCAAACCGGGATCTATCCGATCGCCAGCCCGGGGGGCTGGCAGCTCATCGGCCGGTCGCCCGTGCGGCTCTTTGACCCGGACAGGCCAAACCCCTTTCTCTTGCGCGCAGGCGACACCCTCAGGTTCGAGCCGATTACGCCGGACGAGTATCGGCGACGTGCCGTCGGAGGCGAACATGACTGACATCTTCAACGTGTTGTCGCCGGGTGCCTACACGACCGTTCAGGATCTGGGGCGATTCGGTTGGCAACCCTTTGGCGTGCCGCCCAGCGGCATGCTGGATGATTTCGCCGGACGCGTCGCCAACATGCTGGTGGGAAACCCCGACACAGCGGCGCTGCTCGAACTGACCTTTTCCGGCCCGACCTTGAAGATCCTCTCTCCGGCGACCATCGCATTGACGGGCGCGGATATACCGTTTTCGATCAACGGCGTCCCGGCAGCTGGCTGGTGTGCGCTGCCCGTTCAGCCCGGGGATACGGTGACCGTCGGCATGGCCAGAAGCGGCTGCCGCGGGTATCTGGCGGTCTCGCACGGCATTGATGTGCCCCTGGTCATGGGCAGCCGTTCCTGCTATGTCGGTGCGGCAATCGGCGGCTTCAAAGGGCGGCCCCTTCAGGCCGGCGATTGCCTGAGGCGCGGTCCCGGCGAGGCCGACTATCTGGCGCGCCGGGTGCCGGTGGAACGGGTCCCGGCGTATCCGTCCGAGATCACCCTGCGGGCGATCCCCGGCCCTCAGGATGATTTCTTCGATCATGGCTTGGATGTTTTTTTCAACGCATCCTTTACCGTGTCGCCCCAAGCCGACCGCATGGGCTGCCGGCTCCAAGGCCCGGTCATCTCCCAGATCGAGGCCATGCCCCAGAGCATCATTTCAGAACCGAGTCTGCCGGGGGGGGTGCAGATACCCCAGGACGGGCAGCCGATCATCCTGCTGAGCGAACAGACGGTCGGGGGATACACCAAAATTGCGACCGTGATTTCCAGTGACATTCCGCGTGTCGCCCAGGCCCTTCCAGGAGACCGCATCCGCTTTGAACGCATCGACATAGACGCCGCCCATGCGCTATACCGCCACCAGGCGTCGCTTTTAAAACGGATTCGTTACGAAATGGAACTGTCGGCGGCTGAGCAGCGGTTCAGACGCGATAGGCCCGATCCTGCGGCCGTTGACTGGGACTCACCGGATGTTGTGGATAAACTCATTCATTGCTTGTATCAGACGTAATGGCCCTTAGGTCGGGCAAGGCGCACTGTCGTCGACATGGGTGGGGCAGGCTGAAACATTGCGCCATTTCCCATCAGAAGAGGCGCACCGCTTTCGGTTCCAGACCGGGGCCTGGGAAAAGGTTCAGCGTGACCTCGGCGGCCGGGGTGAGATAGGCGGGTGTGCCGTCTGCCTGCAGGCGAAACGGCCGGTCGTGACCCGGTACGATTTCGGTGGCGTTGGCCATTACCCAGTCATAGTTGCTGAGGGCGGCAGCTTCGGAAAAGAAAGCCGGCGGGGCCATTCGGTTGGCAAATTCCCAGGCATTTTTGACGCCGTCGCCGGCCAGCAGAATCTTTTCCCGCGATAGAAACAGGCCGGCCTGGCCGGGCGTGTGGCCCGGCAGGGCGACCACCTTTACGTTGGGGAAAAGCTCGCTGCCGTCAAGGACTGTCTTGAACCGGTCCTTCAGGCTCAAAATTGTTGCCGCAGGCACATAAGGATCCCGGCGTTCCCTGTATTCCCCTTCCAGGACATAGCGGTGTTCGCGTTCGCTCACGAAGAGCGGGATGTCTGCGAACAGATCGATGTTCTGGCAGTGATCGTAGTGCAGGTGGGAGATAAAAACAGCATCCAGTGCCTGTGGGTCCAGCGACAGGGCCTGCAGCCGCTCGATCAACAGACTGCGGTCGCCATAGGAGCCGGTATCGAAAAGAATCCGAAGCCCCCCGGTTTCGATCAGAGCAACCGTTGACCAGCCCAATGCGCCGCGGGTGGAAGAAACCGGGATGCCCGGAAGGAGAATGGTGTAACGCTGGCATGACCCATCCGTAACACCTTCGGCGTCGGTCGGTGTCGGCTGTTTTTGCATGTGAGGATTCCTTTCGTCTGTTGAACCGCGATGGCGAGCGCAATCCCCGCCGCTTGCGGCGGGGTTAACGAGCGAACTATTAATCGATTTTCATCCTTACGGTGCTGCGAAGCACTGCCGTTTCAGGCAGAACATTCCCCGCGGCTTGCCGCGGGGAGGGTTCAATTGCCAGGCCAGGTGCGGGCAATGGCTGTATGTACATGCACGTTCTTCTCGTTTCGCATTTTTATAAGATCTATACCCATGGGGGTTGTCTATCAATCTACCAACAAACCCATGGGTTGTCATGGGAAACGCTAACGATTCAGTTACTGTCCGGTGAACCGCGATAGCGAGCGCATCCCCCGCCACGCGCGGCGGGGGATGCGAGCGAACTGAATCAATAGACTTTTATCCTTACGGTGCTGCGAAGCACTGCCGTTTCAGGCAGAACATTCTCCGCGGCTTGCCGCAAGGAGGGTTCAATCCCGAATGTTGAGCTACCGTTTATGACCATCGCACTGATTGCCAATCCTAGCGCCGGGGGTCGAAAAGGCGCCCGAATCATCCCCCACGTGGAGAGGCAACTTCGCCGGCATCGCATCGACTACCGGATTTTCATCACCCAGTACCATGCCCATGCCATCGATATCGCTCGTAAACTCACACCGGCGCGCTACGATGGCGTTGTGTCTTTAGGCGGCGACGGCACCAATTTCCATGTTCTCAACGGCCTCATGAAGTATCATGACCCTGGCAGCCTTCCCCCGCTGGGGATCATCCCCGTGGGCAGCGGAAACTCTTTTGTCCGGGACCTTGGCATCTGCAACACGGCAGACGGTATCCGGGCGCTGACCAGAGGGGAGACACGACCGGTAGACGTGTGCAGTTTTACCCAGGATGGGCAGCCCTGGTATTTTGTCAATCTCGCCGGATTTGGCTTTGTGTCCGATGTGGCCCGGACGGCCCACCGATTGAAACGGTTCGGCGATTTCAGTTATGTTCTGGGGGTCTTTCACCGGATGCTGGGGTTGCGGTTTCACCGGATGAAACTGGAAATCGATGGCAGGCGAATCGACGGGGAAAACTGCTTCGTGGAATTTTGTAACTCCCGGTACACCGGGGGCAAGATGCTCATGGCGCCGGATGCGAAGATCGACGATGGCTGGTTCGACGTGGTTGTCGCGGGACCCATGAGCCGCCGGTCACTTATGGGCACCTTCCCAAAGATTTTCAAAGGCACCCACGGGCAGCATCCGGCGGTACAATGTTACCGGGCCAGGATGGCTTCGGTGAAAACCGACCCACCCAAAACCCTGTTGCCGGATGGGGAGTTGTTCGGATCGACGCCGACCCAGGTTGCCGTTCATCCCCGACGGGTCAGGTACTTTGCATGAAAACATTGCGATCGGCAATGCTGTGGGCGACAGGGACGGCTTTTTTTGCGTTGACCTTCGTGATTCTTTCCACCGGCCTGTTCTTATTGTCCCGAGAGCGGGTATTTACCCTGGCCCGGTTTCTTTTTTCCGTGCAGACCAAAATAATGGGTATTCGGCTCAAGGTGTCGGGACTGGCCGGTCTGGATCGGACGCGGACCTATTTAATCATGGGTAACCACCAGAGCCTGTTCGACCTGTTCGTTATTCCTGCCGCCATCCCGTTGACCTATGTGGCCGTGGAAGCGGCCTACCATTTTTCGATTCCCTTGTGGGGCAGTTTGGTTACCCGCTGGGGATGCATCCCAATCTATCGAAACAACCTGGAAAAAGCCAAGCAGAGCCTTGAGATCGCCAGGCAGCGACTGTTCGAGGGAACATCCATCATCATCCTGCCCGAGGGTCACCGCACCCTCACCGGTGAGATGGGAGCATTCAAAAAAGGCCCCTTTCACCTGGCCTGCCAGGCCGGCGCCGATATTCTGCCTTTTGCCATCAGCGGCCTGTTCAACTACAACCGGAAAGGATCGTTTCACCTGAACCCCAAACCGGTAAGGGTATCCATCGGGCGTGTTATCCCTTATGCTTTATGCGCCCGGATGACACCGGAACAGTTGCGGGACCATGTTCGCGAAGTCATCACCGGTCTGCGTTCATAAACAGCATTTTTTTGGCCCAGGCCGGCGATATCGCTTGGCTGACATCAGGATAATGGTCTATGGATGGGGTTCAGGGCATGGATTCGATTTTGTCGAGCAATCGGCGGGCGTTATCGATGTTCTCACGGGCTTTGTCGTGATTCGGATCGCAGGCCAGGGCGATCTCCCATTCGGAAATGGCTAATTTCAGATCTTCGTTGATGAAGTGTTTCACACCGTTGCGGTAATGAATTTGGGCCTGGTTCACCAACTGGGTACGGACAGATTCCTTCAAGGCTATGCTGGCCTCATGGCCTTCATCGGCTTTCTCCAGCACCTCGCGAACTTCCAAGAAACGCCTGTGGTCGAAGTGGTCCAAGGCCAGCCGGTAGCGCGCTTCGATGGCCAGATTGCGGGCGTCCACACTATCCGGTGTCTCCTCAAGCAGCCGTTCGACCATCTCTAGACTCTGACGATACGCCCCCTGATCAAAAAGTTCCTGGGCTTTTGCCAGGACAAGCGTAGTCTGTTGTTTTTGCAAGGCGGTTTGCAGTGCTTCCATGGCTGCATGCTTTCCTGCAAACCCGTCCGGAACCTTGTCCAGAGACTGCCTGGCGGCTTCCAGCAGCCCCGATGCAATCTGGACAGTGGCTTTTTTGAGATGAATGGTGTGGGTCAGGGCCTTAACGTTGGGATCATCTGGATCTGCCTGCCCGGCTAAAGTCAGTGCACCGTCAAGGTCATTTTCTGCCAGCAGCGCATTGGCTTGGGCCAGTTGATCGGGACGCTTTTTTTTGCGGACTTTCTTTGTCGGTCTCTTTTTCAGTTTGGGCAGGATCAACAGGGTGCCGGATGTCAGCGCCTGATCTACCGGCAGATCGTTGAACCAAGCCACGAGAAAGGCTTTTTCTTCATCGCCAAAGACGGCTTTAGCGACGGTTTCAGGATGGTCACCGGACGTCGACAGGTGCACGGCCAGCGGAAAGGGTGAAAAACGGGCATTGATCTGTATCAAGGCCGGCCGAAAAGTGGGATCCAGGCGAAGCGCAGCCAGAAAGTGGTTGCGGGCCGCCGCCTGCCTGTTTTTGCTAAGTTCTGCCATCCCGTGTTGATAGTGGGTATTCACGGCTTCGGCAATCTTGCTTTTAAGACGTGATATTTCGCGGCTGACCGCCGCTGGGTCCATCGCTATCCGGTCAACCAGTCGCCAGTGATCCAATGCCATGGCGAGTTCACCGCGGGCCTCCAGCGAGCGGGCCCGCTCGCTAAGGTTGCCGGCTTGTGCTGCTGTCCACTGGGGGTCGGCACTTAAAAATTCAGATACCGAATCCATCGTGCCCGCGCAGCTGCAAAGGATGATGGCGGCAATGAAGGCAATAACTGGTTGCAAAGGTCTCATCAGTTGAGGTCTGCTGGGATTATGGTGGTGAGCCGCTTTGCGAACTGCTCCGAGTTAACCTGGCTGTCGACGGGAGTGCGATGGATGCCGTACCTGTCGGCGAAAAAGGGATTGTCCCCTGCTCGCCGGATGAAGGCGGATGCGAACCCGAGCTTGGCAGCCATTGCGGAGACCAGGCTGTTGGTGTCGCCATGCGGATAGGCCAGAAACAGGCAGGGTTCACCCACGTGCGCCTCTATCGCATGGCGCGCCAGGCGCATTTCGGACTCTACCGACTTGAAATAGGTTTCGAATGCCTGTCCTTTGGTCCGACGAGTCAATGAGCGCCCGCTGCGTCCCCGGCATCCGATGGTAAAGCCGTCTTGGTGGGATTGCCTTATCTGGTCCCAGGTCATGGCATCCTTGCGGCCCACACTGTCGGTTGATAGGAAAACCGTTGCCGTGAATCCCAGTTCTTTCAAGATGGGAATGCTGGTCGTGTAGAGGCTCTGGGATGCGGTGTCGAAGGTGATCAAAACCGACCGGCGGGGGAGCTGGCCGGAGAATTCCATGAAATCGGTGAGTTGACCGGGGGTGATGGTGACGAAGCCTTCGGTTTTCAACCAGCGCATCTGGTCATTGAATGTAGACCGCGACACCTGCCCTGTTGAATCACCAATATCCGTATAGGCCAATACGGGAACGGTCTGGTAGCCGTCAGGGGTCAGGCCACCGGGTCGAAACGGGGCCACGGGAACCATGACCGATTCACCCCCGGGAAAAGCCTCCCTGCCGTTGTATTCAACGATCATCCACTCCTTGGTCGCATCGTTTAAAAACCGCTGGGCGATGTCGGCCGGCGTGTCGTTGTGGCGGGTTCTCACCAGAAGGGGAAGTGGAGGGGAAGGGTCGGTATTCATCTCCTCGCCATGGATGGTGGGGGGAAGCAGGACCGCACCAATCAGCAAGGCCGTGCAGATGAAAATTCGGTATGTTTGATGTCTAATCGGTTGATTTGACATAGGCCCTTTGTTTGATGGAGGTCACGCGCCAGGTTTCCACAGAGGCGATTTTGCCCTTGATGGTGCGTGTGCCGGCCGGTTCCACACTGACGAGTGCGCGCAGACGATCAAAAACCGTCTCCGTTACCAAGACTTCACCGGGGGCTGCAATCTCGCTGAGTCGGGACGCCAGGTTAACCGTGTCACCGATGACGGTATACTCCATTTTCACCTGGGAGCCAATGTTTCCTGAAACGATGGGGCCAGTGTGGATACCGATACCCACAGAAGACAGCAGAGGATTACCATGGATGCTGCGCATGTGCAACTTATCCATAAGGTCCAGGGCGGTCCGCACGGCCCGCTCCACATGATCCTTTCTGAACACCGGTACACCAAAAACCCCCAGCACGCCGTCACCGATGAATTTATCCACGTAACCGCCGTAATCCATGATGGCGCGGGTGGCGATTTCGAAATAGGTGTTGAGCATCTCCACCACCTCTTCCGGTTCATGCTCTTCGGCATAGGCGGTAAACCCGCGGATATCGGCAAAGAGAATCGTGGCGTCGTTCTTGTGGCCCTTGAGCCACATTTTTTCCGGATCGGCCAGAATCATTTCCAGCACCTCTTCGCCCACATATTTGCCGAAGGACTGGCGGGTCAGCGTGTGCCGGAAAAGCTCTTCGCCCATCTGGTTGAAGGCGGTGGCCAGGTTGCCCAGCTCGTCCTGGCGATTGAGTTCCACCCGATAGTTATAGTCTCCTTTACCGATGGCCTCGGTGGCGGCTACCAATTCCAAGATGGGTTTTGAAAATCGTAATCCCAGATAAACTGCAATGGCTAATCCAACGGTCAACATGACAACGGTTACATATATAATGGACCCTTTTTCTTTGTCGACCAACCGCTCGATAAAATCCAAAGAGACACCCACATGGACCGCTCCCAGGATTTTATCCTGAAAGATCACGTCCCGGGTCAGGTTCAACATCTGCTCACCGGAACCGGCAACGAAAGAAAAGTAGGAAATATGTCCACGGATTTCCGGCGGTGCCATGGGGGTGGGGGATGTCAGTGCCGTGCCGATCCGATTCACATCGGTGTGGGCCCGGATAAGGCCGTGGTTGTCGGTCACGACTGCATAGCGAAGGCCTTCGGTGGCGGTGGCTTCTTTGATTAGGGTGTTGAGGTTGAGAATGTCGTCATCGATGAGCGGAATACGTGCGTTGTTGACAAAATAATTAAGACTCACCGTCCCAACGGTAACGGTCTGGTCGAAAAGTTGAGCCTTTTGCCGGTTGATGATAAAATAACTGAAAGAAACGATGGTGACGGTGACAATGATCAGTGCACCGGCGCAGAGCTTGAGCCAGATAGGGATGGCCGGGGCGGGCAGTCGCTCGGCCAGGGTGCCGCGCTGACGGAGAATGAGTTCTCGGATATTGTCCGACAGAGAGGCGACGGAGATCCTGAAATTCTCATTTATTGCCTCTACCACTGAGGTTTCGGAGGCCAGCCCCAATTCGGTAATGATGTGGCCCAGGCGGACGGCCTGACCGGTCTCGATCAATCGCTGACGCTGGGCGGTGAGAGCGGTTTCCAACTGATTGTCGGTAAGAATCCCCCGGTTCACCAGCACCTGGCCCAGTTGTACATCGCCCGGGGATCGTTGCCGGAAAAGATGCTTGATGCTTGAAAACAGGGTTTTGGGAGGCTGCTGCATGACGCTACCGCTCGTTAGGAGGCTCGGGGCATCGTTTAAATGGCGGCCGGCACCGAACGGGGCTTGACTTTAGTTGGGAGCTGCGGCTGGTGTCAGTCGGTTTCGGTGATGGGCACAGCCGATGGCGACCCTTTTTTTTAGCTTCGTAGGGCATGGCGTCGGCCCTGCGGAGCATGGTGCCAAAAAATTTACCATCTTCGACAAGAAGCGGGTCCTGCATGCGTTTTGTCCTTTCGTGTTCCTTTTGAGTCCGTCCTCGGGTGAAAGTTGCCGGCGGGCTTTCCGATATGCTTGGTCCCAAGCCGGGTTATGCCTCAGCAAAGCCACAGCGAAACAGGCGATGCGTGAAATTTATGATGAAAGTGTTCTGGATTCGTATATCGGGAAACGGTGTGCAGACTTGAACGAATTTTTTATAGGGTAACTGCAGTGCCTGAAGCAACCGCCTTTGCATTGACAGAGTTTCGGCAGCGCTCTATGTTGAGGGGTAAGGGATGAGCTATATCTGCTTTCTCGATAATTTTCGGAAAGGTGGTGGAAGCATGAAGACGGCCAATGACATGATTCAGGAAAAGGGCAGTGAGATTCTCTGTGTTCCGGAAGGAGCCACCGTTTTGGAAGCGCTGACGCAAATGAACGCGCACAAGGTCGGAGCGATCATGGTGACCCGTGACGGCAAGCCGGTGGGAATCTGGACGGAGCGGGACCTCATGCGAAACACCCTCGATACGGAATTCGATCCCGAGACCGTCCGCATCGAGGATTACATGACCAGAAACCTAATATTTGCGCCTCACACGGATACGGTTTACAATCTCATGGACAAATTCCTGGGGCTGCGGGTGCGTCACCTGCTCATCGAAAAAGACGGTAAAACCGTCGGTATGGTGTCCAGTGGTGACGTCATGAAGGCCTCCATCCAGGAAAAGGACGGGGAACTCAAACAGCTCAACTCCATGGTGGGCTGGGATTACTACGAAAATTGGCGATGGCGGCCCGATTCCAAATGATGTCTCGGGCCGTTAACTACCCATTGCCGGCAACGGTCAGGGTTTTTTCGGTGGCCGGGGAGGGCTCACCAGTGCCTCGCCGTCCAAGACCCGGGTCCCTTCCTGATTGACGCAGGTGGTCCTCAGGCGAACCCGCTTTCTATCTTCCATTTTTTCGATCACCTCCACCGTCGCGGTGACCGTATCCCCGATGCGCACCGGTGCGAGAAAATCAAGTGCCTGTCGCATGTACACCGTTCCCGGACCTGGCAGGCGCGTACCGATCACTGCGGAAATAAATCCCGCCGACAGCATGCCATGGGCGATGCGCGTCTTGAAAAAGGTGCCCTGCGCGTAAGCCTCATCAATGTGCGCCGGATTAAAGTCGCCGGTAACGCCGGCAAACAGGTAGATGTCCGTATCGGTCACGGTTTTAGAGAATCGGTCCGAATCCCCGATGGTAAGCTGGTCGAAGGTTTTCCCGATC
>JAQYWF010000234.1 GCA_030145105.1 Desulfosarcina sp.
GGCCGGCGTCACCGTGGTCACCGGCGACACCAAAGTGGTGCCCAAAGGGGCGGCGGACAAGATTTTCATCAATACGTCCGGCATCGGCGTTGTCGACGAGAACGTCAATGTCTCGGGCGCCAATGGCCGGCCCGGCGACGCAGTCATCCTCAGCGGCACCATGGCCGACCATGGCATGACCATTCTTACCCAGCGCCAGGGGCTCGCTTTCGAATCGGACGTCAAGAGCGATTCGGCCCCGTTGAATCACATGGTGGCCGACATCCTTGGCACCGGTTGCGACATTCACGTCCTGCGGGACCCCACCCGGGGTGGCGTGGGCACGACCCTGAATGAAATTGCCGACCAATCAAAAGCAGGCATTCTCATATATGAGGACCGGCTGCCCGTCAGGCCGGCCGTTTCGGGCATCTGCGAACTGTTGGGCTTCGATCCCCTCTACGTGGCCAACGAGGGCAAGCTGCTGGCGTTTGTGCCGGCGGATCAGGCCGATCAGGTGCTGGCGGCGATTCAACAATCCCCCTACGGCAAGGATGCCTGCATCATCGGCGAGGTCATCGACGACCATCCCGGCCGCGTTTTCATGAGAACCCGCATCGGCGGCGAGCGCATCGTGGACATGTTGACCGGTGAGCAGCTTCCGCGCATATGTTGATTTTTTTTCGACACGAGCTCCTCCGCATGATCCGACTTGCCTCGGTAATCTTGATGGCCCTGGTGTGTATTGCCTGCCAGCCGACAAGGGAGCTGCAGCTGTCCGGCAAGACCATGGGCACGACCTATCACATCAAGGTGGTGACCGGATGGTTGACGTCCGACGACGACCTGCAGCGGCAGATCGACAATCGCCTGGCCGCCATCAACAAGAGCATGTCCACCTACGACCCGGCCAGCGAGATCAGCCGGTTCAATGCCATCACCACCGCCAATGAACCCTTTTCGCCGTCCACCGACTTGCTCGAAGTGCTACAGGTGGCGGCTGAGCTGCACAGACTTACCGATGGCGCCTGGGACGGCACCCTGGATCCTTTGGTTAACCTGTGGGGTTTCGGACGGAAAGGGGCGGTCAGCATCGTCCCGGACGACCGTGAAATCCGGCGGGCGCTTGCCCATGTGGGATTTGACCGCATTGTCCTGGACCCATCGGGTACCCTCAGCAAGATGGATCCCGGCGTCACCTTGGACCTGGCGTCCATTGCCAAGGGATTCGGGGTGGATGCGATCGCCCGGCTGTTGGGCGACAATGACTTTTCACACTTTTTGGTGGAGATCGGCGGTGAAGTATATGCCCGTGGCCGGCGAAAGGATGGGAACGCCTGGCGCGTGGGCATCAACCGCCCGGACAAGGAGGCAACATTTCATGATGTCTACCGGGCGGTGCCTCTTACGGACCGGGCCATGGCCACCAGTGGCGACTACCGGATTTTCATCCAGATCGACAATCAAACCTACGCGCACATCCTCGATCCGCGCACGGGCAGGCCGGTCATCAACGGGGTGGTGAGCGCCACAGTGGTGGCGGCCAACTGCACGGTTGCCGACGGTCTGGCCACCGCACTGATGGTGATGGGCCCGGAAGAGGGATTGGCACTAGTCAACCGCCTATCCTCCGTGGAGTGCCTCATCGTCGTCAGACAACCAGACGGATCGCTCGTCGATTATCCGTCCGATGGGTTTATCATCGGGTGACAGCCCGTGCCTTCAAAAAGTGATCCGGCAGATGTTTTCCCGTTGACAACCCGGGCCTTGTTATATAATTGACTTTGAAGTCATAACAATTCTCATAATATTGATAGGTTATATTCTAATCAAAAACTACATAAGCAAAATATACAGGGCCCTTAATCCATAAACATAAAACGGTGGGTTTGGCCCCCAAAGGAAGGTGAACTGTGGAAATTGCCGTGTTGCTCAAACAGGTTCCGGCCACCGAGTCGATGATTGAGATTAGTGACGACGGAAGCGCCATCAAGACCGAAGGCATCAACTGGGTGATGAACCCCTACGACGAAATGGCAGTGGAGGAGGCGCTTCAGATTCGCGCCGATACAGGCGGGACGGTCACCGTCTTTTCATTGGGACCGGAAAAAGTGGCGGAGGCACTTCGCACTGCCCTGGCCATGGGTGCCGACACCGCTGTCCGCATCGATCCGAAGGGAAAGCCGTTGGACGGGCTGGCCGTTGCCAAGGTACTGGCCGGAGAGCTGAAAAAAGGTGCCTTCGACCTGATCGTTGGCGGCCACCGGGCCGTGGACGACGATAATTTTCAGGTTGGTCCGGCCGTCGCCGAACTCATGAGTATCCCCCATATATCCATGGTCATCAAGCAGGACGTGGCCGACGGCAGGATCCGCTGCACCCGGACCATCGATGGCGGCACGCTGGTGCTGGAAACGACCCTGCCAGCGCTGATCACTACCCAGCGGGGTCTCAACGAACCCCGCTATGCCAGCCTGCCGGGAATCATGAAAGCCAAGAAGAAACCCATTGATACACGCCCCCTGTCGGAAACCGGCACCGATCCGGGAGCGCCCATGGTTCAGATCCTTGCCATGCGGCTGCCCCCGCAACGTAAGGGTGGCCGGATCATCGAGGGCGACCGTGCCGGCGACAAGGCGGTGGCACTGGTCAAGGCCCTTCGCGAAGAGGCCAAGGTGATCTGAGCGGACCACTCCGGCCACCATCTGCATGTTTTTATGTCGGAAGATAAATTGTAAATCGCCAAGAAATAACAATCGCCAAAATCCAAATGACAAATAAATCAAAATAACTGGAATTCAAATTCCAAACCTTATTTGAGATTTGGTGCATGCAATTTGTTGTTTCCGGTTAATCCGGGTTAGGGAGAAAAATTATGCCACAGGGAATACTGGCCGTCACCGAACAGGCTGACAGTGCATTAAAAAATATTTCGTTTGAAGTCATTTCTACCGGGAAAAAGCTTGCCGAAACAACCGGCGGACCGCTGACCGCAGCTATCCTGGGGGCCGGTGTCGACGCCATGGCATCGCAAGCCGCTGAATACGGAGCGGACCGGATACTGCTGGCCGACCATGAAGGATTGAAAGACGGCCTGGCCGATGCCTGCATCCAAGCCGTGGCGCAACTGGTGGCATCGGCCGATCCGGCCGTGGTGTTGATCGGTGCGACGTCGCTGGGAAAGGACATCGCCGCGAGGCTTTCTGCCCGCTTGAACGCTCCTTTGGCCATGGATTGCGTGGCCGTTCGTGCGGACGGCGACCGAATTGTGGCCACCCGTCCCATGTACGGTGGTAAAGTCCTGGCCGACGTGAGTCTGAACGGTTCCCCGGCCATCGTGGCCATCCGCCCCCGGGCCATGGAGGCAGTGGCTGCCCAAGGTGCTGCCGGTGAGGTGGAAACGGTGGCCGTCAGTTTGGACGGATCCACGCTGAGCCTGGTTGAAAAGCACATGGAAACCGGCAAGATCGAATTGACCGAAGCGGATGTGGTCGTCACCGGTGGACGGGGCATGGGTGGGGACGATTTTGCTGTCGTTGAAGCCCTTGCCAAGGCCCTGGGCGGGGCCGTGGGCGCATCCCGCAGCGCTGTGGACGAAGGCTGGCGGCCGGTTTCCGATCAGGTGGGGCAGACCGGCAAAGTGGTTGCGCCCAACCTGTACATCGCCTGCGGGGTTTCCGGAGCCATCCAGCATCTGGCCGGCATGGCCTCATCCCGTGTGGTCGTGGCCATCAACAAGGATCCCGAAGCACCGATTTTCTCAAAATGCGACTTCGGTATCGTGGGCGATCTTTTTGACCTCGTCCCGGCCCTCACCGCTGAAATAGAAAAACTGAAAGGGTAGGTTGCATCTATATATTGAAAGTCTGGGCTGTGCCCGCAATCAGGTGGACAGTGAAAACATGGCCGGACAGCTGCGTCAGGCCGGCTGGTCGCTGACCCAGGATCCGGCCGACGCCGTCGTTATTGTTGTCAACACCTGCAGCTTCGTGGAATCGGCTGTCAATGAATCCATCGACACCATTCTCGAACTGGCCCGGTTTAAAAAAACGGGGCGCTGCAATCGGCTGGTGGTGGCCGGTTGTCTGCCGGAACGGTTTCGTGAAGCCATTGCCGATGCCTTGCCCGAGGTGGACCAGTTTCTGGGCACCGGTGCCTTTTCCCGCATCGTCGATGCCGTCACCGGCGGACTGGACCACGGGACTTGCCTGCTGCCGGATCCGGACCGCATCACCATTGGTCAAAAATCGGCCCGTGCTCGGAACCAGTCCCACACCGCCTACTTGAAAATTGCCGAAGGGTGCAGCCGCCACTGCACTTACTGCATCATCCCCCGGCTTCGAGGTCGCCAGAAAAGCCGGCCCACGGAGCATATTCTGGCTGAGGCCCGGGTACTGATTGACAGCGGCGTCAAAGAGTTGAATCTGGTGGCTCAGGATACCACCCATTATGGCCACGACCTTTCCAAACCGGTAAGCTTTGAGACCCTGCTGGACCGCCTTGCCGGGGTGGTCGGAGAGACGTGGGTGCGATTTCTGTATGGTCACCCGGAAAGCATCACTGACGGTGTGATCGAGGCTGTTTCTGCCCACCCCAATCTGTGCCCCTATTTTGACCTGCCCGTTCAGCATGCGGCCAGCCATGTATTGAAGAAAATGGGCCGAAACTATGATAAGCAACAGTTGCTGGATCTGTTTCAGCGCATCCGATCAAGGGTTCCCGGCGCTGCCATCAGAACCACCCTTATCGTTGGTTTTCCCGGAGAGACAGATACTGATTTTCAAGAACTGATGGAATTCGTAGAGCAGGTCCGTTTCGACCATCTGGGTGTGTTTACCTATTCCGATGCCGAGGATTTGCCCTCTCATCGGCTGCCCGGGCAACGATCCAAAAAAGTGGCCCAGTTTCGTTACGACACCCTCATGGCGCGGCAAATGGCGATCTCGGAAAACAACCTGACATCTATGATTGGAAAGACCCTGCCGGTCCTGGTCGAGGCTTCATCCGAGCCACGTCTCTTCGAGGGTCGAACTATCCTTCAAGCACCCGAAGTAGATGGCATCACTTTTGTGAAGACGCAACCGGGCGGACCCGCAGCGACGATTGGAGAGATTGCATCGGTTACGATAACGGATACGTTGGCTTACGATCTGATCGGCAGGGTGCTATGACCGACCTGAAACAGAAGATCCTGGCTGCCGTGGGTGACGATCTGAAGGCCATCGAACAGGCACTGGCCGAGAACCTGAACCCCTATTTTGACCTGGTATCTCGAGTGGCCGGGCATATCTTGTTTGCCGGTGGAAAGCGATTACGGCCCCTACTAATGGTTTTGGGCGCTCGGCTCTGCGGATATTCAGGCAATCACGCGGCACGTTTCTCCACCATCTTCGAATATCTGCACGCCGCCACCCTGCTGCATGATGATCTGATAGACGGCGCGGATATGCGGCGAGGCCGTCAGGTGGCCAACCAGTTATGGGATAATTCCACGGCGGTGCTCACCGGTGACTTCCTTTTGGCCCGTGGACTCTCCATCGCCGCGGACACCGGCCTTTGCGAGGTGATCCAGACCATTGCCCGGATCACCGAAAACATGTCCCAGGGTGAAATCCGTCAGCTAGAGAAAAAAGGGGACATTACGCTCAGCCAGGACGACTATTTAGACGTGATTCGCTGCAAGACGGCCGTGCTATTCGAAGGTGCCTGCCGGACGGGTGCCTTGGTTGCCGGCGCGAAACCGGCCACAATAAAAGCGTTGACCGACTACGGGTACCACCTGGGGCTGGCGTTTCAAATGGCCGATGACCTGCTCGACTACACCCAGGATATCTCTTCTCTGGGCAAACATGCCGGGGCCGATTTGAGGGAGGGGAAGCTGACCCTGCCGCTGATCCATGCCTTGTCCCGGGCACCCGAGGCGGATCGGCAATTCATGGTTGCCATTCTCGAGAACCGCAATTTTACCGGGACCGAGTTTACATCCCTGGTGGAGATGTTGAAACGCCATGGCGGCATCGCATATACCGAAGCACAGGCAGCGGCACACATCCAAAAGGCCAAGACGGCGCTTCGGCCGTTTGAAGATAGTCCGACGCGGGAAACGCTGATGGGCATCGCCGACTATGCGCGGGTCCGAAAAACATAGGGAGGAATCCATGTCTGATCGGAACACGATAAAAATATGGCTCCAGCGAATCTGCCTTTTAATTCTCCTGGTATCGACCTATACCAGCAGCTACGGGGCAGACAGTCGCGTGGTCAAGCAGTTGAACGTCTTGGGGTCGGCTGTTATCCACCAAAAAAACCTGGCCGATGGCAAGCAGAATGCGGTCAATGATGCCTTGGTCGCCGCCGTGGGTCAGGTGGTCATGGAGATGCTTACCGGTGAGACCGTGGTCCGGCGATTCCAACAGATCAACGACAATATCCTGGCTAAACGGGATAACTATATCCAAAATTACCGGGTGCTCACCGAGTCCGTATCCGGTAACACTGTCAGGACACTGGTTCAGGTGGACATTGCCGTAGATCGGGTTAGCCGGGATCTATCCCGTCTGGGCCTCGCGCTGGCCGGCGCCGTGTATCCGAGGATCCTTTTCATGGTGGCGGAGAGAAATGTGACTGATGCCGATTTTACCTACTGGTGGGGGGATCGTCTGCTACGCAGCCGGACCCTCAGTGAAGGGTCTCTGGCGGCGACACTTCAGGCAACCGGATTTGAGATTATCGACCCGCCAGATATGAGTTCACCCCTGTCGCTTCCTGTCAATGCACCGGAGGCGGATATGGTGGCACTGGCAGGGCGGCTGGGTGCGGATGTACTGGTCACCGGCTATGGCACAGCCGCGGCTGCACCCAATACCATGGGGGGGGCTATCAACGCCTATGAGGCCTTTTTCGAGGCACGGGCGTTTGATGTTCAGACCGGGCAACCGATCGGTCGGACACGCCAGAAATCGGTGGTTTCCGGTCAGGATGAGGTAGCGGGAGGGCGCGAAGCACTCTCCGGTGCGGGGGTATTGGCTGGTGATGACCTGGCCCGTCAGATCATGGCCGTCTGGCAGCAGGCGCAGGATCGCAGTGCCATCATCGAGGTAGCGGTGGAGGGCACCGGTGGCCATATCGCCAGTTTTGTCCGCCTGCGCACAGCCATCTCTTCGCTGTCCGGGGTCAATGACCTAAAGATGAAAGAGATGACGGCCGACCGCGCCGACATGGCTGTCACCTACCAGGGCAGTGCACGGTCCCTGGCCGACGCATTGCTGCTGAAGACGTTCAGCGGTTTCGGTATCGACATCTTTGAGGTGACATCAGAGACGGTCCGTATCCGCCTGGTTCACCAATAAACCCGGGGGCAAGAACACTGCATTTCGCTTGACAGCCGAATAGTCAGGTGGTATCTGGATTTTTCCCTGTAGGCGCGTAGCTCAGGGGGAGAGCGCTTCCCTGACACGGAAGAGGTCGTTGGTTCAAATCCAATCGCGCCTACCAGAAAATTCAAGGGTTTGCGGTTTTTGCCGTAAACCCTTTTTTGTTTTCTGCTACCGTTTTGCTACATAAATTTTCAAAAATCATATTTTCATACCGGCAAGCGGCATCTTGATTGATGGGTTTTAGAAGGTGGGCATAAACGTTCAGGGTGATTGTGGGGCTTGCGTGCCCAAGCTGTGTTTGGATGTATTTGAGGTTTTCTTTCTGATCTATCATCAAACTGGCTTTAGTGTGTCGCAAATTATGAAAACGAATCCTGTCTATCTTGGCTTTTTCTAACGCCGGTAAAAAATGACGATTCACAAGGTTGTTGTGGTTGATTGGCTTGCCCACTCTGTTGGGGAATACCAAATCCAGAGCAGTTATTGGGCAGGCAAGACGCCATCGTTTCAATGTTGTCATCATCTGGGGACCCAAATCGACACGGCGCTTGGACGCCTTTGTTTTTACATCATACCATCTGCCATTGTTGAAAGTCCGTTGAATGTGAATCTGGCTGTTTTCCCAGTCAACTTCCGACCACTTGAGTCCCAATAATTCGCCCTGCCTTGCCCCACTCATAATAGATAGCATGATTAGGGTTCGATATTTATGGTCCTTCAC
>JAQYWF010000207.1 GCA_030145105.1 Desulfosarcina sp.
AACCCTTCAACCCCTTTTCGGTAAAGGAGACTGTCATGAAAAAGCGATTGTTCAACACACTCTTAGCATTAATGGTCGGAATGGTATTGCCCCTTGGTCAGGCGATGGCCGCTGAATTCACCGTCACCGTGAAGAACCTGACCAACGGGATCTATTTCACCCCCCTGCTGATCACCGCCCACGACGGGGAGACCCATCTTTTCGAAACCGGTTCGCCGGCATCAGAGGCCCTGCAGGCCATGGCCGAAGGGGGAGACATTTCCGGACTGATTGAAATGGTGGGTGGTGAGGACCGGGACACGGTGGCAAATCCAGCGGGTGGTATGCTGGCGCCCGGGGGCATCGTCAGTGACGTTTATTTCAACACCAAGAGAACCCGCAACCGATACTTGTCGTTGACCGCCATGCTGCTGCCCACCAACGACGGCTTCGTGGGCCTCGATTCGCTGCGTATTCCTCGAATTCCCGGGACCTACCGGTATTACCTTTTCGGTTACGATGCCGGCACCGAAGCTAACGATGAAATCGTCAACGGCGGCGGGATGCCCAATACTCCCGGAATTCCAGCCGACCCCGGTGGCAATGCCGGCACCGGCGGCAGCGGTGTGGCCGGCAACGATGCCAATGCGATGGTGCATATCCATCGGGGGGTGATCGGCGATACCGAACTCGAAGGCGGCAGCAGTGACCTGGACAGTGCCATCCACCGCTGGTTGAATCCGGTCGCGGAAGTAATCATCGAGGTCCAGCACCGACGACATGGCAGAAGATAGTCGAGTCTGGCAGATTCATTAAAAAAAACGGCAGCCCACTGCTTGGTATCGCAGGCTGCCGTTTTCAGGAAGGACCGATTATCGTCGGGAGGAATCGGTCACACTCTCAAAACCATCCGAATTAAATATCGTAATACAGGTGGAACTCGTGCGGATGCGGACGCAGCTTCACGGGGTTGACTTCATTTTCGGTCTTGTAGTCAATCCACATCTCGATGGCATCTTTGGTGAAAACGTCCCCCTTGAGCAAGAAGTCGTGATCCTCGGCCAGAGCGGCCAATGCTTCGTCCAAAGAACCCGGCGCCGAAGGAATCTCGGCCAGTTCTTCGGGCGGCAGGTCATAAATATTCTTATCCAGCGGATCGCCCGGATCGATTTTGTTCTGAATGCCGTCGAGAACTGCCATCATGATCGCTGAGAAGGCCAGGTAACCGTTGCAGGACGGATCGGGGGTCCTGAATTCGATGCGCTTGGCCTTGGGAGACGCCGAGTACATGGGGATGCGGATGGCGGCGCTGCGGTTACGGCTGGAATAGGCCAGGTTCACCGGCGCTTCGTATCCCGGCACCAGCCGTTTGTATGAGTTGGTGGTGGGGTTGGTGAAGGCGCACAGGGCTCGGCAGTGCTTGAGGATGCCGCCCATGGCCCACAGGGCTTCCTGGGAGACGCCGGCGTACTTGTCCCCGGCGAAAAGGGGTTTGCCTTCCTTCCAGATACTCACGTGGGTGTGCATGCCGGTGCCGTTGTCGCCATACAGCGGTTTGGGCATGAAGGTGACCGTGTGGCCGGCCTTGTTGGCCACGTTTTTGAGTACATACTTGAACCACATCAGCTGGTCGGACATCTGCAGCAGGGGTTTGAAGCGCATATCGATTTCGGCCTGGCCGGCAGTGGCCACTTCGTGGTGCTGGCACTCCACGTCAATGCCCAGGTTTTCGAGGGCCAGCAGCATGTCGGTGCGCAGGTCCTGGAATTTGTCTGAAGGGGGTACGGGAAAATAGCCTTCCTTGTGACGTGGTTTGTATCCCAGGTTGGGCTCTTCACACCGGCCCGTGTTCCAGGTACCTTCCACGGAATCGATGGCGTAGAAAGCACCGTTTGTCTGGCTTTCGTAGCGGATGTCGTCAAAAATGAAAAATTCGGCTTCAGGGCCGATAAAGGCAGTATCGCCGATGCCAGTGCTCTTGAGATAGGCCTCGACTTTTTTGGCGATGTTTCGCGGATCACGGGTATAGGCTTCGCGGGTGATCGGATCGGCGATATCGCAGATGAGCACCAGGGTGGGCACCTTGAAGAAGGGATCGATTTTCGCGGTGGTCGCATCGGGGATCACCAGCATGTCGCTGGCGTTGATCGGTTGCCATCCCCGGATGCTTGAGCCATCGAAGCCGAAGCCGTCTTCGAAGCTACTTTCGTCCAGTTCACCAATGGGCACGCTGAAGTGTTGCCACATGCCCGGGAAATCCATAAAACGCAAATCGACGACCTTTACGCCGTTTTCCTTTGCCATTGCCAATACTTTTTCCGGTGTCATAATTTCCTCCACTAATGGGTGATGAGTTGAATAAATTATAAAAACGATAACTTCTTTTTAAATGGCATCTGTACCGGTTTCACCGGTACGTACCCGGATGACCTCTTCCACGGAGAAGACGAAGATTTTTCCATCGCCGATCTTTCCGGTGTTAGCTGCTTTTTGAATGGCTTCCACCACCTGGGAGGCACGCTCCGAGTCCACGATAATCTCGATTTTAACCTTGGGGATGAAGTCCACCACATACTCGGCGCCGCGATAGATCTCCTTGTGCCCTTTCTGACGCCCATAGCCTTTGACCTCCGAGATGGTCATCCCCTGGATGCCGATCTCGTTGAGAGCCTCTTTCACATCGTCTAATTTGAAGGGTTTGACGATGGCTTCGATCTTTTTCATTTTTTAATCTCCTGTTGTTAATGGCCGAGAGAGCGATGGACGTCTCCCCGAATGTTAAATTTCAGCAATTTCAAAGCCACGTTCACCATGAAGGGCGTTGTCCAGGCCCTGGATTTCCTCATCGCGTTCCACGCGCAGGCCGCCGGTCAGCACTTTGGTGACAGCGATAACAATCAGCGTCCCCACAGCCGTGAATACCGCGGTGGCGAGAATCGAGACGATCTGAATCCACAGCTGTCCGGGGTTGCCGTAAAACAGGCCAGCGGCACTTTCGGTGATGGCGGGGTTGGCGAAAAGGCCCGTGGCCAGGGCACCCCAGATGCCGCACATGCCGTGCACACCGAAGGCGTCCAGTGAATCGTCGTAACCGACTTTCTGTTTCAGCACGGCAACGGAAAAGTAGCCCAATGCCCCGGAAACCAATCCGATAACCAATGCGGCGGGAAGGTTGACAAACCCGGCGGCCGGCGTGATGGCCACCAGTCCGGCAACCACGCCCGAAGCGATGCCCAATACCGTCGGTTTGCCGGTAACGATCCATTCGCAGAACATCCACACCAGGGCCGCCGTGGCGGCGGAGGTGTTGGTCACCATAAAGGCCGATGCGGCCACACCGTCGGCGGCCAATTGACTGCCCGCGTTGAATCCGAACCAGCCGAACCACAACAGGGCAGCACCTAACGCGGTCAGCGCGATGCTGGAGGGGAACATGGCTTCTTTGCCATAGCCGACTCGCTTGCCCAGCACCAGCGAAAGCACCAGGCCGGCCACACCGGCGTTGATATGAACTACATTGCCGCCGGCAAAGTCAAGGGCGCCCATCGCTCCCATCCAGCCGCCTCCCCACACCCAATGGGCGATGGGGCAATAGATGAAGGTGATCCACAGGATCGTGAACACGATCCACGAGGAAAATTTCATCCGGTCGACGATGGAACCCAGCACCAGGGCCACGGTGATGCCGGCAAAGGTCATCTGAAACAGGGCGAACACGTAAGTAGGAATACTGCCGGACAGGCTGTCCACGCCGATGCCGCTCATGAAAAAATGATCGAAGCCGCCGATGATGCCGCCTTTGCTCGAGCCGAAGGCCAGGGTGTAGCCCCACATCATCCAGATAACACTGGCCAGGCAGTAGGAGACAAAGGTCATGGCCAGGGTGTTAAGCAGGTTTTTGTAGCGCGACATGCCACCGTAAAACAGGGCCAGTCCAGCCGGGGTCATCATCATAACCAACGCGGTGGCGACGATCATCCAGGCGGTGTTGCCCGTATCCAGAACGTCTTCTGCAAACGCCGGGGTGGCGATCAATCCGAGTATCAATGTCAACAAAATCGATTTCAATTTCATCATGTCCTTTTCCTCGTAGGTAGGTTCCCTTTTTTAACTTCTTTTTTCCGGTTCCTCCGCGAAAGGTGTTCAGCCATGGATCGGATCTTCACCCGGGAGGATGTCCTGGATGGCTGCCTTGACGGCTGCTACCTGCTGCGGTGCGTCCACCTTCTGGCCGTCAAAATCCCTCACGTAAAACACATCCACCACCTGGTCCACCTTGGTGGCGATCTTGGCGACCCAGATATCCAGACCGCACTTGAACAGTGCATCGGTCACCCGGAACAACAGGCCTGGAAAGTCAAATGTCACCACCTCGACAATTGTAAAAAAGCTCGATGTTTTATTGTCCACGACGATCTCTGTGGGTCGCTCGGCCGTGTATGGCTGTATCGGTGTCGCGTCGTTTTTTTTACGGTTCAGATTTCCACCCAGATCCAGCCGGTCTGCCAACGCATCCTCGAGGTTCCGGCATGCCCGCTCCCAGCGCTCGTCTTCGAAGATCGGATCCGGCGGTGGATTCACCTCAAAGACGTCCAGGGCAATGTTATTGCGCCAGGTGAAAATCTGTACATCGAGGATATCGATGTTGTTCAGGGTGAAAACACCGGCAATCCTGGAAATAAGGCCGGGCCGGTCCTTGGCGCAAATGGTCACGGTGCGGGTATCCGCACCCGGGGATTTTTCGACGTGCCACACAAACGGCCGGTCTCCAATTTTGGCGAAAAGCTGCAGATGTTTCGGGATGTTCCCGACAGGGGTGTAGAGCATGTACCGGGGGGACATAAAGCTGAGCAGCCGTTCCAACTGGTCCGGCGCCATTTCCGGGGGCAAGGCGTCAACCACCGCCTGCCGCTTTTTCTCCACGGTTTTCACGGCGCGGCCGGTGGCCAGTTCGCCGTTCTCGAAAATGTTGAGGACTTTGAAAAAAAGATTTTCCAGCAGTGAAGCGGTCCAGTCATTCCAGGCCTTGGGGCCGGTGGCCATGGAGTCGGCAACGGTTAGCAGATAGAGCATTTTCAGGACTTCGGCCTTCTTGATGACCCGGGCCATGGCAATGGCCGTCTCCTCGTCGTTGATGTCTCTTCGTGTGGCCGTCAGAACCAGCAGCAGATGATGCTCAACAAGAAAGGCAACGGTTTTGGCATCGGCCGGACTGGCGCCTTTCTCCAGGAGAATCTTTTCCACCAGGACGGCGCCGCGTTCGGAGTGGCCGCTTTTAGGCTCTCCTTTGCCGATGTCATGGAGCAGGGCGGCCCACAACAGGACCTTCTTTTTTTTCAATTCTTTATACAGACTGTGGGCAAGGGCGTCTGCCTCGGCCCTCGCATCGGTGTCGAAACCTCTCAAAATTTTTATGGTGTAAAGCAGGTGTCTGGCCACCGGGTAAAGGTGATACTGGTCGAACTGGATCCGGTTGACCACCGATTTGAACTCCGGAATGAATCGGGCCAGGAAACCCGTGTACAGCATCTGGTTGAGCACCTCAAAGGCCCGGGAAGAGCGGATCAGGATCCGCTCAAACTGTTGAACCGCGGTTGGATCGCGTCTGAATGCTTCGTCCACCAGGTGCGCAAAATCTTTCACCAGCCGTTTGGCTTCACTGTTCAGCGGCGCCCGCTGCGCGGCGCTCTCTGCAAAGATATCGATCAATAGCCCTGGATTGTTGAGGATCTTTTCCGGAGAAATGAAATTGAGCATTCCCCGGTTGAATTTAAGCCCCTTGACCCGGGTGGTCTTGAGCCCTTTGTTCTTTCTTTTGAGGCGTTTTTTCTGTTCCATCTCGTACAGGAACATCTCGTGCTGCTGCTTCACAAATTCCATATGACCGTGAAGCTCGCCCAACAGGTGTTCCACCGGCAGGTGGCCGTTGACGGCTTTTATTCCCATGACTTCCGCCAGCTTGCGCTGCTGTTCCAGATGAATCTGATCACTTTTTCGGTTCATCATCAGGTGAAACCGGTTTCTCACGTCCCAGATGAATGCAAGGGCGTCGGACAGACGCGTGAAATCATCATTGGAAAAATAACCATAGTACTCCAGATCCCGGCGCTGTTTGATGCCGGATTTGATCTTGGCGATCCACAGCATGGTGTGGTAGTCGCGCAGTCCGCCCTGCCCCTCCTTGAAGTTGGGTTCAAGCAGGTAGGACGAGTCGCCGAAGCGCCGATGCCTTTCCCGGTTGGTTTCCACCAGCCAGGAGATGACCGTGTCGGGTTTGAGATTGATGAATTTGGAACGGATCTGGTCCATCAACTTCATGAACAACGGAGACATGCCGCAGATGAAACGGGCATCCAGGATGGAGGTCAACACCTCGAAATCCTTGCGTGCCATGGAGACACACTCTTTGATGGAACGCGTGGCATGTCCCACATCCAGCCCCATGTCCCATAACGGATAGACGATCTCGCGCACCAGATCTTCAGCCACCCGGGGAACCTTTTTTTCGAACAGGAACAGCAGGTCCACATCCGAGTAAACGCATTGCTCCGCTCGACCGTATCCTCCTAAAGCCACCACTGCATAAGGGTTTTTAGCGATGTCCATCTTCGGACCCACGATGCTTTTTTCGTAGCGTTGACGGAAATAGTCGTCGATGAGCCGGGCATTGTCGTCCAAAAAATCAGGCGCTTTTCCCGCCAGGAGTTTTTCGATGAGCTGTGCCCGCCCATTTTTCAGGGCCAGAGAGACATCGGCGTAAAGATTGTGAGGGGACGTATCAATCAAATTCATATCCTTCGTATTCTATGATAGGGATTACACAGAGCAACCCGCGTGCCAGTCGGCATGGTTTATTTATTATTCAATAATAATGATATGTTGTGTTTGCACATGTGGTTTTTTGAATTTGAAAATACATTTCAAAAATGTAATTATATTTTGAAAAAAATTACATTTTTGGAATTGAGGGATTGAAAACAAAATTTATCACCGACTCGGTAATGCCGAATGAAAATGCACCTTGAAGCAGCGGGACCAGCCGCTTCAAGGTGCATTCAGGGGAGGAACAGAAACAAACAGTATTGTTTAAATGCTACCCAACGGTATCGATCAGGATTGGGTTGCCGGACTAGCGGACCCAACGTAGCTGGGAAGTCCTGATGAAGGCGGCCCGGAAATGGATGAGATACCACCGTGCGTGGACACACCGAAATCCGGATAGGCGATACCGCCGTGTTCGGCAAGGTCCAACCCCTCCAGTTCTTCTTCCGGGGACACCCTCAGGCCGATGGTCTTGTCGATGAGCTTGAACATCACGAAGGCCGTGGGAAAGGTCCAGATGAAGCAGGCAGCGATGCCCAACAACTGTACACCGATGATGCTGGCAGAGGTACCGCCAATATTGAAGATGCCGGCGGCCAGGGTGCCCCAGGCGCCACAGACGCCGTGCACGGAGATGGCGCCCACCGGGTCGTCGACCCTGATCTTGTCGAAGAACATGACCGAGAAGACCACGATGATTCCGGCAGCGGCCCCGATGATGATGGCGCTTGAAGGGGTTACATTGGCGCAGCCGGCCGTAATTCCCACCAGGCCGGCCAGGGCACCGTTGAGGCTCATGCCCACTTCGGGTTTACCGAATTTCACCCAGGAGACGATCATGGCCAGCACGGCACCGGCAGCGGCGGCCAGGTTGGTGTTGACAAAGATCATGGCGATGCTGGTGTCAGCCGTGGTGGTGGAGCCCGGATTGAATCCGAACCACCCCAGCCAAAGGATGAACACGCCCAGAGCCGCCAGAGGGATGTTGTGGCCCATGATCGGTTTGATTTTACCGTCTTTGGTATACTTGCCCAGACGGGGACCCAGCACGATGGCACCGGCCAGGGCTGCCCAGCCACCTACCGAGTGAACCACCGTGGAGCCGGCGAAGTCGATGAAGCCGAAGCCTTCCAGCCAGCCGCTGCCGTTGAGCAGGCTGCCCCAGGCCCAGGAGCCGAAGACCGGGTAAATCAGGGCGGAGACAAATATGCTGTAAAGGATGTATCCGGTGAACTTGGTGCGCTCGGCCATGGCACCCGACACGATGGTTGCGGCGGTTGCCGCGAACACGACCTGGAACATCCAGAAAGCCTTTGCCATGGCCCGCTACGTGCTCGAGAACACCGAGGCCGCCAGGATATGGGAGATCAGCCAGCGCGATGCCGAGCCGCTGGTCTTCGATTGTGCCGATGTGCCGGCAATGGCCGCCGACGGCTAGCGCCAGATGATTCATCGCAGAGGGCCAGGAACACGCGGAGGGGCGGGAGACGGGCAGCCAACTCGGTCTCTCCACGCCTGTAGCGCGCGGCGTGTTCTGGAGATTGCGGGGCTGATTATGATCCCTGGTTCCGGAAGCGTCCGCGACCCCTGCGGTGTTGAGTAGTCCGACGCGCATCACGACAAGCTCGTTTGGGAGAGATGATGGCTGAACTGCCGAGTACCACCCGTCGCGGCGTGGACGTGCCCGAGGGCTCGTGGATCCGCTGTGACAGTTGCTCCGCGATGGTCTATCGGCGTCTGCTGGAGGAGAACCTGCACGTCTGCCCGGAGTGCGGACACCACTACCGCATCGACGCGCGTACCCGAATCCGGCAGCTGAATGACCCCGACACGTTCGAGGAGTTTCTGCCCGATCTGGAGTCGAGCGACCCGCTCGAATTCGAGGACCGCATCTCGTACAAGCAGCGCCTCGCGGAAACCAAGGAGCGGTCGAACGAGACCGAGGCAATCGTGGTCGGCAAGGGGTTCGTCAAGGGCCGTCCCGTGATCATGGGCGTGATGAACCCGATGTTCATCATGGGCTCGATGGGCTCGGTGGTCGGTGAGAAAGTCGCCGCCGCCGCCGAGC
>JAQYWF010000113.1 GCA_030145105.1 Desulfosarcina sp.
CCGGCTGCTGCGCGGGAGAGGATTGCAGCGGAATCGATCTCTTCGTAGCTGAGCTGGGCGAAGAGGGCCCCGAATGCGGTCATCTCTTTGGTAAAAAGGGGTTTGATGGCTTCGATGGTGACATCTGTGGGTGTGATGCCGGTGCCGCCGGTGACCAACAGGGCCTGAAGTCCGTGGTTGCGGATGGCCCTTAAGGCGGCATCGCGAATGGCATTGATGTCGTCGGTGACCACTTGGTGGAACCGGACATCGTGCCCCTCTTTTTTGGCCCGCCGGGCAATCCACCGGCCGCTCTCGTCGTTCTCGATCGCTCGGGTGGTGGAAACCGACAGGATGCCCACGCCGACCGATGCCGGCGCCGCATGTCGATGCTGGTGTACACCCATATGTTTTACCCGCCCCGTGTTAAAGATAATAGATCACCACCCTTCAGTAAGGATGGAATCAATTTCAAGATGGACATTATCTAACCCATGGGGCACACCATGGCAAGTGAATATCCTTGCAATTAAAAAGGCTTTTTTCTATGTTCAAGCGCGAAAGAGGGGGTCATTTCATGGCGCTGCCCTGCACCGGCGTAATTCTGGCAGGCGGATTAAACAAGCGGTTTGACGGACAAAACAAGGCCTTCATCCGCATCGGCGGAAAACGAATCGTGGATCGCCTTCTGGACGTTTATTCCCGGTTGTTCGAGCAGGTCGTTCTGGTGACCAACGACCCGGCGGCCTACGTGGATGTTGATGCCCTGATCGTTACCGATCACTATTCAGTGCGCAGTTCGCTCAATGGTCTTCATGCGGGCCTGTTCGCCGCCACCCATGAACACGCTTTTTTTGCCGCCTGCGACACACCGTTTATTCAGGGCGTGTTGATTCAGCGCTTGCTGGAATCGATTACGCGCAAAGCGGATATCGTCATTCCATCAACATCGGCCGGCTACGAACCGATGTTTGCCGTGTATAAAAAAACTTGCCTGCCGGCCATGGTGTGGCAGCTGGAGCGGGACCAGTTGAAGATCCAGGGGTTGTTTCGAAAAGTTCGGTTGAAAACGGTCGACGAAGCCGAACTGAGGAAAGTGGACCCTGAACTGGTCTCCTTTTTCAATGTCAACACCCCCGCCGATCTGGTACGGGCGGAAGCCCTTTATAAACGTAATCGCTGAGGAGCAAAATGGGAAAATGAATACGAACCATATAATTTCAAAGATAAAGATGCACCCGGCCTACGACCGGGTAGGCATGATTCTGTGCCACAACGGCGTGGTTCGGGCGACTTCCCGCGACGGCCGGAAAGTAACGGGACTGCGGGTTGCAGTGGCTCGGGAACGGCTGGCGAAGGTGCTTGCCGAATACCGATCTCGGCCGGGTATCGTGGATATTCAGGTGGAGATTGCTGCCGACACAGATCTTTCCATCGGGGATGACGTGATGCTGCTGGTAGTGGCCGGGGACATCCGCGAGAATGTCATCGATGCCCTGACCGATACCCTTAACGCCATTAAAACAACGGTGACCACCAAGACCGAGTTTTTTACATAGTTCCCATCCAGAAAGGGCATCTTTCGGCCCAAGCCTGCGTTCTCGCTCGATTGAGCACGTCGTGAAGCTGCAGCGCTATCCTCGACGTAGTGCACTACGCCTGCGGTTTCGATTTCGCTGCGGCCTTGGCCTGAACCAAAATCTACCATTTCTGGGTGGAAACTACCTATTGCTCTCCAGGACCGGGAGGGAGACATGCCCAAACTGACCCACATCGATGACAAAGGCCGTGTTCGCATGGTGGACGTGACCCAAAAAAAATCATCCCAGCGGACCGCTGTGGCACAAGCCGTGGTCCTTATGTCCGCGGAGACGTTCCAGCGCATTGCTGCCGGCACGGTATCAAAGGGCAATGTGTTGGAGACGGCTCGCATTGCCGGGGTGATGGCGGCTAAAAAGACTGCAGACCTGATCCCCATGTGCCATCCCTTGAACCTGACCCACGTGCAGGTGGATTTTTTTCCCGACGCGGCCAGTCATTCCATCCGCATCGAAGGAACGGCGCGTATTGTCGACCAGACGGGAGTTGAAATGGAGGCGCTCACAGCCGTTTCCGTGGCGGCGCTCACCCTTTACGACATGTGCAAGGCTGTCGACAAAGCCATGACCATCACTGACGTCTGCCTGCTCAAAAAATCCGGCGGAAAGAGCGGCATGTTTGTCAGGGAAAACGCCACCCCATGAAAAAAACAGACCGATTCTTTTCTGCCGTTAGGCGATTCACCCTTGGCATGACCATTTTAATGGCTGCGGGCTGCGCCTTTTTTCCAAAGCCACCCGCCAAGCCTGCGGCGGAACTGGTCCGACTGGCCGTGCAGGATTATCCCGATTTTTCAGACGGTCTGTTTCTGGACAACCTTTCCTACGGCATCAGCAAAAGCCTGGAATATCTAAACCGGGTGCCTGCCGAGCGCACCTTCCGCTTCGGAGAGGACGCTTACAGCGCCCTTCATCTGATTCGGTCGCTGGAAACACTGGGGGATTTCGTGGAAACAAGTCCCGGGCCGGCAGCAGTCAACCGTTTTATTGCCGACCGATACCGGGTGTATCAATCAAGCGGGGGGCCGGAGAGCGGGCAGGTGCTTTTTACCGGCTACTATGAACCCCACCTCAAGGGAAGCCTGACCCCCGACGCCCGCTACCGCTATCCGGTGTACGCCATGCCTGGGGATCTCATGGTTATCGACCTTTCTCTTTTTTCAGAAGACCTCAAGGGCAAGCGGATCGTCGGCCGTCTCCAGGGCAACGCCGTGGTGCCCTACCCGGATCGGCAGGCCATCGAGGCGGACACGGGCTTTGCTCAAAAAGCGCCGCCCATCGCCTGGGTGGATGACCGCATTGATTTGTTTTTTCTACAGATTCAAGGCTCCGGGCGCATCTACCTGACCAATGGATCCTTTCTTCGGGTGCACTACCACGGCTCCAACGGACAGCCTTACCGCAGCATCGGCCGGCTGCTTATCGACCAGGGTAAGATTCCGGCCGAGGAGATGTCCATGCAGCGGCTCAAGGCCTATCTGCAGGCTCACCCCGCCGAGGTCGACGCGGTGCTCAACCATAACCCCAGCTACGTTTTTTTCAAAACCGAAACATCTGGCCCCATCGGCGCCATCGGCGTGGACCTAACACCGGGACGATCCGTTGCCGTTGATCGCCGGGTCTTTCCCATGGCCGCGCCGGCCTTCCTGCAAACCCAGATACCGGTGGTGGACGGAAACGGCCGCATCGATCGGTGGATGGATTTTTCTGCCTTTGCCCTGAACCAGGACACCGGTGGGGCCATCCGGGGACCGGGGCGGGTGGATATCTTCTGGGGCAACGGACCCTACGCGGAGATTGCGGCCGGCCACATGCAGCACAGAGGCTCGTTTTACCTGTTGGTGTTGGTTCCCGAGATTCCTTAAGCCGGGGTCCGGAGGGGATTGATTTTGCGTCTGATTTCGCGGAATAGTGCCGTGTTCCAGCCTTGACACCCCCTGTCAAAACCAGTAGTGTTGCCACTTTCAGCAAGCATGCACTTCAAGCGCAGTAAAGGAGACGTTCATGTTCGGTATCGGAATGCCGGAAATGATCCTGATTCTGGCGGTGGCCCTGATCGTCATCGGGCCCAAGAAACTGCCCGATCTGGCCAAGTCCTTAGGAAAGGCCATGGGGGAATTTAAAAAGGCGACCAGCGATCTGAAAGAGAGCATGCAGATCGATACGGAACTCAAAGAGGTGAAAACCGCCTTTGACGACCTCAGCAGGCAGGATCAAAAAGAATCCAAGGACTTCACCCGCGATGCGGATGAACAATCGGCCAATTCTACCATACTGGAGGAAACGCCTAACGCCAGCAAACCGGAAGGCCTTGACGGCGACGATATGGACAACCTGAAAGCAACGTTTGACCAGCGGGACACGGAGGCTTCGGATTCCGATGGGGGCACGCCAGCCGACGGGGATATGTCTGCCACCGGTTCTCACCCGGATTCTGAAACGCGCAAGGGGTAAGGAACGTGGCCGATCAGGAAAAGAATACGGAAGACAAAATTCCCTTTACCGCTCACCTTGAAGAGTTGCGCAAGCGACTGATCACCTGTTTCGTCGCCGTTGGTGTCGGTTTCGCCCTCTCATACGGATTCAAGGAAAAGCTGTTTCAGATTCTTACTCATCCCCTGATTTCTGTCATGAAACAGGGGGAAACCCTGATCTACACCGGGTTGCCCGAGGCCTTTTTCACCTTTCTCAAGGTTTCCTTTCTTTCCGGGCTCATGGTCGCCTCACCGGTGATCATCTACCAGTTCTGGATGTTTGTTGCGCCGGGCCTCTATGATCGGGAAAAGCGGCTGATGATTCCTATCGTCTTTCTCTCGTCTATTTTCTTTGTCGGGGGCGCCCTGTTCGGCTATTTCATCGTCTTCCCATTCGGTTTTCAATTCTTTTTGGGGTTTGCCACGGAGACCATCCGCCCCATGCCCTCCATGAAGGAGTATCTGAGTTTTTCCGCCAAGTTGCTTCTGGCCTTTGGATTGGTTTTCGAGTTGCCCCTGGTGCTGACCTTCATGGCGCGACTGGGCATCGTTTCCGTTTCCTTTTTAAAGAAAAACCGCAAATACGCGCTGTTGCTCTTTTTCGTGGGAGCCGCCATTTTGACACCCCCTGACGTGGTGACGCAGATCATGATGGCCCTGCCGCTGATGCTGTTGTATGAAATCAGTATCGTTGGCGCCCGGATTTTTGGTAAGAAAAAAGAAGTGCCTGAACCTGCTGCTGAAGCCGAGAGCGCCAGCGATCAGTGAGCCCGTTCTAAAGGCTGCTTTGTTGCCGGCCGGATCTATAGCAGATATCGACAAGCACTGGATGCGTTTCAGCTGAACCCCAAGAGCTGCCGTCGTTCAACTGTCTGTGCCGCAACCCCATCGACAGCTTGATGCACGACCGTCTGAATGCCTGGGATGCGAGCGAACGGGGAATCGATTGATACATCCGGTGCTGCGCAGCCCTGCTGCTGCCGGCAGACCATTCCCCGCGGCTTGTCGGAGCGAAGCAGAGACCCGGCTCATCGGGGCCGCGGGGAGGTTTCAATACCGTTTGATTTCCCCCCGTATGCCGGATCAGTTCACAGCTATTTAATAACTGTTTGAAAATACATTAGTAATTCTTGGTCTCAATTCCCATTGACAGAGTGCATAAGGATTGATAGAGATTTCAGGCGAAGTGATGAAGGGTGTTTAACCAATCATGCAAGAGGAGATCGGTGGATATGGGTAAAAGAAATGGTATGGTATTGGCAGCAGTATGTGTAACCATCATGTTCGCTGCGGGCTCCATCTATGCGGGCACAAAGGTCCAGGACGTGATCCAGATGGACAACAAGGCCTACAGTGAGCACACCAAGAGTATCTCGACATTCAGCCACAAGAAGCATAATGAAGAGTATAAAATCGGCTGTGGCGAATGCCACCACGATGCCAAGGGCAAACCCTTAAACGACTTGAAACTCGGCGATGATGTGCAGAGCTGCATCGAGTGCCATAAAATTCCCGGAAAGATGCCCGGTGATCTGAAAAAAGAGATGAAGGCCAACAAGGCTTCCAAGAAGGAGATCGCTGCGAAAGAGATGGAATACCACGCGGAGGCCATCCACGATAACTGCATCAGCTGCCACAAGAAATTTAACAAAAAGAACAAGACCAAGGCTGCTCCGCAGACCTGCACCAAATGTCATCCAAAAGAAAAATAATTTTCCTGATTCATCCTATCGGCTGATTAAACGGGGCAATGTCGCAAGCATCGACATTGCCCCACTTCTTTTTCAAGGGCGATGCCGAACATGGATCGCGCTTCCCTCCTTTCGTGCGAGATCAGAAACTCTTCGGTTTGCGGGATAATGAATTTCTATCGGGCCTGTGACTGTATCTCCTCAGGCAAAGCGATAAACGATCATGGCATTGACAGCGAATGGCGATGGTGATAGAAATTTGTGTTATACTCTTGTACCTGCCGCGGCTTCAGAATTCCTGATTCGATACAATTACGACAGCGCGCCTGCACAGCGACTCCTCCAAGTGGACGCATTCCTTTCTATCTGAATTGGATTGAGGAAAAGACCTCCCCACGATCAATTAAACTGTTATAAACTCAAATAGTTGCCAATCAAAAGGATTGGTGTAAAAGCGCCATAGCGGTGCCTTCAATGCGCAGGTATTGATAATCTTTCCATGCTGTGAATGGAAAGATACCAAAAATCGACAAGCTATTTGCAGTCTCTGTTCCTGTTGACTCACAACTGCATTGGTCTTCGCCGAGCGGTTTCTCGGTATTGTTGACCGGTATCGGATTTAATTTCAACAGACTCAGGCATTGGCGATGTCTCGATCAGTAAAAACATTAGGTATCAGCTTTGGAGCCGGCTTGTTAGGCATCCTCCTCTCCATTCCGCCATTCTCGCTGGACCTGCAGGAGCATTTTGGGCTCAAACTGCTTTTTTACCTCCGGGGTGCGCGTCGCCCTCCTTCGGAAGTGCTCATTGTTTCGCTGGACCGAGACTCGGCGGAGGCGCTCAATCTTTCCAGAAAAACACAGAACTGGCCGCGCACGCTGCATGAACAATTGGTTCAAACGCTTTCCCGGCAAGGGGCAGCGGCCATCATATTCGACATGCTGTTCGATGAAGCCCACGACGCCGATGCGGATAAGGCGTTTGGGGCGGCTGTTGCGGATGCAGCGATGGTCGTTCTTTGCGAATCCATCCGGCAAGAAAAAGTCCCGATTACCGATTCGATGGGGAGGTATCTTGCGGATCTGAATATTGAAACCCTGGTTCCTCCGATTGCTCCCCTGGCTCTGTCAGCCTTGGCGCTGGCACCCTTTCCCCTGCCAAAGGTTCCGGTTCAACTCAGCCAATTCTGGATGTTCAAAGCCGGTGCTGGAAATGCACCGACACTCCCGGTGGTCGCTTTTTTCATCTATGCATCCAGCCATTACGGTTCTTTTTACCATCTTTTCAACAAGGTGTATTCTAATCGCGATCCAGCCATTCGTTCTCAATGGGATGAGATCGCGGTCCAGCGTGGTGTAGAAGAAACATTGATTGCCTTCCGAGAAATATTCCAACGTGAATCGTTGATCGCCCAAGCAATGCTTAACGTACTTGATTCCAATGAAAAACCCCTTCGGAACCCCATCGAGCGAAGAGTGTTGAGCGGTCTTATTCGGATGTTCCAGGGCAAGAACAGTAGCTACCTGGATTTTTATGGTCCTGCTGGAACCATTCATACCCTGGCGTATCACAAGGTCTTGAAAGGCAAAAACCGTCCCGACAATGTGAAGGGCAATGCAACTGAAACGACAACCGGATTTGAAGGTAAAGTCGTATTCGTGGGACTGTCCGAAAACCTGCGGCCCCAGCATCAGGATGGTTATCACACTGTTTTTTCTCAAAAAAATGGCATCGACATCAGCGGTGTGGAGGTAGCGGCAACTGCGTTTGCCAATCTGATAGAGGACCGCCTGTTGACGCCTTTGGAATGGCCCATGCACCTGTTTATTGTCTTTTCGTTCGGTATGTTGCTGGGCTTGGTCTGTTTTTCTTTGTCGATGGGCATCGCCACCCTGATTGTCATCGGCGTGAGTGCCCTTTACCTGGCCACGGCGATGATTTTTTTCAACACGCAGGCCCTATGGATTCCCGTTTTCATTCCCCTATTTATCCTGACACCGTTGGCACTTTTCGGAACGGTCGTCTGCCGCTACTGTATTGCCTCCAAGGAACGGGAAGGGATCCGAAAAGCGTTCGGTTATTTTCTACCGGACCCGGTAATCGATCAATTGGCTAAAAATATCGGAGACATCGATGCCACCAGCAAGGTTGTTTACGGTATTTGCCTGTATACCGATGCGCAGCAATATGCTGCGCTTTCGGAGATGATGGATCCCAAGGAATTAAGCCGGTTCATGAACAGATACTACGAGAAGCTTTTTGTACCGGTTAGAAAATTCGGTGGCATCGTTTCCGATGTGGTGGGTGACTCCATGATGGCAATATGGGCAAAAGCCAACCCGGATGCGACGTTGAGGACGGCAGCTTGTCACGCGGCCCTGGGTATCGTCCAGGCAATCAACGCATTCAATCGGGAAAACGAACAAATCAAACTTCACACCCGAATTGGGATGCATGCGGGCCACATCCTGATTGGCAACATCGGTGCCGTAGACCATTACGAGTATCGTCCGGTGGGGGATATTGTTAATACGGCTTCGCGTATGGAAAGTTTGAACAAACATCTCGGCACGCAAATTCTGGTTTCTGATCAAGTCCTGCACCTGTTGGACGGCTTTATGACCCGTGGGCTTGGCGAATTTATGTTATTCGGCAAATCCAATGCGGTCGCGATTCATGAATTGATGGGTTACGCTAAAGATAGCGGCGTGGAGCAACATCACCTTCGCAGTTGCTTTGAAGATGGCATGCGTGCTTACCGGAAGAAGCATTGGGATCTTGCGATCGAGGCTTTTGAGCGGTCGTTATCCACCTATCGTGCCGACGGCCCTTCGATTTTTTTCAAAAAACAATGTGAAGCATTCAAGCAGAACCCGCCGGATGAGACCTGGGATGGAACGGTGATCATGGGACAGAAATAGCATACAGGGGTGGACAGAATGAGGGGATGGTTCAAACACGGTGACAATAGTGCCGGTTGCCGACAGGGATGTCGACTGGCAAAGGTGGTCTGTGGCCTCATCGGTCTGTTAATGATTCCCCAACAGGCGGTCAGCCAAACAGAAATAGAGGAGGAATGGGCTGCCAGCGCCGTCTCCATACAGGGCCAGGTTCAGGTGCGACGGAAAGCGAGTCAACAATGGGAGACGGTTAACTTGGAAGATCGCTTTCGTGCCGGCGATAGGATCAAGGTGGGCACGAACAGCCGCGCCGCATTCGTTCTGAAAAATGAGAGTACGCTGCGAGTCGACCAGCACACCACGCTTATCTTCAGTGCGGCTGAAAAAGAAAAGCCGTTTTTGATCGAACTGATTGCTGGCGCGGTGCATTTTTTCAGCCGGGTTCATCGTAGTCTCCATTTGGTGACGCCTTTTGTGAATGGGGCGGTGGAAGGGACAGAGTTTGTTGCCCGCGTGGATGCCGATCAGACGCGGTTTTCGCTCATCGAAGGTCGCTTGCGCGTGTATAATTCGCAAGGCAGCATCCTCATGACCCAAAACCAGTCTGTGAGTGCCGCGGCCAACCAGCCCCCGTCACTGATGGCGGTGGTGCAGCCCCGGGATGCCGTTCAGTGGACCTTGTATTATCCGGCCGTGATCGATTTCAAATCCGATGATTTTCCTTGCAATGAAGACTGGTGCGCGGCTGCCCGACTGTCGGTCGAGGCGTGGCGTAAGGGCCGTCTGCTTGAAGCCTTTAGCGCGCTTGAGGTGATTCCCGACACCGTCAACGACCCCCGGTTTTTGCTATATCGGGCCGCACTGCGGCTGTCGGTGGGCCGCGTGGATGCGGCCACAATCGATCTTCAACAGGCACAATCCTCCGAGGCAATACGGGGCGATGCCCTGGCACTCTTGGCGGTTGCCGCGGTGGTTCAAAATAATAAAGAAAAGGCACGCCAACTGGTCGATGAGGCGATGGCCCGTCCGTCGGCCAGCAGCGCTGTTGACGTCGCCAATTCCTACGTACAGCAGGCTTTTTTTGATCTCGACGGCGCCTTTACCAGCGTCAGAACAGCAACGCAAAAGGATCCGGGCAATGCCCTGGCCTGGGCCCGATTGTCGGAGCTTTACTTGTCTAAGGGAGAGCGAAAACAAGCCCTGTCTGCAGCCCAGAGGGCGGCGGAGCTCCGGCCGGATTTGGCGCACACCATGATCGTGCTGGGCTTTGCCAGGTTGGCTCAGATAAAAACCGAACAAGCTAAACAGGCGTTCAGCAAGGCGATCGCCTCCGATTCCGCCGCACCCATGGCGCGCCTGGGGATGGGGTTAGCCAAGATTCGTGACGGCCATTTGGCTGAAGGCCGTAGTGAAATAGAGATTGCCGCCTGCCTGGATCCGGGCAGTGCCTTGATCAGAAGCTACCTGGGCAAAGCCTATTTCGAGGAAAAGCGGGATGATCCGGCGTCGGTGCAGCTGGCGGCCGCCAAACAGCTGGATCCAGCCGACCCCACCCCCTGGTTTTACGACGCCATCCGCAAACAGTCTATCAACCGCCCGGTGGAAGCGCTTCACGACCTGCAAACATCCATTGACTTGAACAACAACCGGGCCGTCTACCGATCCCGCTTCCTCTTAGACGAAGACTTGGCCGTCCGCAGCGCCGGCATCGGGCAGATTTACCGCGATCTTGGCTTTCAACAACTGGCCTTGGTGCAGGGTTGGAAGTCGGTGAACACCGACCCGACCAATTATTCGGCTCACCGCTTCCTGGCAGACAACTATTCGGTCTTGCCGCGCCACGAAATCGCCCGGGTCAGTGAGCTGCTGCAGTCCCAGATGCTCCAGCCGCTCAACATCACTCCGATTCAGCCCAGTCTGGCAGAAACCAATCGTTTCATCCTTGACGGCACCGAGCCATCTGCACCGGCATTCAATGAGTTCAGTCCGCTTTTTATGCGCAACCGCCTGGCCTTGCAGGCCAGCGGCGTGGCCGGCACCCAATCCACATGGGGCGATGAAATAGCCTTCTCCGGCCTATATGATCGCTATTCATTCAGTTTAGGCCAATTCCACCACCAAACCGACGGGTTTCGGGAGAATAACGACAGAAAATCGAATTATTACAATGCTTTTGCCCAAGTCAGCTTGACACCTGAAGCGTCGTTGCTGGCCGAGTATCGCTTTTCAAGTGCGGAAAAAGGCGACCTGCCCCTGCGGTTCGATCCGGAAAATTTTGAAGAATATCAAAGAGAAGACACAGACCGGCAATCCCTGCGCATCGGCGGCCGCTATTCGCCCAATCCAAACAATGATATTCTTGGAACCGTCATCTTCAGTCGGCTGGATGGCAAGTTGCAGAACAGAATTCCAGAGTATTTCTTCAGCTTTTCATTCGAGCAGGAAGAAGATGGAATCATGGGTGAGATCCAGCATCTTTATCGATCGGAACAGTTTAACTTGATCAGCGGGATTGGCTATTTTCATGCGGAAACGGACAATGTTGACACGTTTACCGGAATACCTTCGATTACGCATACCAGCCGTGTGGATCATACTAACCCCTACGTCTATTCCCATATTCGCCTACCGGTAAATGTGACCTGGACGCTGGGCGCCAGCATGGATTTTTACGACACTCAGGATGAGGATGCAGATCGCGATCAGTTCAACCCAAAAATGGGCGTGATTTGGACCTTGACGCCGGCCACGACTCTGCGGGCCGCAGCCTTCCGCACCTTTAAGCGAAACCTGATTGCCGATCAGACCCTTGAACCCACCCAAGTGGCGGGATTCAACCAGTTTTATGACGATGGCAACCGCACGGAAGCCTGGCGTTATGGTGGTGCCATCGATCAGTCCCTTAGCCATAGCCTGTTCGCGGGGCTGGAATACGCCCAACGGGATCTGGAGGTCAACTTCCAAGATTCCATGTCCCTTGAATATAAAACTGCTGGATGGGATGAGAACACCGGGCGGGCTTATCTTTTTTGGACCCCGCACGATTGGATCTCCGCCAGCCTGGAGTATGGCTATTCTTATTTTGAAAGAGATAGTACTTCTGTCAGTCTAAATTCATTTACTTCCCTGACGACTCAAAAATTGCCCATCGGAGTCAATCTTTTTCACCCTTCCGGTATATTTCTACGATTGAAGGCCACATACGTCGATCAGGATGGAGAGTTCGGTAACACTCTTTTTGGCCCCACAGGAAAGGACAGTGACCACTTCTGGGTGATGGATGGAACTGTCGGTTATCGGCTTCCCAAACGTTTCGGGATCGTTAGCTTGGAAGCCAGAAACCTGTTTGATGAAGGCTTTCGGTTTCAAGACATTGACCCGTCCAATCCGGAAATCGTGCCGGAGCGAGCTCTCCTGGCGAAAATCACGCTGGCATTTTAGGCACGGAGAATTAAGTCTACCGACACAATGGGAGGACGTCGTAGCAATAATCACATAATGACGTTTTTAACTATAATAGCTCGAAACAGGAGAGGAGGGAAATAATGAAAACAACGGTTGTTTCGCTGGTGCTCGTGATTTTTCTTGGTATGGCAGCCTGCATTTCAGCTCAGGAACCACTAAAGAAAGGAAAACAAAAGATGGAAATCGTTGATTTGGATCAATTCACAAGTGAAGTAAAAAAAAGAAAAATTTCGTTTGTTATCGCCTATAATGAAGCAGGTGCCGATCCTGTTTTGATTGCACCCGGCGATGGTAACGAAGAGATCAAAGTAATTAATGGACCAGTAAAAATGGAAGTCATTCAGAATCCACTCTTCAGTGAAAAGCTTGTGGAAATTAAAACAACAGCGGTTTTTAGTGCATACGGTAGTCCGGGATGTCAACTAGTAAAACTTCCTAATGGTGTATACGTCTGGGTACGTTATCGTCAATGATTTGAGACAATCGCACCATACCCAGGCTTATGTTGGTCGGCGCAGGTTAAATTGTTTTTGCTGATAGCTTTTGGCGGTGTTTACTAGCGCTGTCGCCCAATTCGGCGTCCCCAAGGCGTGGATGTGGGTATAGGTGGCTAGGACTTTGTTGACACAGACCCCGTCCTTGCCGTCCAAAAAACCGGTGCCGCGCTGCATGGAAAAGGTCAGGTTTTCCGATTTTCCTTTCCATTCCATAACGCTGGAATAGTGAAACTCGTGGCCCAACAGGGTGGTTCCCGTGGGGAAAAACGGATTTTCCTTTTCCACCCGAACGATGGTGTAGCCGTGGCCCTGGGGGCGTTTGGAAAAGCCGAACACCACAGGCAGTACACCGGCCATTTCAAAGTCACCGTCTTCCAATTGCAGGCCTTCGCCCAGGTACATGAGGCCCCCGCATTCGGCGTATATGGGCAGTCCGTTGTCGGCAAGGGCCTTCAACTCGTTTCGGAACGGTGTATTGGCTTCCCATCCC
>JAQYWF010000046.1 GCA_030145105.1 Desulfosarcina sp.
AAAAAAAATGGAGCGGGAAACGGGATTTGAACCCGCGACTTCGACCTTGGCAAGGTCGCACTCTACCACTGAGTTATTCCCGCTCAGTTGAAATGGCACTTTTATAAATTTATGGTTTCAATGTCAACAGAAAATTTCAGCCGCGGAGTAACTTCCTGAACCGCAGGAAGTAATCCGTCCCCGACCAGAGCGTAAAGATCAGGGCTCCCCAAAGGAAAAACATTCCAATGGCATTAAAGTCCAATCCAAAGGCTGGAAAATGAAACATCAGGGGAATTATGGCCGCAATCTGGAAACCGGTCTTGTATTTTCCCAGGCTGGATGCGGAGACGTCTATTTTATTCTGGGCGATGATATTCCTGAGCCCTGTGACGGCAAGTTCCCGACCGACAATGATGCAGGCGATCCAGGCAGGCATCCATCCCAGGGCGGTAAGCATGATCAGCGAGCATGAAACCAGCAGCTTGTCCGCCACCGGGTCCATGACCTTGCCCAGGTTGGAGACCAGCCCGTATCGGCGCGCCAGGTATCCGTCAAAATAGTCGGTGATGGCTGCGGCACTGAAAATAAGGCCGGCCAACAATGCCGTGAAGCGGTTCGGCACCATCAGTAGCAGCACAATGATCGGCACTGAAATGATCCTGAACAGCGTCAGCGTGTTGGGATGGGTGAGAAGTGAGTTGATTTGTTCGTTTTTCATTTGCGTTAGATTGATTGTCCTCTCATCTTGGGGGGTTGCCCGTTATTCTTTGTGAACCCATCATTTTTGGGCCTTGTCCCAGTCGGCCAGAAAGGCACTGATGCCCTTGTCCGTCAGCGGGTGAGCCGCCAGTTTGCTCAGCACGTTGAATGGAATGGTTGAGATATCCGCCCCGGCCAAGGCCGCGTCCAGTACATGCAGAGGATTACGGATGCTGGCCACGATGACCTCGGTATCGTAGGCGTAGTTGGAAAAGATCTCAACGATCTGTTCAACGAGCTGCATGCCGTCCTGCGAAAGGTCGTCAAGCCGCCCGACGAAGGGGCTTACATAAGTGGCCCCGGCCTTCGCCGCCATCAATGCCTGAAGCGGTGAGAAAACGAGGGTGACGTTGGTTTTGATGTTCTCCTGGGTGAGCTGGCGGGTGGCCTTGAGACCATCCACGGTCATGGGCACCTTGATGACGATATTCTTGTGAATTTTGGCCAATTCCCGCGCCTCGTTGACCATGCCCGCGGCTTCCAGGCTGATCACCTCGGCACTGATGGGGCCGTCCACGATTTCACTGATCTCCTTGATGACCGCTTCAAACACACGTCCCTCCTTGGCGATCAGCGAAGGGTTGGTCGTTACCCCGTCCACCATGCCCATGCTCAGGGCCTCTTTGATTTCATCAACATTGGCGGTATCGATAAAAAATTTCATGATCGGATTCCTTTCTGTTCTTCCAAAAAACGATCTCGGCAGGCCGCAGAGCAAAACAGGAATGTCTGGCCACCGCGTCTTAACGCCACCCCTTCCCGTTGGGGGAAGTAAATCCCGCACACCGGGTCTTTGACCATCACATCATCGATGCTGGGATGGCGGGGCCCGTTCTGGTCAGGGGCTTGCAGATTTCGCATCACCCACGATTTGGCGGCCCGATAGGCCAGGTAGGCGATGATGATCAGCAGAATCAGTTTCACGGCTGGTTCTCCAGTGGAATGACCCGCTGGTCCTCATCGTCAAGGTGGCTGAGCAGATCGGCAACGGTTTGTCCGAGCACCGGATGAATGATCGACGGGTTTATATCACAGATGGGCTGCAAGACAAAGGCCCTTTTATGCATGCGCGGGTGGGGAATCGTCAGCCTCGGCGTCCGGATGATCCAGTCGTCGTATAACAGGATGTCCAGGTCCAGCACCCGCGGACCGAACCGAACTGCATCGGCTTTTCGCCCCATCTGCTGCTGAATGGAAACCAGTTTATCCAGCAGCAGCAATGGCGCCATGGTTGTCCTGATTTTCACCGCCGCATTGACGAACCAGTCCTGATCCGCATAGTCCACCGGCGAAGTCCGGAAAAACCGGGAGGCCCCCAGAATCGATGATTCATCGGATTCGGTCAGGGCGGCGATGCCTCTCAGGCAGTTGTCCAGCTTGTCGCCCAAGTTAGACCCGACGGAAATGAACACGGCGTGGTCCGTCTTTACGGCCGCCATGCTTCCTCCCACAGGTCGCCGCGATAGATCACCCGGGCATCGCCTTCCAAGAACACATCCTGGTAGCGGCCGCCTTGTGTGTTGAAATGAACCGTTAGTTTTCCACCGCTGCGGGTCGTCAGCGTAACCGGCGATGTCAGCCCCCGTTCATGGGCCAAAATCAGCGCTGCGGCCACATTTCTGTTCCGCAGGCCAGGGTCTCATCCTCGACGCCGCGCTCATAGGTACGGATAAAAATCGTCCCGTTTTCTTTTACAGCCACAAAATTCGCATTGGTGCCGTCAGGGGCAAAATTCGGATGATAACGGATAAGACGCCCCGTTTTACCCACCGCCACCGCCTCGATGTCGTCCACGACCATCACCACATGGGGCACACCGGTGTTGACGCTGCCGACGGTAGCGGGTGTTCCTTTTAAATCCATAATGATGCCGGTCCTAAGATCCCTGGGTTCGGTCATGCGGATCTTCACGGTGTCGTCACCAATAGTTGCTTCGATCGTTCCGGCCAGGGTTTCGAAGGCCATCTGCCGACCGGCGATTCCGTGTATGAAGGCAAAACGGGCCGCGCAACGGGCGCCGTTGCCGCACATATCCGGCAGGCTGCCGTCAGCATTGAAAAAGCGCCACTTGAAATCACGGTTGGTGGACGATTCGATGAAGATCATGCCGTCTGCGCCGGCCGACATCTTTCGGCGGCATGCCCCGATGACCAGACGCGTCAGCTGGGCTTCGGGCACCACCGCCTCCCGGTTGTCGATAATGATGAAATCATTGCCGCTGCCACTCATTTTTAAAAAGGGAATGGTTTTCATGGGGTCTCCGACGCTCCGGAAGGCATATCGGGCAGATGGTCGACCTGCACCAGGTTTGAATCGGGTCCGGTTCCGCCGTCCGTCTCCAGCCGCACTTTGAACACATAGCGATAACCGGGTTCAAGAGGGGCGTCAAAGGAAAACCGGTTTGATTCGGTATGGACGTATGGCACCGTGGCCACTTTTTCGAATACCAGGGGACAGCCATCGCAGCCCGATTCAGCCAGGGCGGTTCGGGACCGGTAGAGGCCGAATGCCGCCTGATTTGCCTGCTTGGTCGAAAGCGGCCCCGGCAGACGCCAAGTCAGTGCGATGGTGTGATCGGCCACCGCGTATGCCAGATCCGCCACCGCCGGCACCGGCGGCTGTCTGGGGGGCACCGGGGGTCCTTTGACGCCGCACCCGAAATAACTGACGCTGAGCAGAAAAAAAATTCCGGATAGGACGATCATTTTTGAACAGATGCGAGTTCTTCTATTATCTTGCATCAGACCTCAAAAGGAACCATAAAATGCAACGTTTCCTCGTCGATCAAACAGGCTGATTTTCAGGCCGGCGGTTGGGCCAGCGCCTTTCTGGCTTCCGCAATCGCCCGGGCCACGTTTTCGGTTGCCGTTCCCCCCAGACTTTGCCGGCGGTCGATCATGACCTCCAGGGTCAGGTGATCGAAGATATCCGCCTTGATCAAGGGCGAGAATGATTTGAGCTCATCCAGGGTCAGCTGGTCCAGTTCCTTACCCTTTTCCAATGCATAGGCCACAGCGCCTCCGACGCAGGCGTGGGCTTTTCGAAAGGGCATGCCCTGGTTCACTAGATAGTCGGCCATGTCCGTGGCGTTGAGGAATCCGACGGACGCGGCCTTGCGCAGGATATCCCGGTTCACGGCAATCCGGGGAATCATCTGGATGTTGATGGAAAGGCAGGCCTTGATCGTGTCCGCGGCATCGAAGAGCGGTTCCTTGTCTTCCTGCATATCCCGGTTGTAGGCCATGGGCAGGCTTTTCATGAGGGTGAGCAGGGCGATCAGAGAACCGAACACCCGACCGGTTTTTCCACGGACAATCTCCGGGACATCCGGATTTTTTTTCTGGGGCATAATGCTGCTGCCCGTGGCAAACGCATCCGAAAGGGTGATAAAGCCAAACTCCGAGGTGGACCACAGCACAAACTCCTCTGACAACCGGCTCAGATGAACCATGCAGATGCTGGCGGCCGCAAGGAATTCCATGGCGAAATCACGGTCCGACACCGCATCCATGCTGTTGGGACTGACCCGAGGGAAATCCAGCAGTTCGGCCACATAGCCCCGGTCGATGGGATAGGTGGTGCCGGCCAGGGCCGCGGCGCCCAGCGGCATCACGTTGATGCGGTCCAGGCAGTCGGCGAAGCGTCCCTGATCCCGGGTGAACATCTCGTAATAGGCCATCATGTGGTGGGCAAACAGCACCGGCTGAGCACGCTGGGTATGGGTGTAACCGGGCATGACCACATCCTGGTGATCGTTTGCCAGATCCACCAGCACCGTCCGCAGCGTTTGCAGCAGATCGATGGTCCGATGCGTCTCGTCGCGCAGGTACATGCGCACGTCCAGGGCGACCTGATCGTTGCGGCTGCGGGCGGTGTGCAGCTTCTGCGCCACCTTCCCCGCCACTTGAAGCAGCCGGGCCTCGATGTGCATGTGGATATCTTCCAGGCTGTCGTCGAAGATAAATTCACCCCGATCCAACTCCCGTTTGATGGTGCCCAGCCCTTCCACCAGGTAGCTGGCCTCTTCATCGGTGATGATACCGACCTTGGCCAGCATCCTGCAATGGGCAATGCTGCCGGCAATATCGTAAGTGTATAAGCGACGGTCATAGGCGATGGAGGCGGTAAACGCCTCCACACTTTTATCTGTTTTCTCCGAAAACCGTCCGTCCCAGGGTTTTTCGACCATGATCCACGCCTACCCTTTCCGTTGCATGAGTTTACGGATACGCAGCCGCAGGGAATTGAGACGGATAAATCCCTCGGCATCCGCCTGGCTGTATACATCATCGTCCTCGAACGTGGCGTGGGCTTCACTGTACAGGGAGTGGTCGGATTTTCTGCCACGGACGACACAGTTCCCCTTGTACAATTCCAGTCGCACCACACCGGACACATTTTTCTGCGCACTGTCGATCATGCCCTGCAGCACCTCCATCTCCGGGGAGAACCAGAACCCGTTATAGATAAGCTGGGCATATCGCGGAATCTGGGAGTCCCGCAGATTCATCACTTCACGGTCCATGGTAATGGACTCCATGGCGATGTGTGCCTGCCGTAAAATGGTGCCGCCAGGTGTTTCATAAACCCCACGGGATTTCATGCCCACGAACCGGTTTTCCACGATGTCGATGCGGCCGATGCCGTGTTTGCCTCCCAGGCGGTTCAACTCTGCCAACAGGTTGGCCGGTGAAAGATCATTACCATTGACCGCCACCGGGTCGCCGTTGGCGAAGGTAATCTCGATGGTCTCGGGCGTGTCCGGGGCATCCTTGGGCGAGACCGTCAGGGTGAAGATGTCGTCCGGTGGACCGGCCCAGGGGTCTTCTAAAATACCGCCCTCGTAGCTGATATGCAGCAGATTGCCATCGGTGCTGTATGGTTTGGCATGGGTGGTGGGTACTTGAATGCCGTGACTGTCGGCGAAGGCCATAAGCGCGGTCCGCGAGTTCAGGTCCCATTCTCGCCAAGGAGCGATTATCTTGATATCCGGGTTGATGGCGTAGTAACCCAGTTCAAAGCGGACCTGGTCGTTGCCTTTACCGGTGGCACCGTGGCTGACCGCATCGGCCCCCTCCAGGGCGGCGATCTCCATCTGCCGCTTGGCGATGAGCGGCCGGGCAATAGAGGTCCCCATCAGATACTGCCCTTCGTAGATGACGTTGGCCCGAAAAGCCGGAAACACATAATCTTTTACAAAGGTCTCCTTGAGGTCATCCACGTAGGCCTTGACCGCACCGGTTTTCATGGCATTGGCCTCCACGTTTTCCAAAGAATCGATCTGGCCGATGTCAGCGGAAAAGGTAACCACTTCGCAATCGTAAGTTTCGATGAGCCATCTCAGAATCACTGATGTGTCCAAGCCGCCCGAGTAAGCCAGCACCACTTTATTGATCTTCTCCGTCACTTTTTCTTTTCTCCTTTTAAAATGTCAACACCTCATCCAGGCAGTGGATCAGCGCGTCAATTTCATCTTTCTGGATGATCAGGGGAGGAACGAACCGCAGGGTGTCCCCCTGAACGCAGTTGACCAAAAACCCCTTATCCATCAATACCGGCACCAGTCGATCGGCCGGTCTGTTCAGTTGAATGCCGAGCAGCAGCCCCCTGCCCCGCACCTCGGCAATGCAGCGGTGACGCAACTTCAGTTGTTTCAGGGCATCCTTGAAATAAGTTCCCGTGTCCCGGGCTCGATCCACGATTCTTTCTTCATCCATGATCTTCAGGGTCTCAAGGGCGGCGGCCGTCACCAGGGGGGTTCCGCCGAACGTGGAGGCGTGGGCGCCGATCCCGAAAGCGGCAGCCACCCGTTCAGTGGCCAGCATGGCGCCGATCGGAAGACCGTTGGCCAGCGCCTTGGCCAGGGTCATAATATCCGGCGTCACATCGTATTGTTCGTGGGCGAAGCGTGTTCCGGTTCGGCCCATACCCGTCTGGATCTCGTCCAGGATCATCAACAGGCCCCGCTGGTCGCAGAGCTGACGAACCCGTTGAAGGAACCCGGGGTCTGGGCAGCGGATGCCACCCTCGCCCTGAATAGGTTCCAGCATCACGGCACAGGTATGGTCGTCGATAGCCGACTTCAGGGCGTCGATGTCGTTGAAAGGCACGAAAGAAAAACCTTCCAATACCGGGTCGAAGCCCTGCTTGATTTTATCCTGACCCGTGGCAGACAAGGTGGCCATGGTGCGCCCGTGAAAGGACTTTTCCATGCAAACGATGCCAAATCGTTCCGGCTGACCAGCGTCCTTAAAGTATTTCCGGGCCAACTTGATGGCTGCTTCGTTTGCCTCAGCACCGGAGTTGCCGAAAAAGACGCGGTCTGCGAAACTGTGTTCCACCAGCATCCGGGCTAGTTCGGTCTGGGGAATGGTGTAGTAAAGGTTGGACACATGCACCAGCTGCCCGGCCTGGCGAGCCACCACCTCGGCAATACGCGGATGGGCATGGCCCAAATTGCACACGGCAATGCCGGAGACAAAGTCCGTATAACGGCGGCCCCGCGTATCCCAGAGCGTGCACGCCTGGCCCCGTTCCATAACCACGGGAAATCGTTTGTAGGTCGCTGTAATTACCCGGTCCGCCGTGTGCATAATGGTATCGGTCATTTATTCTATTACCTCCGTGCCTATACCCCGATCGGTGAACAACTCCAGCAGTATCGCGTGACGACGCTTGCCGTTGATGATGGGCACCTTCTCCACGCCGTTTTTCAGCGCGAAGAGGGCATTTTCGATCTTCGGGATCATGCCGCCGCTGATGCTGCCTTCAGCGATCATGCGGCTGATGGTGGCCGCATCGATAGAGGAGATCAGCCGACCGTCGGCATCCATCACACCGTCCACGTCGGTAAGCAGGATCAGCCGGCCGGCAGACAGCGCCGTGGCGATGTGGCTGGCCACCAGATCCGCATTGATGTTGTAGGTTTCCCCTCCCGCACCCGCACCCACCGGGGCAATGATGGGAATGAACCCCTTTTCGGAGAGGGTGAGGATGATCTGAGGGTCGATCCGGGTCACCTCTCCCACCATTCCCGGATCGATGATCTCGGGTGGGCTGCCCGCGTCGGCCTGATGGACAATGCGCATTTTTTTGGCTTCAATGAGCCCGCCATCCTTGCCGCTCAGTCCCACAGCCTTGCCCCCCTGCTGGTTGATCTGGGCCACGATGCTTTTGTTCACCTTCCCGCCCAGCACCATCTCCACCACGTCCATGGTCGGGCCGTCGGTGAGCCGCATGCCACGCACAAACTGGGGACGGATGCCCATCTGGTCCAAAACCCGGTTGATCTGAGGGCCGCCGCCGTGAACCACCACCGGATTGAGACCGATGAACTTGAGCAGGGTGATATCCCGGGCAAAATCGGTTTTCAGCTGCTCGTCAACCATGGCGTGGCCGCCGTACGTCACCACAACGGTCATACCGGAGAACTTGCGGATATATGGCAGCGCCTCGATGAGGATGTCCGCCACGGTTGAATGGGGGGGGATGTGCTCTGCTGTCATGGTGGTTCCTTATTTCATCAGGGTTCAATTCTAAAGCGTTTTCCTTGGCCCCTTGACCCCTCGAATCCTTGAACCCTTCACTATAGGATATAGCGACTCAAATCCTCATCATCCTTAATCGCTTTGAGCTTTTCGCCAACGTATGCATCATCCACTGTCAGGTGAGTATCCGGCACATCGGGGGCGTCGAAGAGGATGTCTTCGAGCAGTCGTTCCATGAGGGTATGAAGGCGCCGGGCACCGATATTCTCCGTACGGACATTCACCTCCTCGGCAATCTCGGCAATCCTTTCGACCGCGTTGTCGGAAAATACCAGTTCCACCCCTTCCGTTTTGAGCAAGGCGATATACTGGAGCAACAGCGCGTTCTTCGGTTCTGTCAGAATGCGGACAAAATCCCTGCGGTTCAGCGCATCCAGGGTCACCCGGATGGGAAAACGCCCCTGGAGCTCCGGGATCAGGTCAGATGGTTTGATGGTGTGAAAGGCACCGGAGGCGATAAACAGGATGTGGTCGGTCTTCACCGGACCGTACTTGGTATTCACCGTGGACCCCTCCACAATGGGTAACAGATCCCGCTGAACCCCCTCCCGGGAGACATCCGGACCGTGCCCTTTGCCGTTGCCCGCGATCTTGTCGATCTCGTCCAGGAAAATGATCCCGGACTGTTCCACTTTGGCGATCGCATTCTGGATCACCTTGTCCATGTCCACCAGGTTCTGGGCCTCCTCCGCGGCCATGGTCTTCATGGCTTCGGGCACTTTGATCTTTCGACGGCGGGTGTTCTTGGGCAGCAGGGAACCCAGCATGTCCTTGAAGTTGAATCCCATCTCCTCCATACCGACGTTGGAGAAAATCTCGACCATGGGCATGTTGCGCTCGGCCACGTCCAGGTCGACATAACGACTGTCCATTTTTCCGGCCTGAAGCATCATACGCAGCTTCTCCCGTGTGGACGATGCTGTATCAACGGATATGTTGACCACTTCCAGACCGCCTTCTCCTGCTGTTTCCGTCCGGCCACCCACGGCCTTGGGCAGCAGCAGGTCCAACATCCGCTCTTCGGCGATGTGCCAGGCCTTGTCCGTGACGGCCGCCTGCTCGGCCGTACGAACGGCGTTGACCGTCAGTTCCAGGAGATCACGGACCATAGACTCCACATCCCGCCCCACATAGCCCACCTCGGTGAATTTGGACGCCTCCACCTTGAAAAAGGGTGAGTCGCTGAGATGCGACAGGCGCCGGGCAATTTCCGTCTTGCCCACCCCAGTGGGGCCGATCAGGATAATGTTCTTGGGGGCGATCTCATCCCTAAGCGAATCAGGCACCTGCTGGCGGCGCCATCGGTTTCTCAAGGCAATTGCGACGGAACGCTTGGCGTCATTTTGACCGATGATGTATTTGTCCAATTCGGCCACGATATCGTTGGGTTTCAGGTCATTCATGGATCAGATCTCTTCAATGGTAATACGATCGTTGGTGAATACGCACAAGGACGCGGCGATTTGCATGGACACCTCGACAATCCGGCGCACGTCCAGTTCGGTCTGATGGAAAAGGGCCGTTGCCGACGCCTGGGCGGCCACAGCGCCCGAACCAATGGCCACAATGCCCTCGTCCGGCTCAATGACATCCCCGTTTCCCGATATGAGCAGCATGGACTTGCCGTCCACAGCAATCATCAACGCCTCCAGGCGGCGCAGGTACTTGTCCGCCCGCCAATCTCTGGCCAGTTCCACGGCCGACCGGGTCAGGTTACCGTTGTAGCGCTCCAGTTTCTGCTCCAGTTTCTCGGTCAGGGTCAGGGCGTCGGCGGTGGCACCGGCAAACCCCACCAAGATGGCGTCGTTGTATATGCGTCGAACCTTACGGGCATTGTGCTTGATCACCGTGTTGTTCAGGGTCACCTGGCCGTCGCCGGCCATGACCACCCGATCCTCCGACCGGACAGCCAGGATGGTGGTGCCGTGGAACCGCAGGGAGGGTTGTGTGGGTTGATGGAACATGATTGAAACCCGGATCCTTTCTATCGCCTGGGGTGGGCGCTGTCATAGGCCGCCATCAGTCGGTCAATGCTTACATGAGTGTATTTTTGGGTGGTTGACAGGCTCTTGTGGCCCAGCAGTTCCTGGACCGTGCGCAAATCTGCACCCGCGTCCAGCATGTGGGTGGCGAAACTGTGCCGGATGCCGTGGGGGGAAATCGGCACCGCTAGACTACACTTGCGAATCAATGCTTCCAGAATCCGGGCCACGGACCGTGAACTCAGCCGGCCCTTATTTTTGTTTAAATAGAGCGGGCCATCAACCGCCATACCGATGCCGGTCAGGGCAAAGAGCCGATCCCGGTATGTTTGAATACGATCCAGCGCTTTTTCACCCACCGGCACGATTCGTTCACGGCCTCCTTTTCCCGACACCCGGAGACATCCTGATGTAAAATCAACATCGAACACATTCAGGCCGGTCAGTTCGGACACCCTGATTCCCGATCCGTAAAGGGTTTCAAAAAGAGCCCGGTTTCGCAGTCCCAGCACCGTGTCGTCAGCCGTTTGATCCAGCAGGCGAAACATGTCGTCAACGGACAGATAGGATGGCATCCGCCGACTGTGCTTGGGCGTCAGGATGGCGGCCGTGGGATCTTCATCGGTCAGCCGGTGTCTCACCAGGTGACGAAAAAAGGATCGCAGAACCGACAGTTTGCGGGCAATGGTAACCTTCTCGTTCTTGCGATGGAGAAGACCCAGGTACCCCCGGACCGTCAGGTTGTCGATATCGTCGATGGTCAGCGACCGTTTCTCCTCTCCTCCGGACAGGCCTGCCCCGCGGACGGCATAGTCGGCGAACTCCGCCAGATCATGGCCATAGGCCCGAATGGTGTGGGTGGAGTAACCCTTTTCCGCAGCCAAGGTCTGCAGGAAAGCGTCGATCTGTTCCGTCAGCCCGATCCGGGTCATGGGAAAGCGATCCGTTGTTCGAGTTCCTGCCAGGATTCCACCTGAAGGTAATCATTAGGCTCCCGGTTCCATGGCTGGCGGAATACCACGGGCGCAATACCTGCAGCGTCGAGCAGGTGACAGGTTTCCAGGCGGTCCTCCACAAACCATTTGATACCGTTTTCCAGCAGCACATCGGTTTTGGCCTCGAATGAACCGGTTGCCACGATTCTGGCACGGTGATGTTGACCGTCGAGCAGCTGGTTCATCCACATCTCGATGGGACCCGGCTCGGGTCGCGCCGTCACCATCAAGATGCGGCCTGTCGCCTCACCGATGCGCCTTAACACCTGCCCGGCGCCGGGAACGGGTTTGAGGACAGCCCGGTAACCCCCGTCGAGAATCCGGGTCACCGCTCCCTCCAGAACGTCCTCGTCTAGATCCAGACAATGGTCCAGCCGGTAGCAGGTGATGTCGTCGTATCGCACCGTGTGGACGTCGTAGTGATCCCTGAGGATATCCAGAAACAGGTGCATGGTATCGGCGATGACACCATCGATATCAAAGGCAAGTGCAGCCGGATCGATCATCGGTCTTTCCTGTTTTCGCAATTGTCGGTTCTTCAGGCCACTTTGCGCGTCTTTTTCTTCAACCGTGAGATCTGACGCCGGAGAATACCAGATTTCTTGCGGTCTTTTTCTGTTGCGATCTCCCGTTTTCGGGCCTTAAGCTCCCGAATAAGCTGTTTAATCTGTCGAAGCGATCGGCTGGATTTTTTGGGCTTTTCTCCCTTGATGCCCCGATGTGCCTTGACGGCATCGAGCAGGTCTTGCTTGTTCATGCCGTGAATGCCCTTGAGGTCAGGTATGGCATGAGCGATTTCACGAAGTTCTTTGACGGTCATTTTATCCAACGGTTTTTCTGCACTTTCAGAGCCTTTGGTCATTTGATCCAGTCTCCTTTCATGAAGTAGCGGTCAATACCCTGATCGTGGATGCCACGGGCACCCAGCCAAATCGGTCACCATCTTCAGCGAAAAACTGTTTTAGTAATCCCTTCCCCCCGAACGTGTCAATAGAGATCACTCCTTATCTGCCTTATCCACCAACTTCATAAAAGGCCGAAACAGATCCAGTGGCAGCGGAAAAATGGTGGTCGTGTTGTGTTCGGCGGACATCTCCCGCATGGTCTGTAGGTAGCGAAGCTGAATGGCAGTGGGATACTGGTCGATGATCTTGGCCGCCGCGGCCAGGCGGTCTGCAGCCTGGAATTCACCTTCCGCGTTGATCACCTTGGCCCGTCGTTCCCGTTCGGCCTCGGCCTGCTTGGCCATGGCCCGCTGCATCTCCTGGGGCAGGTCGATGTGCTTGAGCTCCACGTTTGCCACCTTGATGCCCCACGGGTCCGTGTGGGTGTCCAGGATCTCCTGGAGCTTGGCGTTGATTTCCTCCCGGGCAGACAGGAGTTCGTCCAGTTCGGCCTGGCCGCATACGCTGCGCAGTGTGGTCTGGGCCAGTTGGGCGATGGCATAGCTGTCGTTTTCCACCTCCACAATAGCCTTAATGGGGCCGATCACCCGAAAATAACAAAGCGGCGATTACACTGACGGTGATGGATCTATTGCTCATAACAACCCCCTTGAAGGCGGGAAAGGGGAATGGGTGGCGGCTATTCCAGCATTTTCATGATTTGTTGGACATCTTCCCACACTTCTTTTTTCTTTTCAGGGTTGCGCAGCAAGTATGCCGGGTGAAAGGTCGGCATCACCGGAATACCCGAAAACTCATAAAACTGTCCCCTGAGGCGGGAGATGGGCGTCTCGGTGTCCAGCAGGGCCCGGGCAGCCACACTTCCCAGAGCACAGATAACACGCGGATTGATGGCGTCCAACTGCCGCTTGAGAAACGGCAGGCATTGGCGGATTTCTTCAGGTTCCGGGTTCCGGTTGCTCGGGGGCCGGCATTTGACGATATTGCCAATATAAACCGTCTCCCGGGTCAGCCGCATGGCGGCAATGATTTTGGTTAAAAGCTGTCCTGCCGCTCCCACAAAGGGCTGACCGCATTTATCCTCATCGAAGCCCGGACCTTCGCCCACGAATACCACCTGCGCGTTCGGGCTGCCTTCACCAAACACGATATGGGTCCTCGAATCACACAGCCCGCATCGGGTGCAGTCGCCCAGGTCGGTGCAGATGTCCGCCAAGGTTTCCCGATCAACCCCTACACCCTGAGGTGGCAGTCCCAGCTGATTCAGAATTTTCAGGCTCGCCTCGCTACTGTCAAAACCGGTGCACCCGCTTTGTTTAAGATAACACAGCGTGTTTCGAATGTCCCGGATGATTTGGTAAGGTGAGCCGTCGGTGGTCATCTTGGCCTTGGCAGAAAACAATAGTTGAAGCCTCCCCGCCGCAAGCGGCGGGGAATGCGCTCGCTGTGGCGTTTCAAAAGTGTTTTGGAATCGGCGATTTCAAGGAACGGCGCTGTGTTTGACCAGTTCGGCAACCCGGTCAAGGATCAAATGGGCCACCGCATCCTTGTCCATCACATCGAGGGTCTCCTTTCGGCCGTCTGCAAAAAACAGGGTCATGCGGTTGGTGTCGGACGCAAATCCGGAATCGGGTGGACCGATGAGATTGGCCGCAATCATGTCCAGATGCTTCTCTTCAAGTTTTTTGCGCGCATGGGTTTCCATGTCCCTGGTCTCAGCGGCAAACCCGACCACGATTTGATGATTTTTCCGTTGCCCGACGGTTTTCAGGATGTCCGTGGTCCGCTCCAGGGTCAGTTGCATGCGGTCCTGGCGCTTTTTGATCTTGTGGGCTTCGGTTTTGATGGGCCGATAGTCTGAAACCGCCGCCACCTTGACCACTACATGGGATTGTTCGAGACGGGCAAAGACGGCGGCGGCCATGTCATCCACGGTGAAGACGGGCACCACCTCGACATTTTGCGGTGGATCCAAACACACGGGACCGGTAACCAGGATTACGCTGGCACCGCGGTATTCAGCGGCCCGGGCGATAGCGTAGCCCATCTTTCCGGAAGAGGGGTTGCTGATAAACCGAACCGGATCGATGGCTTCCCGGGTGGGCCCGGCGGTGACCAATACATTTTTGCCGGCAAGGTCGTCGGGCGTAAGGAAGCTGACCAGCCGGTCCACGATTGCTTCGGGTTCCGGCAAGCGACCCGGTCCGATGGTACCGCAGGCCAGCGATCCTTCACCGGGTGCCAGTATGTGGTAACCGTCCGCTTCAAGCTGGTTGAGGTTGCGTCGATGGGCGGGGTGTTCGAACATGTTAGAATTCATGGATGGACAAATCATTACCGGGCAGGTCACCGCCAACATGAACGTGCTCAGGGCATCGTCGGCGAGACCATGGGCCAGTTTGGCCACCATGTTGGCCGTAGCCGGCGCGATGATCACGCCATGGGCCGCTTCCGCCCAGGCAATATGCCGAATGGCCGCGTCATCTTTCGCATCAAAAAGATCTACACACACCTGGTTTTCCGACAACACTTCGAAGGTCATCGGGCTGACGAAGCGGGTGGCGCTGTGGGTCATGATTACCCGCACGCTAGCCCCCAGCTTCACCAGCCGCCTGAGAAGCTCTACACTTTTATAAGCGGCAATTCCGCCGCATACACCCAGAACGATATGTTTAGCATGCAGAACGTTATTTTTCATGTCACTCTGATCACTTTTTTTGAACACGGCATTGCCGAAGGCGCCGAAGTGCATTAAGTCTGACCGTCAAGCGCACCCACCGTTCGATCAGACCGGAAATGTCGTGCCAGTGACCGGGGGTATCCGACAACTCGGATGTTACCGCTTCAAGTGCATGCCTGAGATCCGACCGGTCGGGGGTCTGATCCAGCAGATAACGGTAAATTCTCGCGGCCTCCTCATATTTGCTTTGATCGGCGTAAACGCGGGCCATCGTCACCGTGTAAAAGGTCTTGTCCCCTGTAAGTTCCATATCATTTCCTTTGCCCCGTGGAACCGGGAAGAATAACGATTACATCATCTTTGCCAATCATGCCCAGTTCATTGCGGGCAACACTCTCGATGAAGGCCGGATCGTTTTTCAGCCGCCCGATGGTACGATACAGGCTGACGTTATCCTTGGCCAGTGTCTCGTTTTGCTGCACCATGGTCTGCTCCTTTTCACGCAGCCGGTGCATTTCCACCAGACCATTGTCGCCGAAGACAATCAGCAGCATCAGATTGAACAGCGCCACGATGGCTCCTGCAACAATGATTTTCCGGCGAAGGTTCATGACCGGTCTAAACTCCTTCTCATCAACACCATCACTTGTTGCCATTCCGGAACCTTCATCATCCAGGCCGCCGCGGAAAAGATAGCAATGCCGCCAACGATGCCGGCACTGATTCCCACCAGCAACCGCAGACTGCCCGTTTCGGTTTCAGAAGGAATGAGAAGCCGACAGGTCATCATCAGACCCAGTGCCATGAGCCCCGATGCGGCCAGCGTCTTCAGGCAACTGGAAAAGATGAGCCGCCACCGGATCATGCCCAGCTTGTTTCTCAGCACAACCACCAGAAGCATCAGATTCACCATGGAGGCCAACGAGGTCGCCAGAGCCAGCCCACAGTGCTTCATCGGGCCCATGAGCACTGTTCCCAAAATGATATTGGCGACGATGGAGATTGTGGCAGTTTTGACTGGCGTTCGGGTATCCTGCATGGCGTAAAACGTTGAAACAACAATACGCACCGCAGCGAAAGCCCACAGTCCCAAAGCATAATACAAAAGGGCATCGGAGGTCAATCGCGTGGTCTGGGCATCGAAGGCCCCGCGTTGGAACAACAGCGCGACGATGGGGTCTCGAAGCACGATGAGCCCCACCATGGCCGGAATGGTGATAAACAGCACCAGACTCATGGCATGCCCGAACGTATCTCCCATGCCGGCCTGATCGCCATTGGCAGCCTGCCGCGAAAGGCTGGGCAGAACAGCCGTGGCCGCCGCCTGGGCGAATATGCCCAACGGGAATTGAACCAGCCGGTCGGCATAGTACAGATAGGAAACACTGCCCTCGGGAAGCAGAGAGGCCAACAGGGTTCCAACCAGAAGATTGATCTGATAGACAGCCGCACCAAAAATGGTGGGCAACATGAGGATGCCGACCTTTTTCATCGCCGGATGCCACAGGCCGGATCGTGCCCAAAAGCGGACACCATGCTTGACCAGGTAAGGCAGCTGCAGGGCCAATTGAAGGACCCCGCCCAGTAGCACACCGCCGGCAAGTCCCAATACTTGAACCGTTTCAGAATCCGAAAACCGGGAAGCGGTAAAAACAGCGCCGATCATGGCCAGGTTCAACAGGACCGGCGCGATGGCTGGGGCAGCAAAATGTCCCAGCACATTGAGAATACCCATACACAGGGCGACCAGACCGATAAGGACCACATAGGGGAACATGACACGCGTCAGTGTTACCGTCAGGCCCATCTTTTCTGGCAGGTCGGAAAATCCGGGGGCGACCACCTGGATGATGGTTGGCGCAGCAAAAACACCAATGATCGATATCACCGACAGGCAGACCAGCAGCAGTTTCAGTGAACTCACGGCCAGGCGAAGGCCATCATCGCGCCCCCCCTTGAGCAGGGTTTCCGTAAAAACGGGTACAAAGGCAATGCTCAACGACCCTTCACCGAACAGGCGACGCAGCAAGTTTGGAATCCGGAAAGCGGCAATAAAGGCATCCGCCGTCATCCCGGCACCAAAAAAAGAAGCCAATACCATATCCCGAACGTAGCCGAAGACTCGGCTGAGCAAGGTCGCCGCCCCGACCACGCCGGCAGCACGGGTGACATTTCGGTTCTCACTTTTTACCTCGTGTCTGGCGTCGGAATTCATAGCGTCCTGACCTCACGTGGAAGGTACAATAATCCTTGACTTGCCCAATTTTTTTGGATATCAGGAAGTTTTGTGTTTTCCCAATTAATTTCCGAAAGGAGTAACAGAAGGTGGCCAACCATAAATCAGCATTGAAGCGCGCCGGCCAGAATGAGCGTCGGCGCCTGCGGAACAAAGCAGTTCAAACTCGGGTAAAAAACGTGGTCAAGGATGTGCGCCTTGCCGTGGCTCAAGATGCGGAAAATACAGTTGGGCAACTGAACGCAGCCCAATCCGCCATCGATAAAGCAGCCAAAAAAGGGGTGCTCCACAAAAAGACCGCTTCCCGTAAAGTTTCCCGTCTCACACGACAGGTCAACGCACAACACGCCTGACCCTTGCCGGCACCCGCAGTCTGGAAGAAGCGGCAGAGGATGATCATTGCCGGATCCCTTCCGACTGCGGCATTGCTGGTTCTCAATCATCAGAAATCATCCGTCAGCCGGTTGAAAGCGGATTCTGCTATTTTTTTGGAAACGGCGGCAATGGCTACCGACAGGTTAATATCCGTCGCCGTTTTATTTCCCTCCACCACATCATAGGTTTCGCGCTCAACAATATTTCCCGACGACCAGAGGATCCGGCCATCCGGAGATTCCAATCCCAGGTTCACGATGCCGGTCACCCGACGTTCCACCGCTGTGGAAACGGTGGCACGGGAAATATTTTCCACGGACAGCGAGACAATGGTCCCGGTCAGGATGCCATCGGCGGCAGATCGCTCCTGAGCCAGGCTCTCCGGGCGGTTTCTGGTGAATTCAAAGACCAGGTCGTTGGTGAAGGTGATCTCCGCACCGCTGTCAGCCGACCGGTTCTCCAGGATGGTGACGAATACCCGGGACACGCCGGCTGGAAAGCTCCCGCTGCCGGCAAAGTGGTAGCCGCAGCCGAAAAACAATGCCGTCAGCATTACGGTCATGCATGCATATATCGCCCACCTTGCCATCAAATTCTCCGGGTGGAAAAGTTTTAAGTTTTAAGTGGTTAAGTTGAGGAATGCTTACTATCGATCAGAGGGAAAACAGGTGCCGATGTTATTTACCGCAGGCATACTAAATCGATTCTCGTATCCCTAATCTAACACTTAAAGCTTAATGTTTAACACTTCTTTATATAACGATATTCACCAGTTTATTTTTAACGGTAATCACCTTTTTTATAGGCTTTCCGTCAACAAATCGGACGATTCGTTCGTCGGCCAAGGCCAGTTGCTCCAGCGTGTTTTCGTTTGTATCCAGAGCGGCCGAGAACCGGCTGCGCAGCTTGCCGTTAACCTGAACCACCACTTCGACTGCTTCTTTTACCGTGGCCGCGTCATCGAAACGCGGCCAGCGACTCAGCAAAATACAGTCCGTGTGGCCAAGGGCCTCCCACAACTCTTCGCAGAAATGGGGAACAATGGGAGACAGCAGCAGGACGGTCGTTTCCAGGGCAAAACGCATGGTCCGGTTCCCCGCGCCATCCGAGTCAGATTCGTCGATGGCCTGCATGGCGTTGACCAGTTCCATAACCGCACTGATGACCGTGTTAAAATGAAACCGATCCTCGATATCCTGAGAGACCCGCTTGATGGTTTCATGGGTTTTTCGATAGATCTCCCGGTAGGGTTCATTTAAATCCTGGAAGTCGCTCGGACTGGATTCACCATCATTCAGCAGCGGCAGCCAGCGTCCGGACAACCGCCAGACCCGCTGGAGGAACCGGAAGCTGCCCTCTACACCTTGTTCGCTCCACTCCAGATCCCGTTCGGGTGGCGCGGCAAACAGGCAAAAGAGCCGCGTGGTGTCGGCCCCGTATTCATCGAGCAAAATGTTGGGGTCGATGACGTTCTTTTTGGATTTGGACATCTTTTCGACCCGCCCGATCGCCACCGGCTGGCCGCATTGCAGGCAGGTCCGCCGGGAACCACCGTCTTCTGCGACCTGTTCAGGGAAAAGAAAGCCATGTTCCGCGCAGGCAGTGGTCTCCTTGCAGACCATGCCCTGGGTGAGCAACCGGGTAAACGGCTCCTTGAATTTCACCAGTCCCAACGATTCGAGCACCCGGGTAAAGTAGCGTGAATAGAGCAGATGCAAAATGGCGTGTTCAACACCGCCGATATACTGATCCACCGGCATCCAGTAGTCGACTGCCCGGGTGTCGAACATGGCCGTGTCGCAGCGGGGGCTGCAGTAACGCTCGAAATACCATGATGACTCCACGAAGGTGTCCATGGTATCGGTCTCCCGTCGGGCGTCGTCTCGCCCGCATTGCGGGCAACGGGCCTTGTTAAAAGCCGTCAGCACCGGAAGCGGCGAGCGTCCGCCCTCCAGCAGATCGGCGTCTTCAGGCAGCACGATGGGCAGGTCCGCCTCCGGTACGGGAACGATGCCGCAGCTGTCACAGTGAATCATGGGAATGGGCGCGCCCCAATAACGCTGTCTGGAGATGCCCCAATCCCGCAGCCGGAAGCTGATGGTCTTTTTTCCGACGCCCTTTTTTTCCATGAATGCAACAATGGCTTCCATGGCATCCCGGTTGCCCAATCCGTTGAAATCCCCGGAATTGACCATGCTGCCGTCGCCGGTATAGGCAACATTCATGGTGCTGCCGTCCAGTTCCTCGTCCTGAGGACTGACCACCACGATAACGGGCAGGCCGTATTTGCGGGCAAAATCGAAATCCCGCTGGTCGTGGGCCGGAACGGACATGACGGCGCCGGTACCGTATTCCATCAGGGCGAAGTTGGCCGTATAGATGGGCATTTTGCGGCCGTTCATGGGGTTGATACAATAGGCGCCGGTAAACACGCCTTCTTTTTCATAATTTTCGATGGCCTTGGTGGAGCGGTCCTGAAGGGAGATGCGCTCTACAAAAGCCGTCACGGAAGCTTCCTGCTCCGTTCCAGCCGCCAGTTTGGGGACCAGCGGGTGTTCAGGCGCCAGACACATGAAAGTGGCCCCGAAGATCGTGTCCTGGCGCGTGGTGAATACGCTGATGACCGCCTCACTGTCCGCCACGTTGAAACGGATCTCCGCGCCGACGCTTTTACCGATCCAGTTGCGCTGCATGGTGGTCACTTTGTCCGGCCAGCCCGGAAGCATGTCGCAATGGACCAACAGGTCCTCGGCAAAGTCGGTAATCTTGAAAAACCACTGCCACAACTTCTTCTGGCGTACCGGTTTGCCGCAGCGCCAGCACAAACCCGCCTCCACCTGCTCGTTGGCCAGCACCGTCTGGCAGGGTTCGCACCAGTTCACATAGGACTCTTTGCGGTAAGCCATGCCCCGCTCGACCATCTTGAGGAATAGCCACTGCTCCCAGCGGTAGTATTCGGGATGACAGGTGGCCAGTTCCCGGCCCCAGTCATAGGAGAACCCCAGTCGTTTAAGCTGAGCCCGCATGGCGTCAATATTTTCATAGGTCCACTTGGCCGGATGGGTGTCGTTGGCAATGGCCGCGTTTTCAGCCGGCATACCAAAGGCATCCCAACCCATGGGGTGAAGGACATTGAATCCGCACATCCGCTTGTAGCGGGCCACCACGTCCCCAATGGTGTAATTCCTCACATGTCCCATATGGATTTTACCCGATGGATAGGGAAACATTTCCAGCAGGTAGTATTTTTTCTGGTCAGGCTCCTCGACGACATTGAACAGCCGGTCGTTCTGCCAGCGGTTCTGCCACTTGATTTCGATGGTCTGGGGATCATACCGTGAATCCATGAATCTTCCTATCTTCTTGC
>JAQYWF010000153.1 GCA_030145105.1 Desulfosarcina sp.
CAATCCCCACAAGGACTTTTCGGTCTTCGAAGCAGAGATCGCCGCCAAGGCGGTTGGTCCGGATTACCCGCTCATCCCCATGACGACCGAGGGATGTGTCGTGCGGATGGCCGACACCATCGCCTACATCGGCCGTGACCTTGAAGATGCCATCCGCCTGGGCCTTCTCGTTCGCCGTGATATCCCCGAATCCATTGCCCGGATTTTGGGCAACACCAACGGGACCATTGTCTACCGACTGGTAACCGATGTGATCCAAAACAGCCACGAGAACCATTTTGTAGCCTTCAGCCCCACGATTTCAGATGCATTGAAAGCCCTCAAAGCCTTCAATTTGGAACGCATCTACAAGAACCCGAAAAGCAAGGTGCACTCGGCGGCCATTCACCGGCTCTTTTCCATGCTGTTCGACATGCGCTTGGAGGACCTGGAGACGAACAACCGTTCATCCGACATCTTTTCAGGATTTCTGGCAGACATGTCGGACGCCTACATTGCCGATCACAGCAACCCGGAAATCGTCCGGGACTACATAGCGGGCATGACCGACCGCTATTTTTTACACCAGTTTCCTGAACGCCTTCGACCCGTGGCCAAATAACTTAACCGTTCACGGTTTACTGTTAACCGATAACCGTGAACAGAATCCTTATTTTTCACCCATGAACAACCAACCTGATTCACGGCCGCGTGCTCCTGCCTGTGATCATGAACGAACCTATCGGCAACGGGTGCGCCGTGTGGGTCTGCGCTCCTTTCGGGTTGTCTGTCAGGAGACGGACCTGATGGTTCAGGCCGATCGTCTGCTCGAACATGATGCCCGCGAACAGGTGCTTGCTTATCGGGGGCAGATCGATGGGTATATTCAGCGATATCCGGATTTTGCTGTCACTTTGGAGCCTTGGCGGGAACAGGCGTTCGCACCAGAAATCGTCCGTGAAATGATCGGAGCAGGCCTCGCAGCCGGAGTGGGGCCCATGGCAGCGGTAGCCGGTGCGTTGGCCGAAAGCGTCGGCCGAAAATTGCTCGATTACAGTTGCGACGTGGTGGTGGAAAACGGAGGCGATGTCTTCATAAAAGCGAAAGGCCCGGTGGTGGCTGGACTATTTGCCGGCAAGTCCCCCTTGAGTATGAAATTGGGAATTAAGGTTGCGGATACACGCGATGGTGTCGGGCTGTGTACCTCTTCGGGAACGGTTGGCCATTCTCTGTCGACAGGATCGGCCGATGCCGTCTGCGTGGTTGCCCGTTCTTGTGCCCTGGCGGATGCCGCCGCCACGGCCATTGGCAACCGGATCCGGTCGCCCCGAGAAATCAAAACGGGAATCGCCTTTGGCAAACGTATCGCCGGTGTGTTGGGGGTCGTGGTGGTTGCCGGCCGTGAAATGGGTGCATGGGGCCAAGTTGAATTGGTCCCTCTCGAAGGAAAAAAAGGTTGAGTTTTGGGATGGAAAAGGATAGAGATGCTTGATAATCAAAGGGTTTCATGGACGTTGGCGGCAGCCCCGTTAAACAGTGTCCATCCACAAATAGGCAAATTGGTCATTTGTGGATGGACACTACCTAGTCCACCAGACCCGGCGCGATATTAACCCCCAGCGGAAACCAGGTGGAGGAGAAACACACAATGAAAAAGGTGAAAATCGCCTTCTGGATTGTCGTCTTCGGCTTTGTCGGACTGGTCATTTTTCAGAACAAAGATTTTTTCATGTCTGAAAGCCGCCTGATAATCGACCTGGGCTTTTTTTATTATGAGACGCCGTTTCTTGCCAATGCCGTTTTCTTTGTTGCCTTTTTCCTGGTGGGTATTTTGATCTCCTATTTCTTCAGCTTATTCCAACATTTCAAAGACGCCAGAACCATCAAGACGTTCAAGGCCAAGGAGACCAGCCTTGTGGAAACGGTATCGTCATTGGAAAAGCAGCTCTCCGCCCAAACGGTGTCCGCTGAGCCTTCACCAGCGGCATCTGCTGTAGATGAACCCGTGGAAGTGGTTGCTGAATTGAAATGATCCGGATCGTGCCGTCGGCCGCGGCGAATTTGGAACATCGTCCTGTCATCTGCCGCCCTATTTGGGTGGCCGCCTCTGTCACCTGCCGCCTCACATCCTTAACACATTGTAAATATTTCATTATTGATGGCCTCTGTTAAAGCTACACCCATGATGCAGCAATACCTCTCCATCAAGGAGCGTTATCCTGACGCCCTTTTGTTTTACCGCATGGGTGACTTCTACGAGATGTTTTTCGAAGACGCCCAAGTCGCCTCCCGTGTGCTGGAGATCACCCTGACGTCGCGCAATAAACACGATGAATCGCCGGTGCCCATGTGCGGCGTACCCTATCGGGCTGCACAGGGATACATTTCCCGGCTGATTGAAAACGGATACAAGGTCGCTATCTGTGACCAGGTGGAAGATCCCAAAGCGGCCAAGGGGCTGGTCAAGCGGGAAGTGGTCCGGGTTGTGACCCCCGGGATGATTATCGAGGATGAACTGCTGGATGCAAAGACCAACAATTTCATACTGGCCCTGTCCCGGCACCAGCAAATGACCGGCCTGGCCAGTCTTGATATTTCCACCGGTACGTTCCGCCTCACCGAGACGGCCGATATAGCTGCCATTTTAGATGAAATCATGCGGGTGGCCCCCAGAGAAATTTTGTTGCCTGAATCTCTAAATGCCGATGCCGCTTTCTCACCGCTAATAAAGGAAGACCGCATCAGCGCCGTGACCGTGGTGGAAGACCGCTCATTCGAGTTTGCCGGTAGCCGTCAGCGACTGTTGGAGCAGTTCGACACGCTTTCGCTGGAAGGTTTCGGATGCGAGTCCATGAAAGCCGGCGTGGGGGCCGCCGGGGCATTGATCCACTATGTCACTGAAACCCAGCGCCAGAAGATCAACCACCTTACTGCCGTCCAGACTTACTTTCTCGGACAGTTTCTCGTCGTGGACGACCAGAGCTGCCGAAATCTGGAATTGTCAGCCAATATACGCACCGGCAGCCGTCAGGGAACGTTGCTGGGGATTCTGGACCGGACGGTCACCGCCATGGGCGGAAGGCTTATGGCGCAGTGGCTGCGCTATCCGCAGCTGGATTCTGTCCAGATTCAGGTCCGGTTCGATGCGGTTGCCGAGGCCGTGGGAAAAATGCAGATCCGAAGGGCGCTTCGCGAGTCCCTCAAGCCTGTGCGGGATCTCGAGCGCCTGGGCAGCAAAATCTCCATGGGGCATGGCAATGCACGGGATCTGACGGCGTTGAAACACTCCATTCAAGCATTGAATGACATTTTTACCGCACTTTCCCATCTTTCCGCCGCCCCGTATAGGTATGAACGGGACACCACCGCGATGCAGGCACTGGCCGACCTGATCCATCGCGCCATCCGCGAGGATGCCCCGCCGGTGATCACTGACGGGAGCATGATCCGTGAGGGATACGACGCCGAACTGGATGAATTGATCCGCATCGGCAAGGACGGTAAGGGATGGTTGGCAGAGCTGGAGGCCAAGGAGCGCAGCGCTACCGGGATCAACTCCCTCAAAGTGCGCTATAACAAGGTTTTCGGCTACTACATCGAGGTTTCCCGCACCCACAGTGAATCGGTGCCTGATCACTACGTTCGCAAACAGACCCTAGTGAATGCGGAGCGATACATCACCGACGCGTTGAAGCATTTCGAATCCCGGGTACTCAATGCCGCTGACCAGCGCAACAGTTTGGAAATGAAGATCTTTGTTTCCATCCGGGATCAGGTCAAGGCGCATCACGCCGAGATCCGGGAGGTCGCCCGATTCATTGCCCGGGTGGATTGTCTGTCCTCGTTTGCCGAGATTGCCCAAAACAACGGCTATTGCCGACCGGATATCAATACCGAGGGCATCCTGGAGATCAGGGAGGGACGTCATCCGGTGGTTGAAAAGTTAATCACCGGAGAGCGTTTCGTTCCCAACTCCATCGTCATGGACAATCAAAGCAATCAAGTGTTGATCATCACCGGCCCAAACATGGCAGGAAAATCCACAGTGCTGAGGCAGGTGGCGTTGGTGACCATCATGGCCCAGATGGGATCCTTCGTGCCGGCGGAAATGGCCAATATTGCCATTACCGACCGTATCTTCACCCGGGTGGGCGCGTTGGACAATCTATCAGCCGGCCAGAGTACTTTCTTGGTAGAAATGCAGGAAACGGCCAACATCGTCAACAACGCTACGGAGAAAAGCCTGGTGATTTTGGATGAGATCGGCCGCGGCACGTCAACCTATGACGGCTTGAGCATCGCCTGGGCCGTGGCCGAGCACCTTCATGACCTGAACGGCACGGGCACCCGCACCCTCTTTGCCACCCACTACCACGAACTGACCGAACTGGAAAACCAACTCGACCGGGTCAAAAACTACAATATTGCCGTCAAGGAGTGGAACGACGAAATCATTTTCTTGAGAAAACTGGTCGAAGGGGGTACCAATCGCAGCTATGGCATCCAGGTCGCACGACTGGCCGGGATTCCCGAACCGGTGATCCGGCGTTCCAAAAAGATTCTTGCCCAGATCGAAGCGGGAATGCATCCCCGGGCGGCTGAATCCAAAGCGGCCGAAACCGGTGAAAAAAAAGAAAAGGGGCACGTTCAACTGGGGCTGTTCAGCCCCATGGAGCGAAAACTGCTGGAATCGCTTCAGATGCTGGATTTAAGCAGAATGACCCCAATAGACGCCTTGAATATGTTAAACGAATTGCAGATTAAGGCACAATCCGTTGTGAATTGACCCTTACTCGAGTGAACATGCCGCAACTCACCAATACATCTTTGTGTTTGATTGTTTTCCGCTTGGTGGCCCTTTCCTTGCTGATCAATGTGTCCATGGTTTGGCCGGCCTGGGCCCTGACGCCCAAGCAACAGTATTATCAAGCCGAAAAGGCCTACGCGACGCTCAAGAAAAATACCCGGTATCAGAAATACCGTGACAAGTGGCTGGCCTGTATCGATAAATACCAGAAGGTATACCGGCTTGATCCTTCCGGTCCCTGGGCCGCCGCCGGACTCTATAAATCGGGTATCCTATATTTGGAGTTGCACACGCGTTCCTATCTGGACGCCGACCGAAAGGAAGCGGTGAATGTATTCCAACGGATTATCCAACGATACCCCAAGAGCCGTTATACCCCGAAATCCAGATCGCAGCTGGCCGATGTGGATAAGCCGGCTGCACGACCCGCGAAATCGGCTTCTGCCAGGCATCTCAAAAAAGCCCTTGCCGAATATGATAAGTTGATGGCCAGCGCTGAGAAACAAAAATTTCGGGACCAATGGGAAAAATGTGTCGATTACTTTCAGGTGGCTTACCGATCGGACGCCAGTGGTCGCGTTGCTGCCGAATCTCTGTATATGACCGGATTGTTGTTTAAGGGGTTGTCGGACAAGTCCAATCGTGAGGCGGATCTTGATCAGGCGATGGAATATTTCCGGCGGGTGAAAAGAGAGTTTCCAGGCAGCGCTTTTGCCAAAAAGGCCGACGATGAACTGGCCGCTAATTTTTCCGGGACCGCTGCAACGATCGACGTGGGTGACCCGTTGGCGAGCATCATCGCCCAGAATCAAAACGATTCAGAGGCTGGCATGTCAGATGCGTCAATGCAGCAAACCGGCCTGGTTACCGTGCAGGGACTGCGATTCTGGTCCAACCCCAGCTATACCCGGATCGTTATCGATGCCGACAAGGAGACCCGTTTTTCACACCGATTGCTGAAAAAAGATCCCGCCATCAAGAAGCCCCAGCGGCTTTATATCGACCTGAGCAAGAGCAGGTTAGGTAGGGACATCCAGAAGTTTGTCCCCATTAACGATGAATTGCTCAGTGATGCGCGGGCCGGGCAGTACACCGGTGAATCGGTACGAATCGTTGTTGATATCAAGTCTTTTAAAACCTATAAAATTTTTTCCCTGAAAAATCCCTTTCGCATCGTATTGGATGTGTGGGGGGCCGATTCAGACCGGCAGGCCGCCAGCCCGTCCACCTCACCCAGAAGGCCTTCCACTGGTAAATTGCCACCCGGTGCCATCGCCCGCCAACTGGCTTTGGGGGTGAGTCGCATCGTCATCGATCCAGGTCATGGTGGCAAAGATTATGGTGCACCCGGGTATCTGAAAGGGGTTCATGAGAAGGACGTCGTGTTGCAGATTGCCAAACGGCTGGCCCGCAAAGTGGAAACCGAGCTCAAATGCGATGCGGTGCTCACCCGGACGACCGACCGCTACCTGACGTTGGAGGAACGCACCGCCATCGCCAACACACAGAATGCGGATTTGTTCATCTCCATTCATACCAATGCGGTCAGAGACAGGCGGGCATACGGTATTGAAACCTTTTTCCTGAACCTGGCCACTGACGAGGATGCCATTCGGGTCGCAGCCCGTGAAAATGCGACATCTGCTAAAAATATCAGCGACTTGGAGACTATTTTAAACGATTTGATGCAGAACGCCAAAATCAGCGAATCCAGCCGCTTGGCGGCCATGGTCCAGCAGGAAATGTATCTGCACTTGAAAAAAAATTTCAGCCACATTCGCAGCAAAGGCGTCAAACAGGCACCTTTTTATGTTCTTTTGGGCGCCCAGATGCCGGCGCTTCTAGTGGAGACGTCATTTATTTCAAACCCCAGGGAGTGCAAGCGCCTGATCAGTGCCAAATACCAAGAGAAGCTCTGTGACGGCATCATCCGCGGGATCCGAAAGTATATTAAAGAGACCAGTCCCACCGCCTTTTACTTTCCATCGGCCGAGCGGGACAAAAACGGGTAAAAGCCGCAACATTGCTGCTGTCACTGCCGGCCACCGATCATTCAACCAGAAACCTATCAGGAGGAAACTGTCATGGCTTACGAAAACATCATTTTTGATGTGGTGGAGGGCGTCGCCACCATCACCTTCAACCGTCCCAAAGCGCTAAATGCGTTGAACGGCCATTTACTCGACGAACTCTCTGCGGCATTGGATGAAATCGAGGCTGACGAAGCGATCCGTGTGCTTGTCCTAACCGGATCCGGGGAAAAATCGTTTGTGGCAGGTGCCGACATTACTGAACTGGCGACCTTCAACACCCTGCAGGGTAAGCTGTTTTCAAGAAAAGGGCAGCTGATCATCGGCCGACTCCAGGACCTGGCTATTCCGGCAATTGCCGCGGTCAACGGCTTTGCCCTGGGGGGCGGCAGTGAGATGGCCCTGGCCTGCGATTTTATATATGCATCAGAAAACGCCATGTTCGGTCTGCCGGAAATCACCTTGGGTATCATCCCCGGATTTGGCGGCACTCAGCGACTGCCCCGCCTCATTGGCAGCAACCGGGCCAAGGAGATGATCTTCACCGGGCGGCTGATCCCTGCCGCAGAAGCCGAGAAGATTGGCATGATTAACCGGATTTTCCCTCAGGAAATACTGATGGAGGAAACGCTTAAGACCGCGCGGGCCATTGCAGCCAGAGGGAAGGTCTCCCTTCGAGCCGCCAAACAGGCGGTCAACAACGGCCTTAACGTGGATTTGGCCACCGGCTGCCAGATTGAGGTCGATGCCTTCGCCATCTGCATGGCCAGTGAAGATGGAAAAGAGGGAACCCGCGCATTTATCGAGAAGCGAAAACCGCAATTCAAAGGGTCGCTCAAGGGATAGTGCGCCGCAGCAACTGAGCCCGACCGGCCATGGCGAGGCGCATCGTTCGTCTGATACCCATTGCCGAATGCAATAAAAGAGGCTGTGGGGTAATCCTCCCGGCCTTTTTTAATTATTTTTGAAAAAAAAATATCGTCGCTTAAGTCGATCAATCCAATGACCGATGATAATGCCGTGGTTACCTCCGCCCGCCGGTGCGGGAAAATTGGGATGCTTTTTTTAGGGCGGATGTGGTATATAGTTGTCTATTCACGACCACTTAGGCGTTTTTTCAAAGGCGTTTTGCCGTTGCCAAGGGTCATTATTTGTTTTCACGTTTACGATCAGGTTTATCCATGGCCAACAAACAGGTGAATCCGGTCCAACGCATCTGGGCTGTTGTATTGATACTGGCTGGTTTGGGCGTTTTCTACCGAATCCCCCAAGTGATGCCAAACATTGAGCAGATACCGAGATTTGCAGCCGCCTCCGGCTTTATCCGATTTTGTTTTTATTTTATGGGTCTGTTTCTTATCGGCGGAGGATGCAAGAAACTATACCACCAGTACCGCAAATAGCACCGACGTTACCATCATGATTTATTTTACGCCACGCGCGGACAACGAAAATACAACCCACAGCAGGATGTGATTTATGGCCAATGCAGAGATTTCTATGACTCTTGACGAGGATACGGGCAGTGCGCCCATGTCTGAAGCCAAATATAAATCCAGGATTCAGGCTATCGGTCATCGGCTTAACGAAGCCACTAACCTGGGTGAAGCACTGATCAACCTGAAAGACGAAATCTGCGAGCTGTTCGGCGCAGACCGGATTACCGTCTATGTGGTGGATGGCGTCAAACGGGAACTGGTATCACGCTTCAAGTCGGGCAGCGAGGTAGCCGAAATCCGGATTCCCGTGGCTCAGACCAGCATTGCCGGGTATTCTGCACTGAAGCAGACCCTGGTAAATATCAAGGATGCATATGATCAGAAGGAGTTGATCGCCATCGACTCGGATCTCCAGTTCGATTCCAGCTGGGACCGGCGAACCGGTTATCGAACCAAGGAGGTCCTGGCCCATCCCATCGTTTTTCAGAAGTATCTGATGGGCACCATGGAGTTGATCAACTGCAAAGGCGACCGTGTATTTGGAGAAGCGGAGGAAAAGGCCGTATTGGAGCTGTCCAAGATTATGGGGACGGCCCTTTACAATCAGAAGCGCATCGCCGCCCGGGGCAACCGAACCAACAAATACGACTTCCTGCTGGAAAATCACCTGCTCACCCAAAAAGAGCTGGCCCAGGCCATTGCCGGCGCCGCCCAGCGTAAAGAACCGATTTCCGCGGTTTTGATGAAGGATTTCAAGATTCCTAAAAAGGAGATCGGCAACGCACTGGAAAAATACTTCAAGACCAACTTCATCGAGTACAACTCCAGTTACCCAATCCCCGGCGACCTCATGGCAGGCCTGAAGGTCCCTTTCATGAGAAACAACATCTGGGTGCCCCTGAAAACGGACGGCAACAAGGTCGTTATTGCCGTCGACAATCCCCACGACCTGAAAAAGATCGATGAGATCAAGGCCCTGTTCCCAGGTCGCCCGGTCAGTTTTTACGTCAGCCTCAAGCAGGATATTCTCGATTTCATCAAACTGTTCACCCAGGACGAAAAAGAGCTGGCGGAGATCGACGATATTCTCTCCCAACTTCAGGTGGAGTCCGAGGAGGTGGAAGAGGCCGAATCCGGCATCGGCGATGAAGACAGCGCCGTGGTCCAGTTGGTCAACAAGATCATCCTGGATGCCCACAGCCGCGGTGCGTCGGATATCCATATCGAACCCTACCCGGGCAAGCAGAATACCCAGGTTCGCATCCGGGTGGATGGCTCGTGCACCATCTACCAGACCATTCCCTTTTCCTACAAGGCCGCGGTGGTCTCCCGAATCAAGATCATGTCCGACCTGGACATCGCCGAACGGCGGCTGCCCCAGGACGGCAAGATCAAGTTTAAAAAATACGGCGGCAAGGACATCGAACTGCGCGTGGCCACCATCCCCACCCAGGGTGGGCTGGAAGACGTGGTCATGCGCCTCCTGGCGGCCGGCGAGCCCATCCCCTTGGAAAAGATGGGTTTTTCCAAACCCAACTACAAAAACTTTATCAGCGTGATCACCAAGCCCTATGGGCTGATTTTTGTCTGCGGGCCTACCGGTTCCGGAAAAACCACCACCTTGCATTCGGCCTTGAGTTTTATCAACAAGACAGAAACCAAAATCTGGACCGCGGAGGACCCGGTCGAAATCACCCAGCGCGGTCTTCGCCAGGTGCAGGTGAAACCCAAGATTGGGTTCGATTTTGCTGCGGCTATGAGGGCCTTTCTGCGGGCCGACCCGGACGTGATCATGGTGGGTGAAATGCGTGACAAGGAGACGACCTCCATTGGCATCGAAGCCTCCCTGACCGGCCACCTGGTCTTTTCCACCCTGCACACCAACAGCGCGCCGGAAAGCATTACCCGTTTGCTGGATATGGGTATGGATCCCTTCAACTTTGCCGATGCCATCCTTTGCATCCTGGCCCAGCGGCTCGTAAGGACCCTGTGCAAAACCTGCAAACGCAATTATCACCCCAGTCAAGAGGAATACGACGAACTGGTCCGAGAATACGGGGAAGAGGAGTACAAGAACAATCTGAACATCCCTTATGCCGACGACCTGCAGCTGGCTAAACCGGAAGGGTGCGACTTGTGCAACAACACTGGCTACCGGGGCCGCATGGGCATCCATGAACTACTGATGGGTACCGATGCTATGAAAAAGTTGATTCAGACCAAGGCCGAAATGGCCAAAATCCGTGGACAGGCCATTTCTGACGGCATGACCACCTTGAAGCAGGACGGCATCGACAAGATTTTTCAGGGGCATTGCGATTTGTTGGAGGTCAGGAAGGTCTGCATCAAATAGCGAGCCAATTTCAAAACGCCCCATCTCGGCCAATATCGGCGTTGGACTCCCATTTCAATCCTCGACATACTTGAGTATGC